>JASGDV010000105.1:0-2796 GCA_049841255.1 Sphingobium sp.
CTCAGGACAGGCCAAGGCCGAGAAGCCGCGCACCTGCTTCTCGACTGCGCTCGAAGCGAACGGAGGTGGGGAATACCGCTTTGCCATGAATGGAGGGGGGGAACGGAACCCTGTCCTGTCTGAAAACGGGGAGCGCGGTTTCACCCTGATCGAGCTGCTCGTCGCGCTGATGATCTTCGCGATGCTGGCGGCGGCGGGCGTGTTGTTGCTGGGCAATAGCGTGTCGGCGCAGGCGCAGGTCAAGGCGCGGCTCGACGATCTGGCGGCGGTGCAGCGGGCGGGCGGCGCTCTGGCGGCCGATCTGGGGCAGGCGGTGCCGCGCATCAGCCGCACGGAGACGGGGACGCTCGCGCCTGCCTTCTGGTCGCATCGGGAGGGGGAGGGTGTGCCGGTCCTGCAATTCGTGCGTGGAGGGTGGGACAATCTGGGCAATCTGCGGCGGCCTTCCTTGCAGAAGGTCGAATATTGGGTGCGGCAGGGGCGGCTGGAGCGGCGGACCTATGCGCAGGTCGATGGCGCGGCGGGGGATGAACCGGCGGCGCTGCTGGATCATGTCGAGGATGTGGTCTTGCGGTTTCGGAATGCGCAGGGCGAGTGGCGGGACGAATGGACGCCGACGCAGCCGGACCTGATGCCGCGCGCCGTGGAGATGACGGTGACTCGCGCTGGCGAGCCGGGAGTGACGCTGCGCTTTCTGGTGGGACCGGGACCGGCGGAGAAGCAGGCGGTCCAGGGGGAGGGCGATTTTGGCTGATCCCCGGAAAGACAGCGAGCGCGGCGCGGCCTTGCTGACGGTGCTGCTACTGGTGGCGGTGATGGCGGTGGTGGCCTCCACTGCGCTGGAGCGGCTGGCGCTGGCGACGCGGATGACGGGCAATGGCGGCGCGGTCGATCAGGCGCGGGCCTTTGCCGATGCCGGGATAGAGATTGCGCGGTTGAAGATCGGCGATCTGGTCGCGGCCAATCCGGGCAGGACGACGCTGGCAGGCGGCTGGATGGGCGCGCCGCGCGACATTCCGGTGCCGGGCGGCGTGGCGACGGCGCGGGTGAGCGATGGGGGAAATTGCTTCAACCTCAACAGCGTGGTCGAGGGAGAGAATGAGGCGAATCTGAAGGTGCGGCCCATTGGGGTGTCGCAGTTTCAGGCGCTGTTGCAGGCTTTGGGCGTCGATGCGCGGCAGGCGCAGGTGGCGGCGGCTTCGCTGGCGGACTGGATCGATAGCGACAGCGCGCCGCAGCCGGGCGGGGCGGAGGATGAGACTTATGCGCGGGCGGAGCGGCCCTATCGCACCGCCAACCGCTTCATGGTGGATGCGAGCGAATTGCGGGCGGTGAACGGGGTGACGCCCGCCATCTACGATCTGGCGCGGCCGTGGGTGTGCGCTTTGCCGACGGCGGATCTGTCGCCGATCAATGTGAACACGCTGCTGCCCGATCAGGCGCCGCTGCTGGTCATGCTGTTGCAGGGGCAGATGAGCGTGGCGCAGGCGCGGCAAATGCTGGCGCAGCGGCCGGAGCAGGGCTACGGCAGCGTAGTGCAGTTCTGGGCCGGGCCATCGAATCTGGGCATCAATCCGCTTGAAGAAGCGGCCCGGCAGGTCAAGGTGACGACGGGATTTTTCGGGGTGGAAGTGGCGGTGGATGTCGGGGGAACGCAGGTGGTGGAACGCGGGCTGATCGACGCCCGGCAAAGCCCGGCCATGCTGGTGCGGCGCAGTTGGGGCAGCGGCGCATGAGCGGGAAGGATGCCCTGATCGTCGCTTTGCCCGAAGGGGCGGGGACGGAACCGCTGTGGATGCGCGTGGTGGACGGCGCGGTGGTGCAGCGTGGCGCGGGGGCGAACTGGCTTGCGGCTTGCGGACTGGCGGAGCTGCCGTCCGGCATGGCGGTGATGCTGGTGCCGCCCGCCGCGCTGGTGACGCTGCATTGGGCCTTGTATCCTGACCTCGCGCCAAGACAGGGGCAGGCGGCGGCGCGGCTGGAGACGCTGGCGGGCGGGATCGCCCCGGCGGATCAGCTATTCGCGGCGGTGGACGGGAATGACGATCCGGCGCGGCCGCATCTGGTCGCGCTGGCGGCGCGGAGCGATGTGCAGCATTGGCTGCTTTGGGCGCAGCATCATGGGCTGGACCCGGACATGATCGTGCCCGCGCCTCTGCTGCTGCCGGAGCCGGAGGAGGGTTTCAGGCGCGGCATCGTCGGTGGTGTGGCGGTATGGCGCGGGCGGGATGCGGCGTTCAGCGAGGATATGGCGCTGCCGGAACTCGTCGGAGAGGCGCAGGTGCGCGATGTCGACCCGGCGGAGGTGGAGGCGCTGGCCATAGCGGCGCTGGAAAGGCCGCCGCTCAACCTGCGGCAGGGCGATTTCGCGAAGCGGGCGCGGCGGGAGTGGGACCGGAAGGCGCTGGGGCGGATCGCCTTGTGGAGCGGGCTGGTGCTGCTGGTCAGCCTGTTGATCGCCGTCATTGGCGTGGTGAAGGAATATGGGGCCGCCAGCCGGTTGGATGCGGAGAGTCTGGCTCTGGCGCGGGAAGTCATGCCCAATGCCGTCGATGTGGCGGCGGCTGAGAGCGAGATGGACCGGCAGCTCGCGGCGCGGGGGGCGGGGGGCTATGCCTTCACCGCGCCGGTTGGGGCCTTGATGAACGCCATGCAGGACGCGCCGGGCGTGTCGCTGACCGCCTTGTCGCGCGATGCCGACGGGATGATCCGCGCGACGCTGGCGGCGGCGAAGGCGGAGGACATCAACAGCGTGTTGCTGGCGTTGCAGGCGGCGGGCTTCACGATCACGGCGAC
>JASGDV010000106.1:0-7150 GCA_049841255.1 Sphingobium sp.
CTGAGGTGGTGCCGGATTTCTGGACAGGATGCTAAGCTGGTTCTGACCTGATGGATTGGTACAGGAATGAAGACGACGAGGAAGCGCTACAGCGCGGATTTCAAGGCGAAGGTAGCGCTGGAGGCGATCCATGGTGACCTTACGCTGGCGGAGCTCGCGGCCAAGCACGGCGTCCACCACACGATGATAGCGGCCTGGAAGCGCCAGGCGATCGAGGGGATGGCGAACACATTCTCGGGGGCCGACGATGCGGCCAAGGCCGTCAGCGAGAGCGAGGTGGAAAAGCTGCACGCCAAGATCGGGCAACTGGTCGTGGAGCGGGATTTTTTAGCGAAAGCCTTCGGTCGATGAGCGTGGACCGGAGGCGGGCGATGGTCGAACCTGCTCACCACCGCCTGTCGATCTCGGCGCAGTGCCGCCTGCTGCGGATCAGTCGCTCGTCGTATTACTACGCGCCGGTGCCGGAAACGGACGAGACGCTGGCGCTGATGACGGTGATCGACGAGACGTTCATGGAGTGCCCATGGTACGGCAGCCGCCAGATGGCACGGCGCCTGCGGCGTGCAGGACACGAGATCGGCCGTCGTCGTGCGCGGCGGCTGATGGCGAAGATGGGCCTGACGCCGATCTACCAGCGGCCGCGTACAAGTGATCCGCACCCGCAGCACCGGGTCTATCCGTACCTGCTTCGTAAACTGGCGATCGAGCGGCCCAATCAGGTGTGGTGTGCCGACGTGACCTACATCCTCATGCGCCGGGGCTTCCTCTATCTGGTGGCGATCATGGACTGGGCGACCCGCAAGGTTCTGGCTTGGCGGCTGTCGAACACCATGGATGCCGGCTTCTGCGTCGCGGCGCTGGAGGAGGCCTTGGCCCGCTACGGCAAGCCGGAAATCTTCAACACGGACCAGGGCAGCCAATTTACCAGCTTTGCGTTCACCAGCGTGCTGCGCGAGGCTGAGGTCCATATCAGCATGGATGGTCGGGGGCGGTGGATGGACAACGTCTTTATCGAGCGCCTCTGGCGCTCCCTGAAATACGAGTGCGTCTACCTCCATGCCTTCGAGACCGGATCGGAGTTGAAGGCTGGCCTTGGCCGGTGGATCACCTATTACAACACCCAGCGTCCGCACTCGGGCCTAGCCGGGCGAACCCCGACCGAGGCTTATCGGCGGATCGGGCAATCAGATCATGGGGGGCATGCCCCCCATGATCTGATGATCAAGCAGGCGGCATGAACGACAACCAGGATTAGCTTAACTTAGTCGCCAAACTGTCCAAGAAGGCGGCACCACCTCAGTAAGCGCCATGATGGTATCTCCTGCAAGGGGAGGACCGCGCTACCATCAGATATACCATCAACATGGTGGTATCCGATGGAACGAAGCCGCTCCATATGGGATACCTATACCACGAAAAACCGCAGAAATCAGCCACTTGCGGCATCTTCTGGAACCCTCTGGGAGAGGATTTTGGTGACCCCTACGGGAATCGAACCCGTGTTTCAGCCGTGAAAGGGCCGCGTCCTAGACCGCTAGACGAAGGGGCCACATGCAGTTCCGCTCAGGCGTCGCTGCGAAGCGAGGCGGGCATTAGGGGCTGGCTTCGCGGCGGTCAACCCCTTTAGGTCATCAAAATGCAGCTTTGTTTCAATCGGCCCATGCGGCGTCTTCCAGATGGAGTTCGGCGGCGAGGCGCGCGCCCCAATCGTCGATCTTCGCGCGGCCCGCGACCCAGAGACGCCGGTCGCGCGGCGCGGCGAGGATGGCCTGACCCATCTCCGTTTCGGCCTTGCGGAAAGCGATGGTCTTGATCGAGCGGCCATCGTCGCCCGCCATGATGGCGCGCAAATGGCCGTTGCCGACGATATCCGCCCGGACGACGCGCATCGGCCCGGCGGCGATGAGCGGCGCGGGCCAACCTGCGCCATAGGGACCGCCCTCCTCCATCGCCGCGACGAAATCGGGATTGACCCCGGCAGGCGCGAGCACGGCGTCCAGCATCAACGCTCGGTCGTCGCGGGCGCGGGCAACCGCAGCGGAAAGGCGTTGGTCGAGGAAGTCGGCCAGCGCGTCGAGCTTGTCCCCCGCGACCGTCAGGCCCGCCGCCATGGCGTGCCCTCCGCCCGCGACCAGCAGGCCGCTATCCTTGGCCGCCAGCACCGCCGCGCCCAGATCGACGCCGGATATGGAGCGGCCCGATCCCTTGCCGGTGCCCTCCTCATCCAGCGCGATGACGATGGCGGGGCGACCCGCTTTTTCCTTGAGACGGCCCGCCACGATACCGATGACGCCGGGATGCCATCCCGCGCCGGACACGAGCGCGACGGCGCGGTTGCCCTGCGCCGCGAGCAGGGCTTCGGCCTGCTCCTGCACCAGCGATTCGATGGCGCGCCGTTCTTCGTTGAGGCGGTCGAGTTCGGCGGCGATGCGGGCGGCTTCCAGCGGATCGTCGGTGGTGAGGAGGCGCACGCCAAGGTCCGCCTTGCCCACGCGCCCGCCTGCGTTGATGCGAGGCCCCAGCGCGAAACCGAGATCGTGGCAAAGCGGCGCGCGGCTGAGGCGGCTGGCGTCCATCAGCGCGGCGAGGCCCATATTGCGGCGCCTGGCCATCACCTTGAGTCCCTGCGCCACGAAAGCGCGGTTGAGGCCGCGAAGCTGCGCCACGTCTGCGACCGTGCCGAGCGCCACGATGTCGAGCAGTTCCATGAGCGGCGGCTCGCTCCGCGCCGCGAACCATCCCCGCACGCGCAGGGTCCGCACCAGCGCCGCGCCGAGCAGGAAGGCCATGCCGACGGCGGCCAGATGACCATGGGCGGCAGCTTCCTCCGCTTCGTCGAGGCGGTTGGGATTGACCAGCGCGAAGGCTTCGGGAAGCGCGGCGGCGCATTTATGATGATCGACCACGACGACATCGACGCCGGCCTGCTTCGCCATGGCGAGCGCGTCGAAGGCCTGCGCGCCGCAATCGACGGTGACGATCAGGGTCGCGCCCTCGCCCGCCAGCCGCACCAGGGCCTCACCCGACGGGCCATAGCCTTCCATCAGGCGATCGGGGATATAGGGCCGGGCGGCGAGGCCCAGGTCGCGCAGCAGGCGGATGAGCAGCGCCGCGCTGGTCGCGCCGTCCACATCATAATCACCGAAGATGCGGACATCCTCCTGACGCTGCACCGCGTCGGCGATCCGCTGCGCGGCGGCGTCCATGTCGCGGAACAGGCTGGGGTCGGGCATGAAATGGCGGATGGTGGGATTGCGGTGCGCCTCCACCGCTTCGCGCGGACAGCCGCGGGCCAGCAGCAATTGCGTCACCAGATCGTCGGGGCGATAGCCCGGATCGCGGGCGTCAGCGCCCTGCCCGCGCCAGCGCCATGGCTGGCCCGACAGGGAGCGGGAAATGTTGAGCGCAATCGTCATGCCATGGCTGTAGACCGCCAGCGCCGTGGAGGGAAGCGGGCGGCCGGTCGTGACGGGTTCGGAACCGCGCAAGCCGCTGAGCGTATTGTAAATTCGATGCGCCTGTGAAAAAGCGGGCATGAAAGGGGCAAGGGTTTGACGGGCGACAGGCACAGGACCGGGATGGGACATGCCATCGGCATGGCTATGATCGCGGCGTGGCCGCCCTGCCTGATGGCGCAGACGCCTCCTCCCGCCCCATCCCCCACCAATGCGGAACAGCCCGCCTCCGAGCCGGAAAAGCCGATCCTGCCGGACGATCAGTTCGAACAGCGTCTGCCGCCTCTGGGCGAGGGGCAACCGGATAGCGGCGCGCCGCTGCCGTCCATCGATAGCTGGCTGGACCAGCAGATGCCGCAGGCGGCGGATGCTCCGGAGGAGTTGCCGCCCGCCACCGAGCCGCCCGCCGATACGGAACTGGCCCAGCCGCTGCCGCCGCTCGACAGTGTGACGGTGCCCGCGCAGGTCGCGGAAAGCGTTCCCGACGAAAAGCTGCCGCCCGTCCATTATGCCGTGTCGGTGGAAGGGTTCGAGGATAAGGGGCTGGAGGACCAGTTCCGCGAGGCGTCCGCCCTGATCGACGGCAAGGGCAAGGCGGACACCGCCGCCATGGTGCAGGCCCGCGCGCAGGAGGATGAGGCGCTGGCGGTGCGGCTGCTCCAGTCGGAGGGCTATTATGACGGGACGGCGCTGGCATCGCTGGACCAGGCGGGCGACGGCACGTTGCGGGCGGTGGTGTCGGTGACGCCGGGCAAGCGCTACAAGATCGGCGAGATCGTCATCAACGCCGGGCCGACCGTGCCGCCGGGCCTGATCCGCGACAGCCTGCCGCTCAAGACGGGAGATTATATCATCGCCACCCATGTCGAGGGGGCGGAGGCGAATGTCGCGCTGAAGCTGCCGGAGAACGGCTATCCCTTCGTCAAGGTGGAGGACCGGGACATATTGCTTGATCCCGAAACGGTGACGGGCGACTATACGCTGCCGGTGGAGACGGGGCCGCGCGGCTCCTTCCGGGGCATCGCCACCAGCGGAGAGAAGCAGGCTTTCGGCGCGGACCATATGAAGGTCATCAGCCGCTTCAAGCCGGGCGAGCTGTATGACAGCCGCAAGGTGGACGACCTTCGCAAGGCGCTGGTGGCGACGGGGCTGTTTTCCAGCATCGCGGTCGATCCGGTGCAGACGGGCGAGCCGGGGCCGGACGGAACGGAATATGTCGACCTGCACGTCGAGCAGGAGGCCGGGCCTCCGCGCACATTGGCGGGCGAGGTCGGCTATGGCACCGGACAGGGATTCCGTGCGGAGGGGACATGGACACATCGCAACCTGTTCCCGCCCGAAGGCGCGCTGATCGGCGGTGTGATCGCGGGGACGCAGGAACAGGGTCTGTCCGGCACTTTCCGCCGGTCCAATGCGGGCAAGCGCGACCGGACGTTCCAGGCGGGCGTCAACGTCAATCACCAGAAATATGACGCCTACGAAGCGTTCACGCTGGGCCTCAACGCCAGCATTTCACGCCAGTCGACGCCGATCTTCCAGAAACGCTGGACCTATACCTATGGCGTCGAGGTGCTGCTTTCGAACGAAAAGACGACCGTCGACGAAAGCACCGGGGATGCCAAGCGGCTGACCTATTTCATCGGGGCGCTGCCGATGCAATTGGGCTATGACAGGTCCAACGACCTCCTCAACCCGACCAAGGGGGTGCGCGCCAATCTGCGGGTGTCGCCGGAAGCCTCTCTGCAGGGAAATGTGTCGCCCTATGTGCGGGCGACTTTCGATCTGGCGGGCTATTATCCGGTGTCCGACAGCCTCGTCATCGCGGCGCGCACGCGCGTCGGCACCATCACCGGCGCGGCGCGGGACGATATCGCGCCGTCGCGGCGCATCTATGCGGGCGGCGGCGGATCGGTGCGCGGCTATGGCTATCAGGAACTGGGCCCCAAGGATGCGAACAACGATCCCATCGGCGGCCGATCGGTGAACGAGTTCGCGGTGGAGGGCCGTTACCGCTTCGGCAATTATGGCGTCGTCGCCTTCGTCGATGCGGGGCAGGTCTATGAAAGCTCCATGCCCAAATTCTCCGACATCCGTTATGGCGTCGGCATAGGCGGGCGTTTCTACACCAATTTCGGGCCGTTCCGCGCGGACATCGCCATGCCGATCAACCGGCAGCCGGGCGAGTCCAAATTCGCGCTCTATATCGGCATCGGGCAGGCATTCTGATGGCGGACGATACTCCCCCTCCCCCGCGCGCCGGACGCCCGCTCTGGGCGAAGATCGCCATCGGCGCGGCGGGCCTTGTCGTCGCGCTGGCGGTGCTGGTCGTTGGGCTGCTGCTGTTCCTCGACACGCAGCCGGGCAAGAAATTCCTGATCCGCCAGATCGCCGCGCTCGAAATGGAATCGGGCATGAAGATCGAGGTCAGGCGGATCGACGGGTCGATCTATAGCGACATGACGATCCGCGACCTTGTGCTGCGCGATCCCAAGGGCGTGTTCGCGGTCAGCCCGCAAGTGCATGTGGTGTGGAGTCCGTTCCGCTACATCCACAACCATATTTCCGTGCGGCTGCTGGAAAGTCCGCTGGTGGTGCTGGCGCGCAGCCCGCAGTTCAACGTGACGGAAAGCGACCCCAACGCGCCGATCCTGCCGGACCTCGACATCGACGTGGACCGGATGAAGCTCGCGCGGTTCATCCTTGCCAAGCCCGTGATCGGGCAGAAGCGGGAAATCGCCATCGACGGCGTGACACATATCGCGGACGGGCGGGCGCAGCTTTCGGCCAATGCAGTGGTGGACAGCGGCGACCGCTTGCAGGCGAGCCTCGACGCGGTGCCCGCGCAGAACCGCCTTGCGATGAAAGGCACGCTGACCGCGCCCAAGGGCGGCGTGATCGCGGCGATGGCGGGCCTGACCGACGGCATGACCGCGACGCTGGACGGCAAGGGCACGTGGCAGGCGTGGGACGGGCGGCTGGTCGCGACATCGCCCAAGGGCGAGCTGGCGAATATCGCTCTGGCGGCGCGGGACGGGAATTTCACAGCCAAGGGTCCGGTGAGGCCCGGCCTCGTCTTTGCCGGGACGGTGGACCGGCTGACCGCGCCCGCGCTGGACGTGGACCTGTTCGCGGGTCTCAACGAGCGGCGCGTGAACCTGAAAGGCAGCCTGCGTTCACCCGCGCTGGCGGCGACCGCGCAGGGGCTGGTTGATCTGGGCAAGAGCCGGTTCAGCGCCTTGAAGATCGACGCCGCGCTGCTGACGCCGGGCGCGATCATGGAGAAGGTGCGGGGCAAGGATGTTCGCGCCTCCGTCATCCTGGACGGGCCGATGGCGACGCCCTTTGTCGATTATGATATTACGGCGGCGATGCTGGCCTTCGACGCGACGGGGATCGAAGGGTTGAAGGCGAGCGGGCGCGCGGTGATCGACGCCGACCGCATCCGCATTCCGGTCAATGCGACGGCGCGGCGGGTGACGGGGCTGAATGCAGCCGCCGGGGGCCTGCTCGAAAATCTGCGGGTGAAGGGCGATTTCGCTTACGCCGCGGGCAAGCTCATCAGCGACAATCTCAAGATCGACAGCAACAAGATCGACGCGACCGCGATCGTGCTCGCGGACCTCGACAACGCCATTTATCGCGGCGCGCTCAAAGGCAGGGTCAACGACTATAAGGTCGACGGGGTCGGCATCGTC
>JASGDV010000107.1:0-8735 GCA_049841255.1 Sphingobium sp.
GGTGCCGCTCAAGGAAGTGGGGTTAGCTTAACCCCGAAAGCGGGATTTGGCGGCCAGTTCCCACGGGCCGCCACGATAATGCCAGGCCGCCAGTCCCGTTATGGCTAGCGGACGAGGATGGAATCCGGCGCTTAGCGTTTCTGCGAGCGCCCTCGCCTCTTTTGCCGTGACCTTGTTCTGCACGGTGATGTGCAGGCGCGGACGGGCGAGGTCTTGCGGCATCAGCAGGCCGGAAAAGGCATCGGCCAGTTCCAGCCATATCTCCATGAGCGCCGGGCTTTCGACGCGATAGGCGACGCCGCGTTCCAGCAGGAGGATTCCCGTCAACGATGCGTCGGGCGGAGGCGAAGCGCACAGACGCCTTATCCGGGTCACCGCTTCATCAAGCGCGGACGGCGGCAAATGATGAAACAAAGTCAGATGGGCGGGCAGGATATTGCGATCCGGAGGATAATAAGCCCGCCGCTGGCGATCCGCCCAGGCGAAGTCCTCGCTTCCCATATAAGCGGTGATGATGATCGGCGCGGAGGAACGCGCCCGCCCTCCCCCGGTTCGCGAAAAGCCATCGATCACCGCAATGGACTTCCCGCCGGCAGCGCCGCGATATAATATAGGGCTTGCTTCAGCGCATCGGCCTGTGGCTCTGGAGGGAAAATCATGACGACACCAAAGTCCTTCATGCTGATCGCGATCATCCTGCTGCTGTGGAACCTGATGGGTGTCATGGCCTTTGCGATGCAATATGGCGCCGATCTGGCGCAATTGGCAAAGACAGATCCTGATACCGCCCGCCTCTTCGCAGCCATGCCGGGCTGGACATGGGCCGCCTATGCCGTGGCGGTTGGGTCCGGCACGCTCGGCGCTATCCTGCTGCTGCTCAAAAGGGCGCTGGCGGCGCCGCTGTTTGCGTTGTCGATCGCCGCGGTGATCGTGCAATTTGGATACAGCTTTCTGGGCACCGATCTCTGGGCGGTAAAAGGGCCATCGGCCACCCTCTTCCCTGCCATCATCCTCATCATAGCGATTGCGCAATTTCTCTATGCGCGCCGCCAGATCGCCGGTGGGCTGTTGCGCTGAAGGTCAAAGCTCCCCGCGCGCGCGCCGGATTTCGAACCATTTGCGGACATTTTCATTATGTTCCTGATAGGTGTCGGCGAAGATGTGCCCGCCCTTCCCGTCCGCCACGAAATAAAGCGCCTTGGTCTCCGCCGGGTGAAGCACCGCCAGCAGCGACAGCCTCCCCGGATTGGCGATCGGCCCCTTGGGCAAGCCCACCATGGCATAGGTGTTGTAATCATTGACCGCCGCGATTTCGGATTTCCGGATGCGGCGGCCCAGCGGCTTTCCCTTGGTGATGGGATAGATAATGGTCGGATCGGCCTGAAGCATCATCTTCGCGCGCAGACGGTTGGCATAGACGCCCGCAACCATCGGCCTTTCCTTCGGGATCGCCGTCTCCTTTTCGACGATGCTGGCGAGGGTGACCGCCTCCTGCGGCGTCTTGACGACGAGGTTCGGCGCGCGTTCCGCCCATAGCTTCGCGAGCAGGCGATCCATCGCGACCTGCATCCGCTTCAAGACCGCCTCGCGGCTCTCGCCCTTGTCATAGGCATAGCTGTCGGGAAGGACGCTGCCTTCCGCCGGCACCTTGATCTCGCCGGTCAGTTCCTCATTCGCCATCAGCCGCTCATAGACGAGGATGGAGGGCATGCCTTCGGGAATGGTGACAAGGCGGGTGAGCGTCTTTCCGCCCTGAAGGATCGTCAATATCTGCGAATTGCTCGCGCCCTTGGGGATGACGAACTCCCCGGCCTTGATCGGCGTCCCGCGCCCGAAGACCTTGGCGCGGGTCAGGAAAGCGTCGGCGGAACGCACCGCACCCGCCTGTTTCAGCAGGACCGCCGCATCGGAAAGGGTCGCCCCTTCGGGCACGGCCAGCGTGATATTCTGCGTCGCCGGTCCCGCTTCCGTCCATCCATGAACGAAGCGGAACGCGATGAAGGCCGCGACGGCAAGGCCGATCAGCAATATGCCACAGCCCAGCCGCCGCATGCTATGTCCTCAGATCGCCTTCATGATGAGAGAGGCGTTGGTGCCGCCGAAACCGAACGAGTTGTTCAGCACCGCGCGCACCTTGCGCTCCTTGGCGACGTGCGGGACGAGGTCCACGCCCGCGCAGCTTTCGCTCGGCTCGTCGAGGTTCAGCGTCGGCGGCACGATCTGGTCGCGCAAGGCGAGGATGCAGAAGATGCTCTCCACCGCGCCCGCGCCGCCCAGAAGGTGACCGATGGCGGACTTGGTCGAACTCATCGACATGGTGCCGATATGATCGCCGAACAGCCGCTTGACCGCGCCCAGCTCCAGCTCGTCGCCCAGCGGAGTAGAGGTGCCGTGCGCGTTCACATAGTCGATGTCGGCGAGCGAGAGACCCGATTTCTTCAGCGCCATCTCCATGGAGCGATAGCCGCCCGATCCTTCGGGATGCGGAGCCGTGACGTGGTAAGCGTCGCCCGACAAGCCGTAACCCACGACCTCAGCATAGATTTTCGCGCCCCGCGCCTTGGCCCGCTCATATTCCTCCAGCACGACCACGCCCGCACCCTCGCCCATGACGAAGCCGTCGCGGTTGACGTCATAGGGCCGCGAAGCCTTTTCCGGCGTGTCGTTGAAGCCGGTGCTGAGCGCCCGCGCCTGCGCGAATCCCGCAATGCCGATGGGGCAGATCGCGCTTTCCGCGCCGCCCGCCAGCATGACGTCAGCATCGTCCATCGCGATCATGCGCGCGGCGTCGCCGATGGAGTGCGCGCCGGTGGAGCAGGCGGTGACGACGGCATGATTCGGACCCATCAGGCCATATTTGATCGATACCTGCCCGGAGATCAGGTTGATGAGGCGGCCATGGACGAAGTGCGGGGACACGCGGCCCGGTCCCTTGTTAGCCAGCACCAGCGATTCGCTTTCGATGCCCGGCAGGCCGCCGATGCCCGACCCGATGGAGCAGCCCGCACGAAGGCGCTCTTCCTCGGTCATGTCGGTGAGGCCCGCATCCTTCAGCGCCTCGCTCGCCGCCGCGATGCCGAAGACGATGAAGGGATCGACCTGACGCTGGATCTTGTGGTCGACTTCCAGATTCGCGTCGAAGCCATATTCGTGATCGGCTGGCTTCACCTCACAGGCGATGCGGCATTTATAGTCGGTGGCGTCGAAGCGCGTGATCGTGGCCGCGCCCGATTTCGACGCGAGGATGTTCTTCCAGCTGGTTTCGACATCTCCGCCCAGCGGGCTGACCATGCCGAGACCTGTTACGACGACACGACGCATATGTTGCTCCGAAATTCCTTATGGCTTCATGCCGTCCCTTAGCCGCTTGCGATCCGATTGTCGAAAGCCGAGGCAAGGGACCAGCGCGCCAGATATGAAAAAGCTCCCCAAGACCCGGAAGACCGGACAGGAGGAGCCCTTTCCTTCAAGCGATGCGGCCGACCGGATGGATCAGCCGCGAAACGCCCTTACTGCTTGCTGTCGATATAATCGATCGCATCCTTGACGGTGGCGATCTTTTCAGCCGCATCGTCGGGGATTTCGACGCCGAATTCTTCCTCGAAGGCCATGACCAACTCAACGATGTCCAGGCTGTCTGCGCCCAGATCGTCGATGAAGCTGGCGTCCTCGGTCACCTTCTCGGCTTCCACGCCCAGATGCTCGACGACGATTTTCTTTACGCGATCCGCGGTCTCACTCATGAGTGGTCCTTTTTTACTGGGTATCGTTAGTGGGTATGAATATCCGTTAAGGGATGCCCTAAAGCCAAGCCCGGATAGAGGCAAGAGGCAAGAGAGCCAAGCCCCTACATGCATCGCGGGCCGTGGCCGGGTCCCCCGCAATCCCCTGAGCCCCAGGATAACAGCCCGTTTACCAAAAGTTCAATCGGATTTGCGATATGTTGCCGATGATCCAACGCTTTTGTCCCGACCGCTTCATTTCGCGCGGGCGCATCCGGATAACGGCGGCCCTGATGCTGGCCATGACGGTGGGCGCCATCGCGATTCTCTTGCTGACGGCGCATGGGACCGTGGATTCGCTGGGGCGGCCGATCGGCACGGATTTTTCGAACGTCTGGACCGCCGGATGGATGGCCGATCATGGCCGCGCCGCGCAGGTCTGGGACTGGCGCGCCCATCATGCGGTCCAGCAGGCGCTGCATCATGACGCGGCGATCCCCTTCTATGGCTGGCACTATCCCCCGCCCTTTCTTCTGCTGGCCGTCCTGCTCGCGCAGCTTCCCTATGTCGCGGCGCTGATGCTCTGGCAGGGCGCGACGCTGGCGCTCGCTTTCCTTCTGGTGCGCCGGATTCTTCCTCAGGCGCGCGACGCATGGCTGGCCGCGCTCGGCGCGCCGGTAATGCTGATCTGCCTTGGCCATGGGCAGAACGCCTTTCTGACGGCCAGCCTGCTGGGCGGCGGGATGCTGCTGCTCGACCGGCGGCCGTGGGTCGCGGGGATGCTGCTGGGCGCGCTCGTCTATAAACCGCAATTCGCGGTGCTGATTCCCGTGCTGATCGCAGCGCGGGGGAATGGACGCGCCTTTGCCGCCGCCGCGCTCGCCAGCATCGGGCTTTGCCTGCTGACCTTCGCGATCTGGGGATGGCCGGTGTGGCAGGCTTTCCTCGATTCCCTGCCCCTGACGCGGCATATCGTCATCGAAAGCGGCGATACGGGGTGGGAGAAAATCCCCAGCCCCTTTTCCGCGATACGGCAATGGGGCGGGTCGATCCCGGCGGCCTATGCCGTTCAGGGGATGGCGGCCTTCGCGGCGATTGCGGTGGCCGCGCTGATCGCAAGGCGTGGGTCGATGGAAACGCGCGGAGGCGCCGCGCTGTCCGCCGCGCTGCTCTGCACCCCTTATGTGCTGGACTATGATTTCGTGCTGCTGGGCGTCGCCATCGCGTTTCTGGCGGCGGATATGCGGAAACGCGGCGAATTGTCGTGGGAGCGCACGGTGCTGGCCTATGGCTGGGCCGCGCCGCTTTTCGGCCGATGGATGACCGCGACGACCGGCATTCCGGTGGTCATGATCGCGGCCATCGCGGTGCTTTTCATGGCGCTGCGGCGCGCCGCCCGGTTCGACGGCGCGCTGAGCGGAATCAGATCATCGCCATGCCGCCATTCACATGCAGCGTCTGGCCGGTGACATAGCCCGCTTCCCGGCTCGCCAGATAGACGACCGCCGCGCCGATATCCTCGCCCGTGCCCAGATCGCCCGCCGGAATCTTCTGGAGGATCGCGCCCTTCTGCACGTCGTTCAGCGCATCGGTCATGGCCGATCGGATGAAGCCCGGCGCAACGCAGTTCACGGTGATGCCGCGGCTCGCCAGTTCCTGGCCCAGTGATTTGGACATGCCGATGATGCCCGCCTTGGACGCGGCATAATTGGCCTGCCCCGGATTGCCGGTGACGCCCACGACCGAGGTGATGGAGATGATGCGGCCGAAGCGCGCCTTCATCATCGGCTTGGCGGCGGCGCGAGCGAGCCGGAAGGCGGCTTCCAGATTGACCGCAATCACGTCAGCCCATTCATCATCCTTCATGCGCAGGATGAGGTTGTCGCGCGTGATGCCCGCATTGTTGACGAGGATGTCGATCTTGCCGCCCAGCGCATCCACTGCCTGCGGCACCAGCGCGTCGACGGACGCCGCTTCGGACAGGTTGCAGACGAGCGTCTTATGATCGCCACCCAGTTCCACAGCAAAGGCTTTCAGCTTCTCTTCATTGCTTCCCGAAAGCGCCAGCGTCGCGCCCTGCGCGGCCAGCGACTTCGCGATGGCGGAGCCGATGCCGCCCGATGCGCCCGTCACCAGCGCGGTCATGCCTGTCAGATCGAACATATTCTTTTATCCCGTCTCGTCAGATTTCGGCCAGAGCCGCTTCGATATCGTCCATCGTCACGATGCTGCGGACGGTGGCGTCGGGCGCGATGCGCTTGACCATGGGGCCGAGCACCTTGCCGCCCAGCTCCACGAACTCCGTGACGCCTGCGTCCCACATCGCCGCCACGGATTCGCGCCAGCGCACGCGGCCCGTCACCTGCTCCACCAGCCGCGCCACGATCTCGGCCGGGTCGGCGATGGGAGCGGCCAGCACATTGGCGTAGACCGGCAGCAGCGGCGCGTCGATCGCCGCCTTGCCCAGAGCCTCGTCCATCGCTTCGGCAGCGGGCTGCATCAGCGGGCAGTGGAAGGGGGCTGACACCGGCAGCAGCACACCGCGCTTGATGCCATGGTCCTTGACCAGCGCCACGGCCCGCTCGACCGCGCCGCGATGGCCGGAAATCACCACTTGCGTCGGATCATTGTCATTGGCGACGGTGCAGACTTCACCCTCCGCTGCTGCATCCGCCAGAGCCTGCGCCTTTTCGATGTCCGCGCCCAGCAGGGCCGCCATCGCGCCCTCTCCCACCGGCACGGCGGCCTGCATCGCCTGCCCGCGCAGCTTCAGCAGCTTCGCCGTGGTGCCGATGTCGAAAGCCTCCGCCGCGCAAAGGGCGCTATATTCGCCCAGGCTGTGCCCGGCGACATAATCGCCCTTGTCGGCCAGCGAGAAACCGCCTTCCTTCTGCATCACCCGCAGCGTCGCGAGCGCGTTCGCCATGATCGCGGGCTGGGCATTTTCCGTCAGCGTCAGGTCGCTTTCCGGCCCCTCCGCCATGATGCGGAACAAATGTTGCGACAGGGCGTCGTCGACTTCCTGAAACAGTTCCTTCGCGGCCGGGCTGGCTTCGGCCAGTGCCTTGCCCATGCCCACCGACTGGCTGCCCTGACCCGGAAATAGAAATGCCCTCATTCTTCACCCTCTGAACCCGACGGCGCGAAAAAGCGCCATTTCCCAAGACCGTTACACTTTACGACAACATTGCCATTGAGACACTGTCATGATTTCGGCAGTTATTTCAACGAGCGCCTCGACATCGCCCCTGGGCGGCTGTCTGCGGTGCCTTTAACGATGACGGAGTGCAAGGAAAAGGTGCGATATCGCATTGCATGGATCAGCGGAACGGCGCTCCTGTTGACGGCCTGTGCCGCCGGTCCCGATTACCATCCGCCCGAGACGGCGGCGCTGGGGGTTCCTCCCGCCTATAGTCAGGGTGCTTCCGTCCCGCTCAGCGAGGCCGATCTGTCGAACTGGTGGACGCGGCTCAACGATCCCGCGCTCAGCCATCTGATCGATCAGGCCATCGCCAGCAATCTCGACATCGTGCAGGCGCAAGCGCGGCTGCGGCAGGCGCGGGAATCGCTGCGGCAGGCCAATGCGTCCTTCCTGCCGCAAGTGAATGCATCGGGCAGCGGCGGCAAGAATTACCGCAGCCAGGCGGGTGGATCGCGCGTCGACGACAGCGGCAACGTCATCAGCACGGGCGCAAGCAACTGGTCGTCCAGCTATTCGATCGGCGCCAATGCAAGCTGGCAGATCGACCTGTTCGGCGAGCTTTCCCGCTCCGCCGAAGCGGCCCGCGCGGACCTTGCCGCATCGGGCTATGACCTCGCCAATGTGCGGATGACCATCATTTCCGAACTGGTCACCAACTATGTGCAGGCGCGGCTGGCACAGGCGCAGCTTCAGGTGGCGCGCGAAACGCAGACGGTTCAGCAGGACAATTACGACATCGCCAACTGGCGCTTGCAGGCGGGCCTCGTCTCCTCACTGGACGAGCAGCAGGCCAAGGCGCAACTGGCGCAGACCAGAGCGTCCATCCCGCAACTGGAGGCCAGCCTGAAAGGCAGCCTCAACCGGATCGCGGTGCTGACGGGGCAGGCTCCGGGAGAGGCCACCCGCACCCTCGAAACCCCCGCCCCCATCCCCGCCGCCGCGACGCAGATCGCCACCGGCATCCCCGCCGACACGCTGCGCCAGCGCCCGGACGTGCGCTCGGCGGAGCGCGCGCTCGCCGCCGCCACCGCGCGGATCGGCGTGGCGCAGGCTCAGCTCTATCCCTCGCTGGGGATCAGCGGGAATATCGGCACCACCTCCAACTCCTTCAAAAGCCTGTTCGATCTGGTGACAGGCGGCGTCTTCGCCAATGTCGCGCAGGTGATCTTCGACGGCGGGCGGCTGTCCTCGCAGGTCCGTTCGCAGAAAGCCGCCGCCGATGGAGCCTTTGCCGCCTATAAGCAAAGCGTGCTGACCGCGCTGGAGGATGTCGAGAACGCCATGGCCTCGCTCGCCAGCGCGCAGGCCCGCAAGACGGAGTTCCAGACCGCCTATGAAGCGTCGAACAATGCCGCGATCATGGCCCGCAGCCAGTATCAGTCCGGCTTGATCGACTTCCAGACGCTCTCCAACAGCGAATCCACGCTTTTGAACGCCCGCAACAGCCTCGCCTCCGCTCAGGCCGACGAAGTCCTTGCCATCGCCCAGCTTTACAACGCGCTGGGCGGCGGCTGGCAGAATATGGAAAGCCGCCCTCCAAGTGAGCAAAACAATGAGCAATGATGTGACGACGGATCAGGATCTGAACGACTTTCTGGGCGCGAAGCCGGAAAAGCCGTGGCGCAAATGGGCGATCCGGGGCGGCATCGGCATCGCGCTGCTGATCGTGATCCTGCTGCTCGCCCGCTGTTTTTCGGCCGACGACAAGCCAGATTATGCGACGCGCGAGGTGCGCAAGGGCGACCTGACCGTCACCGTCTCCGCGACCGGCAATCTGAAACCCATCAATCAGGTGGATGTGGGCTCCGAAC
>JASGDV010000108.1:0-15426 GCA_049841255.1 Sphingobium sp.
CATGCGGACGGGCTCACCCCGCGTAGCGACGGTCCAGACCACGCCGGAGGCAGGCAAGACGGCCAAAAGGCCCGCTCCGCCTGTCTCCGGCGTGGTCTGGACCGTCGCTACGCGGGGTGAGCCCGTCCGCATGGCGCGCCCTGGCCGCACGGAGAACGACTGCGGCGGGCCGGTATCCTGGCTTGCGGGTCAGGGCCGGATGCGCCGCCTTCTCAGAATCATGCGATTCCAATGGCTTATGGCGCGCGGCTAACCGCTTACAGTTGCAGGGGCAGCTGAGGTTCTTCCCCTCATTCCCGTTTATCCCTTTTGGGGAACCTGTCGCATGGCGGGGAATAGGAAAGTTATGATCCCGCGTCAATCGAACCCCAACGCAGCCGGGGCCGGACGCGGGGATCGCGTCCGGCCCCGGAACAGGAGGTTATCGGCCGATAGGCTCAGAGATTCTCGCCATAGAAGGTCTTGAGCCGGGCGACGGCCTGATCCACGCAATCGGGCTTGTCATACATGTCGTAATGCGTGGCGCCCGGAACGATGAACAGGTCTTTCTTTTCGGAACGCGCCTTGTCGAACAGTTCATGACCGTCGCGATAGGAGCCGAAGCTGCCCGGCTGCCCGCCGCCGACGATGATCTGGAGCGGCTGGGTCAGCAACCGGTCCGTCAGATGGAAAGCATCCCAGGAGAAGGCCGCGCCCGTGCTGACGACGTTCAGCTTGTTGGGCGAGCCGGGCTGCTGTCCGCGCGGCGTGGTGTAATAGTCCACGGCCTCGACCACATCGACATCGGTGATGCCCGCCGCTTCCAGTTCCGCTTTCGACCGGGGGATATAGGTGGTCAGCGCGGTCTCTCCGCCGCGCGCTTCGGCGGTGCGCTGCCTGCTGACGCCTTCCATGGCCTTGATCGCGGCGTCGGGGGACATGTCGCCTTCGCGTACGAGACGGCCGTAATTGGCGCCGACGATGGTCGCGACAGCCTTGAAACGGCGTTCCGTCATGGCGGCGTTCACGGCATACCCGCCGCCGCCGCAAATGCCCAGCACGCCGATGCGATCTTCATCCACGAAATCGAGCGTGACGAGATAGTCGACCGCGCAACGGAAATCCTCCACGCGGGTCGCGGGGTCTTCCAGATATTGGCCGAGGCCGCCACTGGCGCCCTGCGTCGACGCATCGAACGCCAGCGCGACATAACCCAGTTCAGCCAGCCGGGCGGCATAGATGCCGGAGGTCTGCTCCTTGCAGCTGCTGATCGGGTGCGCCACCACGATGGCGGGATATTTCTTCTTTTCGTCGAAACCGTCCGGCAGATGCAGATTGGCGGCGACGTCCCATGTCTTGTTCCTGAAGGTCACGGATTTCATCTTCAATTCTCCTTTCGGCCTGGGCCGGGATGAGGGTGACGGAAGAACCGTCTGACGAAGCGGGAGATAGGGATGAAGGCGCGGGGAGAGTAGGGCGCTCAAAGTGTATCTGGTTATTAGAATGGCTTATGAATTGGAAGGATGGGGAATCGCCCATGCATGTGCTGGCGCGGGATGGGGACATGCGATAGTCCTCCGGTCTATGAGCAGCCACGATCATGAAGAAGGAAGGCTCTACATGAGGCATCAGGGCGTGAAATACAGGGACGGTAAGGCGGACAGGTGGAAATGAGCGGCGCAAAGGGGCGTAGCGCCGCGCAATGTCTGGTCCGCCAGCTCGAAATCCATGGGATCGATCATATCTTCTGCGTTCCTGGGGAAAGCTATCTGGCCGTCCTCGACGCCCTGGTCGACAGCCCGATCAACGTGACGGTATGCCGGGCCGAAGGCGGCGCGGCGATGATGGCCGAAGCGCATGGCAAGCTGACGGGCCGACCGGCCGCCTGCTTCGTGACGCGAGGACCGGGCTCGACCAACGCCATGCCCGGCCTGCATATCGCGCAGCATGATTCGACGCCGATGCTGGTCTTTGTCGGACAGGTCGAGCGGGAGGTGCGCGGCAGGGGCGCGTTTCAGGAACTGGATTATCGCGCGCTATTCGGCTCGATCGCAAAATGGGTCGCCGAAATCGACGATGGGGAACGCATCCCGGAGATCGTCAGCCGCGCGGTCCACACCGCCCTGTCGGGGCGCCCCGGACCGGTGCTCATTTCCCTGCCGGAAGACATGCTGCGGGACGGCGTGGAGGCCGGAGATGCCGTGCGCGCCTCCGTCGTGGAAGCGCATCCCGGCGCCGGTCAGATGGCGCGGCTCGCGCAACTGCTGGGCGAAGCGAAGCGGCCGCTGGCGATCCTTGGCGGGTCGCGCTGGTCGCAGGCCGCCGTCGACCGGGTGGCGGCGTTCGCCGGGCGATGGGACTTGCCGGTGGCGGTCTCCTTCCGGCGGCAGATGCTGTTTCCCGCGAGCCATGACTGCTTCGTCGGCGATCTGGGTTTCGGGGCCAATCCGAAGCTGGTCGCGCGCGTCAGGGACGCCGACCTTCTCCTTCTGATCGGCGCGCGCATGGCGGAGGTGCCGAGCCAGGGCTATGACCTGATCGCCATTCCGGAACCGGATCGGAATGTCGTGCATGTGCACCCCGATCCGTCCGAACTGGGCAAGGTTTATCGGCCGGTTCTGGCGATCAACGCCGCGCCGGAAGAGTTCGCGGCGGCGCTGGAAGGCACCGGCCCCGCGCCGTCCACGTCGCCGTCACGCACGGATTTTCGCGAGGCGGGCAGGGCGGACTTCCTTGCATGGACCGATCCGGACCCGATCGTCAGCCCCGGCGATTTCCAGCCCGCGCGGATGATGGCATGGCTGCGCGAGACGCTGCCGCGGGATGCGATCCTGTGCAACGGCGCGGGCAATTATGCGACCTGGCTGCATCGCTTCCATCGTTTCGAAAGGTTCGGGACGCAGCTTGCGCCGACATCGGGTTCCATGGGCTATGGCGTGCCCGCAGCGGTGGCGGCGAAGCGGATATTCCCGGAACGGACGGTGGTCGCCTTCGCGGGCGATGGCTGTTTCATGATGAACGGGCAGGAATTCGCGACGGCGGTGCAATATGGGCTGGGGATCGTCGTCATCCTGATCGACAATGGCATGTACGGCACCATCCGCATGCATCAGGAACGGGAATTTCCCGAACGGCCCATCGCCACCGCACTCACCAATCCCGATTTCGCCGCCTATGCGCGAGCCTTTGGCGGGCATGGCGAGACGGTGAGGCGGACATCCGAATTCGCGGGCGCGTTCGAGCGGGCCATGGCTTCGGGCAAGCCGTCGATCCTCCATTGCCTGATCGATCCAGACGCGATTTCCCCCGGCACGACGCTCATGGAGGTGCGGCAGGCGGCTCTGGACGCGGGGCGGTAGCCGCCGCCGGGGTATGCTTGTCCCCAACCTTGGGGGCAGCAATGCCCTAGCCGCGATGGTAGCGCGCCGCGAAAGCAAGGAGATATGCACATGGCAGGAGTCGAAGGTCGGTCGATCATCGTGACGGGCGGAGCGAAGGGCATCGGCGAAGCGGCCGTGCGCCTTTTCGCCGGGCATGGCGCACTCGTGACGGCCGCCGATGTCGACGCGGAGCGCGGCGAGGCGCTGGCGGCGGAGCTGAGCGCGGCGGGGCAGAAGGTCCAGTTCATCCGCACCGATATTGCGCAGGAAAGCGACGTGAAGGCGATGGTCGATCTGGCCGAGCGGACCTATGGCCGTCTTGACGGCGCGTTCAACAATGCGGGCATCGCCAACAAGCCGGGCCTGCTGGCCGACATGTCGCTGGAGGAAATGCACCGGGTGTTCGGGATCAACGTCTTCGGCACCTTCCTGTGCATGAAATATGAGATACAGGCGATGCTGCGGGCGGGCGGCGGTGCGATCGTCAACACATCGTCGGTCAGCGCCCTTATCTACGATACGCAACTGGGGGCTTATTCGGCCTCCAAACATGCGTTGACCGGGCTGACGCGCGCGGCGGCGGCGGAATATGGCGAACGCGGCATCCGCGTGAACGCGATAGCCCCTTCCGCGACCCGCACGCCGCTCTATCTGGAATATGTCGAGGCCAATCCGGACTATGTCGAAAAGCTGGAAGGCGCCCACGCCCTTCGCCGCGCATGTGAGCCGGTCGAACAGGCGCGGGCGGCCATGTGGCTGCTGTCGGACGATCCTTCCTTCGTGACCGGCGTCACCCTGCCGGTCGACGGGGGATATACGCTGTATTGATCGCAGGAAGGCAGGAACACGCGCCGGAAAATAATCCGGCATGATGCGGAATAGATATTCGCCTTATCGTGGTTGTTAACTATTGAAGAGTAGGGTTTTCAAAGCAGTAGTATAACCTGGATCAAGATGAACGCGCAACGATCGCCCGTTGATGGATTGACGACATGGCTTCTGGGATCGCGATTGGCGGTCCCGGAATCCCTCGCGTCGCAACTGATGAACGGCCTGTTCGCGTCGATTCCCATCTTTCTGGGCGGCATTTTGAATATCACGGCCGTCGCCGCGCTGGCCACGGCGCGCCATCCGTCCGCGCCGTTCTTCTTCTGGCTGTCTTTCGAGATAGTGCTGGGCGCGATCAGGCTGGCGGTGCTGGTCCATGGCCGAAGGATGATCCGGATGGAGCAGACGCCGCCGCGGCTGCTGGCGGCGCTGCTTTCCTGCGGATGGGCGGGTTCGGTGGGGTTCGGCACTTTTCTGTGCATCACCAGCGGCGACTGGGTATTGGCCGCCATCGCCTGCCTGTCCGCTGCGGCGATGGTGTGCGGCATATGCCTGCGCAATTTTGGCACGCCACGGCTGGCGGCGATCATGGTCTTTCTGGCGCTGCTGCCCTGCGCCGTCGCGGGAATGCTGACCGACGAACCGGTCATGCCGATCATCAGCGTGCAGGTGCCGATATTCTTCCTGACGATTTTCTCTGCCTCCTTCTCGCTGCACCGGCTGATGGTTTCGCGGATGACGGCGCTCAACGATCTGGAACGCAGCGAATCTTTGAACCGGACGATTCTTCAGGCGAGCCCCGATTATACGCTCATCCTCGACGCTTCGAATGTGGTGGTTTTCTACAACCAGCCCATGGCCGCCCATTCCGATCAGGATGCGCTGATCGGCCGCGATTGGCTGAGCCTGCTGCCCGATGAGGATCAGGCCGCGGGCCTTCAGGCCATAGAGGATGCCAGGGCGGGCAGGTCGGCCAATCTGATGACCCATCATTTCGACGCCAGCGGGCAGAAGCGGTGGACCGACGTCATCGTCAAGGAGATTTGCGACGAATCCGGGCGCCTGATCGTGGTGGCGAGGGACATCACGCATCAGAAGAAATCGGAAGAACAGGCGATCTGGATGTCGCGGCACGACGCGCTGACCGGACTGCCGAACAGGGCGGTGCTTCAGGATCGGCTGGACGCGATGCTGGATAGCGCGGACCAGACGATGACGGGCGCCCTGCTCATCATCGACGTCGACAATTTCAAGTCGATCAACGACATGTTCGGGCATGATGCGGGCGATGCGCTGCTTTGTGCTTTCGCCGATCATCTTCGCGCTTCGGTCACGGCGGACGATGTAGTCGCAAGGACAGGCGGCGACGAGTTCGCGCTCATCCTGTCCACCGGATCGGAAGATGAGGTCGAACGCACGGCGGAGCGGATATTCGAACGGCTGCGCGAACCCTTTTCCCATGGCGGCCGCCTGATCGACTGCGGCGCCAGTATTGGCGCGAGCTTCATCCCCCGTGACGGCAAGCTGCGTTCGGAAATCATGAAGGCGGCCGACATCGCGCTCTATGCCGCGAAGGCGGGGGGCAGAACGCAGCTTTGCATCTTCGAGGCCGCCATGATGGTCGAGGTGGAGCGGCATCAGGCGATGATCGCAGCGGCGCGCTATGCCCTTCAGCACGAAAGCATCGTGCCCCATTATCAGCCCAAGATGTCGCTCCGCACATCGGGAGTCGTCGGTTTCGAGGCGCTTTTGCGCTGGAAAGACCGGGACGGCGCGGTGCAGGGCCCCAATCTTATCATGGCGGCGTTCGAAGATCCCGTCCTGAGCGGAGCCCTCAGCGAACGGATGCTGGAGCGGATACTGGACGATGTCGAACATTGGGTCCGGACCGGAATCGCGTTCGGCCACGTCGCCATCAACGTCACCGCCGGGGATTTCCGCAAGGGAGGCGTCGTCGAGACGATCCCCGCCCGCCTGAGCGCGAAGGGGGTGCCGCCGGGCTGCATCCAGATCGAGGTGACGGAAACCGTGTTCCTGAGTCAGAGCGCCGATGACGTCAAGGACGCGCTGCGGCGGCTCAGCGAGCATGGCATCCGCATCGCGCTCGACGATTTCGGCACGGGCTATGCCTCGCTGTCCCATCTGAACCAGTTTCCGGTCGACCTGCTCAAGATCGACCGTTCCTTCGTCGAGAAGATCGGGTTGAGCGCGGACGCGGAGGCGATCTCCGCGACCGTCATCAATCTAGGGCATTGCCTAGGTCTGGAAGTCGTGGCGGAAGGCGTCGAAACCGTGGATCAGGAGAGGCATCTGACCGAAATGGGCTGCGACACGGCACAGGGTTTCCTCTATTCCAGAGCCATGCCGATGGAGGATGTCGAGCCGTTTTTGGCGTCCCGGAACGTCCCCTTTCCAAGGCTGCGAAGCGCCTGAAAGCAGGCAGTTCAATGACATGTGGAAAGCCGGTCAGGGGATAAGGACCGCCGCCCCCTTGACGGCGCCCGCCCGCAGCCGGGCCAGCGCTTCATTGGCCTGGGCGAGGGCGAATGGCTCCGTGACCGCCCGCAGGGGAATCCTTTCCACCATGTCGAAAAAGGAAAGCCCGTCTTCGCGCGTCAGATTGGCGACGGAAAGAATCTGCCGTTCTTCCCACAGGTCCGCATAGGGGAAGGCGGGGATGTCGCTCATGTGGATGCCCGCGCAGACGACCCGCCCCCCCTTGCGCACCGCGCGCAAGGCGGCGGGGACGAGCGCGCCGACCGGGGCGAAGATCAGTGCGGCGTCCAGAGGTTCGGGCGGAGCGTCGGAGGAGCCGCCTGCCCAGACGCAACCCAGATCGCGCGCGAACGCCTGTCCCCGGCTGTCGCCATCCTTGGTGAAGGCATGGACGGCGCGGCCCTGGGCGGTGGCGATCTGCGCGAGGATATGCGCGGCGGCGCCAAAGCCATAGAGGCCGATGACCGGCGCGGGTCCCGCCAGCCGCAGAGCGCGCCAGCCGATGAGGCCCGCGCAGAGCAGGGGCGCGGCCTCCACGTCGGAAAAGCGGTCTGGCAAGGCGAAGCAATAGCGGGCGTCGGCAACGGCATGGGTGGCATAGCCGCCATCGCGTGTCGCTCCGGTGAAAAGCGGCCGGTCGCAAAGATTCTCACGGTCGGAGAGACAATAGGGGCATCGGCCGCATGTATGGCCGAGCCAGGGGACGCCGACCCGTTGGCCGATGGAAAACCCCTCGACGGCGGATCCGATCGCGGCGACGTGGCCGACGATCTCATGACCCGGTATGATGGGATAGGAAGCGGGAATCTCCCCGTCCAGAACATGCAGGTCGGTCCGGCAGACGCCGCAAGCGGCGACCTTTATCAGCAATTCCCCGGCTGACGGCTGAGGCACCGCGCGCTCGATCCTTTCCAGCGGCCTGCCGGGAGCGGCGATCTGCATGGCGATCATGCGGTTCATGGACTTCCCCTCGCCGCTGTGGCGCGATGCGCCGTCAGGGCGTTGTCCGGCTGACGACCATGGCCGAACCATCCGGCTGGATATTGATGAGATGATAGGCATCGTCCTCGCACCGTGCCCGCCAGGTGACGGTGTTGGGGCCACTATCCGGCATGAGCGTGGCGCCCACGATCCTCTGGCACGGCAGTCCGGCATCGCGAATGGCGCGGAAGAGGGCGGCGTCGCGCGATGCTTCCGGCATGTTCCCGATTTCGGCGGCGTAATTCATCGCCTGCCCGTCGGCGTGGTTGACAGGAAGCTGATCCTGCTTTGCCTGCTCGCAGGCGCTGGCTGTCAACAGGACCGCCAATATCATAACCGCTCGCATATCCTGTCTCCCTTCATCATGCGCGGCGCGGTATCCGGCCATTGCACGGATCGGTGCGACATTAAAGCATATCATGGACGGCGCAGTCCGTAATTGTCCCGATGGGCCGAGAGAGAGAGGGCCATTTTGCGGTGCGACAGGCCCTTGAAACTATGCCGTATTTTTCGCTAGGCGGACGGTCTGGATCAGGGAGGCGTTATGCGGATGATGCGATATGGGCTGGCGATGGCGGTTCCGGGACTGGCCGCCATGGGGCTGGCCGTGGCGGGATGGGCGACGCCTCCCAAACCGCCAAGCTGCAGGCAATTGTCCGAAGGGCTGCTCAAAAATGCGATGACGCCCAAAAGCAGGGTGCGGGACTCCGACGGCACATGCCAGTTCACCGACGTTCGGATCAAGACGGGCACATTGCAGGCCTGGTCAGTCGATCAATTGACGGTCACGGGCCTGCGTCAGTGGGACGGCAAGACGTCGCCGCTGCCGCCGTCCCTCAAGGTGGAGGCGAAGGGCATCCGCTTTGCGCCCGAAATCGAGAATGCCCGGACGCGTTACCTGATGGCCCTGACGCAGAAGCCGTTCGATGCGCGGCTCGATTTCGGCTATGACGTCGCGGCGCAGCAACTCTCCATCCGCGAGGTGGCGTTGGAAAGCCCATGGCTGGGCCATATCGGCTTTGCGGTGGAAGCGGCCTTCCACGGCGATAATTTCCCGAAGGCGGAGGATATGAAGGGCCTGCGCATATCCAGCGCCCGTTTCGTTCTGGACAACAAGATCGTGCTGGAAAGCATGATCATGCCCACATTGATTGCGATGATCCCGGACGACAAGGACCCGGCCGTCGAATTCCCGCGCCTGCAAAAGGATGCCGAGCGCCGCTGGCGCAAATTGCCGGAGGAGGTTCTGGACCGGCAAAGCCGCGACGCGCTGATCGCTTTCACGCGCGATTTTCCCCATCCGTCCGGCCATTTCGAGTTCGATATCCGCTTTGCCGAACCCTTGTCGCTCGATGATGCCACGCAGCGGAAGAAAGAGAAGGATTGGCTCAAGGCCGCTCATATCGCCGCCCGCTACGAACCGCGCCCGGACGAGCCTTCATGACCGGAGGGTGAGCGTGGTCCGTTGTTGCGGTGCTGGCGGCGAAGAAGTGATGAGGGGCTGTTTTATTCAAGTGAGAATCGTGCTCCCGAGAAGGCGGGAGCCCGGATCGAGCGGCAGAACTGGGCTCCTGCCTTCGCAGGAGCACGGTGCACTTCGGGTCGCAGAGCACGGCGCGCTTCTACTGATGCCGCATTTTCCGAGCCGTTTGCCGGAAACGGTCAACGGGAAAATGCTCTAAAACCCAGCCGGGAACAGATGCCGTCCCTGTTCGTCGAGGCGGAGCGTCACCTTGCCCGCGACCGCGCTCATGGGCAGGGGGGCATAGAGGTGCGGGAAGAGCGCGCCGCCGCGCGAGGCTTCCCATTTCAGCGCATCGCCGAAGGGGGCGAGGTCGACCATCAGCATGACCAGATCGTCCTGCCCGGCAAAATGCTTCGCCGCCGTCTCCGCCGCCTGATCGCGGGTGGAGAGGTGGATATAGCCGTCCTCAAGGTCGACCGGCGCGCCGTGAAAGACGCCGTCGGCCTTGAGTTGGTCGAATTGCGGGCGCGTCAGAATCTTGTAGGCGAAGAGTTCCGTCACGCCTCGGTGGCTTCCTGTGCATCGCCACTATTTTCGGCGGCGCCATCTTCGTCGCTTTCGTCGATCCGGGCCGCGCTGACGACATGCTCGTCGTCCGCCACGTTGAAAAGACGCACGCCCGCGGAATTGCGGCCGATGACGCGCAGGGAATCGAGGCCCATGCGGATCAGCTTCGCCTGATCGGTGACGAGCATCAACTGATCCTGCCGGGTCGCCGGGAAGCTGGCCACGACAGGCCCGTTGCGGCCGATATTGTCGATATTGGTGATGCCCTGGCCGCCCCGGCCGGTGCGGCGATATTCATAGGCGGAGGACAGCTTGCCATAGCCATTGGCGCAGACGGTGAGGATGAATTGCTCCTTGGCCTGCAATAGCTCGAAGCGTTCGGCCGCCATTTGCGGCGCGCCTTCCCTCTCCGCCTTCCACGGGGCGAAGCGGAGATAATCGTCGCGCTCCTCCTGATCCGTAACCCCGGCGCGATGCAGGATGGAGAGGGAAATGACCTCATCCTTTTCAGCGAGGCGGATGCCCCGCACGCCGGTGGAATTGCGGCTCTGGAACTCCCGCACATCGTCGCCGGGGAAGCGGATCGCCTTGCCCTGACGGGTGGCAAGCAGCACGTCGTCGCTCTCGTTCAGCAAGGCGACGCCGATCAGCCGGTCGTCGGCATCCTCGCCCTCGAATTTCATGGCGATCTTGCCGTTCGAGGGGACGTTGGTGAAGGCGTCCATGCTGTTGCGGCGGACCGAGCCCTTCGCCGTCGCGAACATGACGTGGAGGTTGCTCCATTCCGCCTCGTCCTCCGGTAAGGGCAGGACGGTGGAGATCGTCTCGCCCGGCGCAAGCGGCAACAGGTTCACCATCGGGCGGCCGCGCGTGGCAGGCCCGCCTTCGGGCAGGCGCCAGACCTTGAGGCGGTAGACCTTGCCGATGGTGGAGAAGAACAGCACGGGCGTGTGCGTGGAGGTCACGAACAGTTCGGTGATCGCGTCCTCATCCTTGGTCGCCATGCCGGAGCGGCCCTTGCCGCCGCGCGCCTGCGCCCGGAAGCTCTCCAGCGGAGTGCGCTTGATATAGCCCTGCATGGTCACGGTGACGACCATGTCCTCGCGCTCGATCAGGTCTTCATCCTCGATGCCGTCGGCGGCGGCGGTGATTTCCGAAAGGCGCGGGGTCGCGAAGTCGCGTTCGATGACCTCGAACTCCTCGCGCATGACCGTGTAGAGCCTTACCCGGTTGCCGAGGATTTCGAGATATTCGGTGATGGCGGCGGCCAGTTCGGCCAATTCTTTGCCGATCTCGTCACGGCCGAGCGCGGTCAGGCGGTGCAGGCGCAGGTCGAGGATGGCGCGCACCTGCGTGTCCGACAGGCGGTAGGTGTCGCCGGTCGCTTCGGTCTCGATCGCTTCCACAAGACGCAGATAGGGCGCGATCTGCTCCACCGGCCATTCGCGGGAGAGCAGGGATTCGCGCGCGTCGGCGGGACTGGCGGACCCGCGGATGATGCGGACCACCTCGTCCAGATTGGTGACCGCGATGACGAGGCCCAGCAAGATATGCGCGCGGTCGCGGGCCTTGTTGAGTTCATATTTGGTGCGGCGGGTGATGACCTCTTCGCGGAAGCGGACGAAGGCTTCGATGATGTCGCGGAGGTTCAGGATTTCCGGGCGGCCGCCGCGAATGGCGAGCATGTTCGCGGGGAAGCTCGACTGCGCGGGGGTGTTGCGCCAGAGCTGGTTCAGCACGACTTCGGGCGTCGCGTCGCGCTTCAGGTCCATGACGATGCGGACGCCTTCGCGGTTCGATTCGTCGCGGATGTCGCTGATGCCTTCGATCCGCTTGTCCTTGGCGGCTTCGGCGATCTTTTCGACAAGGCCGTTCTTGCCGACCTGATAGGGGATGGCGGTGAGCACGATGGAGCGGCGGTCGCCGCGCCCTTCCTCTATCTCATGACGCGAGCGCATCATGATGGAGCCGCGCCCGGTATGATAGGCGCTTCGCGCGCCCGATTGGCCGAGGATCAGCGGCGCGGTGGGGAAATCGGGGCCGGGCACGATCTGGATCAACTCGTCCACGGTGATGCCGGGATTGTCGATATAGGCGAGACAGGCGCGGATCACTTCGCCCAGGTTATGCGGCGGGATGTTGGTTGCCATGCCGACCGCGATGCCGCCCGCGCCGTTGACCAGCAGGTTGGGGAAGCGGGCGGGCAGGACCTGCGGTTCGCTTTCGGAGGCGTCGTAATTGGGCTGGAAATCGACGGTGTCCTTGTCGAGATCGTCCAGCAGCGCGGATGTCACCTTGGCAAGGCGCGCTTCGGTGTAGCGCATGGCCGCCGGGGGATCGGGGTCCATGGAACCGAAGTTCCCCTGACCGTCGATCAAGGGCACCCGCATCGACCAGTCCTGCGTCATGCGCGCCAGGGCGTCATAGATCGCCGTGTCGCCATGGGGGTGATATTTACCGATCACGTCACCGACGATGCGGGCCGACTTGCGATAGGGCTTGTTATACTGGAAACCGCTTTCATGCGCGGAGAAGAGAATCCGGCGATGCACCGGCTTCAGCCCGTCGCGCACGTCCGGCAGGGCGCGCGCCACGATGACGGACATGGCATAGTCCAGATAGCTCGTCTTCATCTCCTCGACGATGCTGACGGGGCTGATGTCCGAAGGGTCGGCGAGGGCTGTCTCGTCGGTCAAGGCGACTCTCTTTTTTCCGGGTGAATATCGTTGCGCATGCACTAGCGGAGCGAAACAAATCTGTCACCCCTTGGGGCGGCCCGATATGCGGGCGGGAAGGCGCCGAATTTCCGGCGGCGATCGGAAGAGGGAACGAAGTCCGACGCATGACAGTTGCAAAATCCGCGGATATAGGCTTGTTCAATGCCCGTTCACGCGCCATCCCCTAGTCGGCGCACAACATGGAAGGTCGCCTGACCCCCTTCAGGCGAAAAGGAGATGAGGATCATGCGTTTCGTAACCCCGCTGGCGCTTGCGCTCGCATTGGCGTTGACCGGCGGCGCCGTGTCGGCTCCCGCTCTGGCGAAGGACAAGAAAGCTGCCGGCGCGCCCAAGCTCAACGTGTCGCCGGACGTCATCAAATCGCTCCAGGCCGCGCAGGCCGCGACCGAAAAGCAGGATTTCGCCGCCGCCAAGGCCGCGCTGGCCGAAGCGGACGGCAATGCCAAGTCGAATGACGACAAATATCAAATCGGCGCGATCAAGCTGAACACCTCCATCGCGGCCAAGGACGCGGCCTTGCAGGGCGAGGCGCTGACGCAGATGCTCGACAGCGGCCTGACCCCGGCGGATCAGGTCGGCCAATTCAATGCCGTGGCGGGCGAGCAGGCGCTGGCGGCGAAGAATTACGATCTCGCGATCCAGCGCGCGCAGGCTGCCGCGCAGGCAGGCTACAAGCCCGAAATGGTGAATGTGACGCTGGCGCAGGCCTATTTCGGCAAGGCGGGCACGGCCAATCCTTCGGCCGAACCGGCCCGGGGCCTCAATCAGCAGGGTCTGGCCGCGCTCAAGGCCGCGATCGACGCGACTAAGGCCAGTGGGCAGCAGGCGCCCGCCCAATGGTATCAGATCGGCGTCAGCCGCGCGGCTGCGGCCAAGCTGCCGGAAGTCACGGATTGGGCCAGGCAGGCTTATGAAGCCGCGCCCAATGGCGAGAATCTCCGCACGCTGGTCCGCCTGTTCCAGCAATCCAATCCCAATATCAGCAATCGCGAGAATCTGGACGTGCTGCGCCTGATGGCGGCTTCGGGCGGTCTGGTGGTCGCGGGCGACTTCACCGAATATGCGGAAATGGCGTCGAAGACCGGCATTTACGGCGAAGTGAAGTCGGCCATCGACGCGGGCCGCTCCAAGGGCGTGCTGAACGCTTCGCAGGGGGGCGACCTCTATCAGCAAGCCGTTTCCCGGATCGCCAGCGACAAGAGCTCGCTGGCCTCGGCCGAAGCGGATGCGCGCAAGGCGGCCAACGGCAAGATCGCGGCCGCGACCGCCGACGCTTATCTGGGCTATGGCGATTATGCCAAGGCGTCGGCCATGTTCGAACTCGCCAAGCAGAAGGGCGGCGTCGACGCGGACGAGGTGAACACGCGTCTGGGCATCGCCAAGACGCTGGCGGGCGACACGGCCGCGGCCAAGACGGCTTTTCAGTCCGTCCAGGGCGGTTCGCGCAAGTCCATCGCGGGGCTGTGGCTGTCCTATCTGGCCAGCAAGGGCGCTTGAACGGATAACGGGTGAGGGCCGGTCTTTTCCGGCCCTCGCTCCGCTGCAAGGCTGCATTCAATCGAGGGGGAGGCCGGATCGGCTATGCGGAAGAATCTGAAATTTGTATCTCTATTGGCCGCGTCCCTGAGCGTGGCCATGCTGGCTTCGCCCGCTTCGGCCAAGAAGAAGGATAGCGGGCCGGTCATCCAGATGTCGGAGAGTTTCCGCACCAATGTGCAGGCGGCTCAGGCGGCGCTGAAATCGGGGGATACGGCCACCGCCAGCGCGCGGATTTCCGCATTGACGCCCGCAACGGACTTCGAAGCCTATGCGGCGGCGGGCCTGCGTTTCCAGATCGCCGTGCAACGCCAGAATGTGCAGGCGGAGCGGTTGGCGCTGACGGACATGTTCAAGACCAGTTCCGTCCCCAAGGCGGACGCGCCCCGGCTGCGTTATGTGGCGGGCTATCTTTCCTATCTGGTCGGCAATAATGACGATGCCCTGGCGCAGCTCGATTATGCGCGCACGCTGGGCTATGACAATATCGACGCCAGCCTGTTGAGGGCGGACATCTATCTGCGCAAGAACAAGCCCAAGGAAGCATGGCCTTTCGTGCAGGAAGCCATGGCGCGCAAGCGGGCATCAGGCGAAAAGATACCCGCCGCCTGGTTCGACCGCGCCATTTCCCTGACCTATCAGGCCGGGGACTGGGCCGATCTGGGTGCGCTCTACAGGGAAAGGCTGAGCCTTTACGGCAGCACGCGTGACTGGCGTTCGGCGCTGAGCAATTACCTGCCCGTCGTGGCGCTCGATCCGCAGATACAACTCGACCTTTACCGCTTGCAGGCTGCCAGCGGCTCCATGGCGAGCGAGCGCGATTATCAGGCCTATGCCCAGCTTGCCGACAAGGCGGGCTATCCCGCCGAAACCAAGGCGATCATCGAGGCGGGGCGTTCGGCGGGCAAGTTGACGCCGTCCCAGACCGTCACCGCGCAATTGCTGAAATCCGCCACGCCCAAGGCGACGAAGGAAATGGCCGGATTGCCCGCTGCCGTGAAGAAGGCGTCGTCTGCCAGCAACGGCGGATCGGCTCTGGCCGCGGCGGACACCTATTTCTCGCTCGCGCAATATCCCAAGGCGGTTGAACTTTACCGGCTGGCGCTGAGCAAGGGCGGGATCAATAACGATCAGGCCAATGCGCGGCTGGGTATCGCGCTGGCCCGGTCGGGCGATCTTGCCGGAGCGAAGACCGCCCTTGCGAATGTGAACGGCAATTGGAGCAATGTGGCAGGCTTCTGGTCGATCTGGATCGAGGAGCAGAGCCAGAAGACGGCGCAAAGTCCTGCGGCGTCGACGTCCCCGGCTAGCAGCTGAATTCAGCCTTTTGTTCCGATCACGTCAAAGCGCGGTGCTTAAACAGGACGGACTCTGGAAGCCCTCCTGTTAACTGTTCGTGCTCCTGCGTAGGCAGGAGCCAGATTGAACGGTGGAACTGGGCTCCTGCCTACGCAGG
>JASGDV010000109.1:0-54406 GCA_049841255.1 Sphingobium sp.
CCATCGAGGTGATCGAAGGCCCGCTGATGGACGGCATGAACGTGGTCGGCGACCTGTTCGGCGCGGGCAAGATGTTCCTGCCGCAGGTCGTCAAATCCGCCCGCGTCATGAAGAAGGCCGTCGCCCATCTGCTCCCCTTCATCGAGGCGCAGAAGGAGCCGGGCGCGAAGGGCAAGGGCAAGGTCGTCATGGCGACCGTCAAGGGCGACGTGCACGACATCGGCAAGAACATCGTCGGCGTGGTGCTGCAATGCAACGGCTTCGAGGTGATCGACCTGGGCGTCATGGTGCCGTGGCAGGACATATTGAAAGCCGCCAATGAGAATGACGCCGACATGATCGGCCTCAGCGGCCTCATCACCCCTTCGCTGGATGAGATGGTGACGGTCGCCGCCGAAATGCAGCGGGCGCAGATGACCATGCCGCTGCTGATCGGCGGGGCCACCACGTCGCGGGTGCATACGGCGCTTCGCATCGACCCGGCCTTCGAGGGGCCGGTGGTCCATGTGCTCGATGCCAGCCGCGCGGTGGGCGTGGCGACCGCGCTCGTGTCCGAAACGCAGAAGACGGATTTCGTCCAGCGGACCAAGGACGATTATGAGCATGTCCGCGTCGCCCGCGCGAACAAGGGGCAAAGCGCCCTGCTGCCTCTGGACGATGCGCGCGCCAACGCTTTCGAGATCGACGAGGCGCTGAAACCGCCCCGGCCGCGCCTGCCGGGCGTCCACAGCTTTCCAGACTGGGATCTGAAGGATCTGCGCGACTATATCGACTGGACGCCCTTCTTCCGCGCCTGGGAACTGGCGGGCGTCTATCCGGCGATCCTGCAGGATGAGATCGTCGGCGAAAGCGCCACCAGCCTGTTCAGCGACGCGCAGAAGATGCTGGAGCGCATCATCGACGAGAAATGGCTGACGGCGCGGGGCGTGGCGGGGCTGTGGCCCTGCGCGCGGGAAGGCGACGACATCATCGTTCATGTCGAGGATGAAAAGCATGTCCGCCTGCCCATGCTCCGTCAGCAGATCGCGAAGCGGGAAGGGCGGGCCAATATGTGCCTTGCCGACTTCATCAGCCCGGACGGCGACTGGATCGGCGGTTTCGCCGTGTCGATCCACGGCATCGAGCCGCATCTGGCGCGCTTCAAGGCGGCGATCGACGATTATTCCGACATATTGCTGAAGGCGCTGGCCGACCGCCTCGCCGAAGCCTTTGCCGAGCGGCTGCATCATTATGTCCGCACCGCGCTCTGGGGCTATGCGGAGGGCGAGCAGCTCACCAACGAGGCGCTCATCAAGGAGCAATATCGCGGCATCCGGCCCGCACCCGGCTATCCGGCCTGCCCGGAACATAGCCTGAAGCCGCTGCTGTTCGACATGCTCGATGCGCATCATGCGACCGGCATTTCGCTGACCGACAGTTTCGCGATGCTGCCGACGGCGGCGGTCAGCGGCTTTTATTTCGGTCATCCGCAGGCCGAATATTTCGGCGTCGCCCGCATCGGCCGCGACCAGTTGGAGGATTATGCGGAACGCCGGGGCGTCGATGTCGAAACAGCGGAAAGGTGGCTGCGGCCCAATCTGGATTGAGGGCCGCAGCCTGCGATCTACTTCATCTGGCTGATGCGGTTGTCCGCGCCGGTGATCTGGATGCGGGGCCTGCTGCCGTCCGGGGTGGACCAGTGGATTTCATTGCTCGCCCCGGTCAGGCGGATGACCCCGCCCTTCGCCATGGAGACATGGATGCGGTTGTCCGCGCCCTTGATGGTGAGCAGGCGGCAATTGCCTGAAATATGCACCTGATTGCTGGCGCCGGTGATGGAGGCCGAATCGCCGCCGCAATCCAGTTCCGTGGTCTGCCCCGCGCCGGTGAAATCGGCCTGCGCCGCCGCCGGGGAAACCGGCAGCACCACGGCCGCCAGTAATGCGCCGACGCCGCTCCAAAAGACCCGAACCATGAATTTCTCCCTTCCTTCAATGGTTTCGGAGTGGCTACGTCCCTGTAGCCATCGGGTTCCGCGCAAGTGTTCCGCTGGCCGGTCAAGACGCTTTGGCGCGACCGTCCCATAACGGGGCAGGAATCCGTTAACCACGTCCCTGCATTGGCCGCGGGCCAGGGGAGGCTTACCATGTCGCCCATGCGTATCGTCTCCACCCTCATCCTCGTCTCGGCCGCCGTCGCCGCGACCGCCCTGGCGCAGGTATCGCCCGCGCCCTTTACCGTGGCGGAAACCGGACAGGCTTATGAGTCGCTTGCGCAGGCCGTGAACGCGATCGGCAATGCCAAGGGAACGGTGGTGATCGCGCCCGGCACCTATCGCCAGTGCGCGGTGCAGCAGGGAGGAGACGTGACCTTCGCCGCCGCCACGCCGGGGACGGTCATCCTCGACGGCGTGATCTGCGAGGGCAAGGCGGCGCTCGTCCTGCGCGGCGGGGCGAGCAAGGTGGACGGCATCGTCTTCCAGAATCTGCGCGTGCCTGACGGCAATGGCGCGGGCATCCGATTGGAAAGCGGCAACCTGACCGTCACCAACAGCCTGTTCCGCAATAGCGAGCAAGGCATCCTGACTGGCGACGCGCCGGGCAACAGCATCGTCATCGACAAGTCGACCTTCCGCCATCTGGGCCGCTGCGACCGGGACCTGGACTGTGCGCACGGCATCTATATCGGTCGCTATGGCAGCCTCACCGTCACCCGGTCCCGCTTCGATCAGGGCGATGGCGGCCATTATCTCAAGACCCGCACATCGCGCGTCACGATCACGAACAACAGTTTCGACGACAGCGCAGGGCACCTCACCAACTATATGATCGACCTCTCCAACGGCGCGAGCGGCACGATCAGCGGCAATGAGATGGTGCAGGGCAAGGACAAGGACAATTACAGCGCCTTCATCACCGTCGCGCCGGAAGGCCGCGAGCATGACAGTTCGGGCCTTTCCATCGCGGACAACAGCGCATCCTTCGTGCCGGGCCTGCAACGGAGCAGCAGCTTCGTCGCCAACTTCACCGATGATGCGGTGAAGATCGGCGCGAACAGGCTGGCGAGCGGCATCAAGGTTTCCGACCGCCGCTGACCGCTTGCCAGCGCGGCGTTGCGGGCGGATAATCGTTCCCATGCGAACGACCTATGACAGCGCCACCGTCCGCCTCTACCATCTGAGCGACGCGCAGGAGGGCGGGGCGGCCACGACGCTTTTCTACGGCCCTTTGAATGAAGCCCTCCGCATCGCCGGAGAGCAAACGGCCGATGTGCAGGACGGCCTGTTCCTCGCCACCGATAATGACGTGGTCGCCTATCTGGATTTGATCGACGGCTGAGCCCACCGGAACGGGAAAGCTAGCGCGCTTCCAGCACCATGTTGAACGGGCCTTCGGTGGCGCGGCGGACGCTTTGGAAGCCGCCTTCGCGGATGATCTGGGACAATCGCGCTTCCCCGGCCTGTGCGCCCAGCCCTTCGCCCACTTCCTGATCGAGCGATGTCGGGACGCAGATCATCGTGGAGCCGTTGTAGAACAGGCGGCCGACCGGATTGAGATTATCCTCCGGCCGATCCCCGGCGATCGGCTCGACGATCATCCAGCTTCCGTCCGGCGCCAATATCCGCCGGATATGTGCCGCGCAGCCGCGCGGATCGCCCATGTCATGCAGGCAATCATACATGGTGACGAGATCGAAATCCCTCTCCGGCACGTCCTTGGCCGCGGACACCTCGAACCGCACCCGCTCGCTCAGGCCGTGCGTCTGTGCATGACGGCGGGCTTCCTCGATCGACGGTTCATGGAAATCATAGCCGATGAACCGGCTCTGCGGATAAGCCTGCGCCATCAGCAGCGTGGAAAAGCCGACGCCGCATCCGATGTCCGCGACCTTCGCGCCTGCCCGCAGCTTCGCCTCCATGCCATCCAGCGCGGGAAGCCATGCCTGCACGATATTGTTGACATAGCCGGGCCGGAAGAAAGCGCCCGTGGCGCAGAACAGGCAACCGGCATGGTCGCCCCAGCGCACGCCCGTGCCGTGGCGGAAACATTCCTCCACCTTCGGTTCGGCCTCGATCATCGCCGCCACCATGTCGAAAGCGCCGACCAGATAGACCGGGCTGTCGGGATTGTGGAACACCATCGCCTGTTCGGGCGACAGGCTGAACTGCTCCGTGGCCGGATCATAATCGATATAGCCGTTTGCGGCCTGCGCCAGCGCCCATTCGCGGACATAGCGTTCATGCAGGCCGCCCGCGCGTCGCGCCAACTCCGTCGCTGTGGCGGGCCCTTTCTCCAGCGCATCGAACAGCCCCAGCCGCAAGCCCAGCCGGACCGTGGGCACGCTCATCGCGCCGCCCAGATCGCCGAGCATCTTTCCTACGAAGCCATGCAGTCTTTCTTCATCGATCGGTGCGGACATGTTGCGCTCCTCTCGTCAGATGTCCGACTCCGCAGCCGGGCGATGGTGATCGGAAAATAGCATATCGCACTTATGCCCGCGACTGCCGCCATGCCGTCCTAGATCGGCTCGACCCGCAGCACCGAAGCCTCCGCGCCGACGATCCGCACACGCGTGCCGACCGGAGCGTCGGGGCCGTGGCAGGACCATGCGCCGTCCCCCCACCTTCACGCGCCCACGGCCATTGTCGATGGCTTCCACTACGGTCACGACTTCCCCGATCAGGCGGGCGGTGCGGTCATTCAGCAGCGGGTCCTCTGACGATACCGGGTTGGCCGCATACCAGCGCCGCCCGCCCCATACCGCGATCAGGCAGAGCAGGGCGAAGATCAGGAACTGCAACGGCAGGCCGATCGGCAGCGCCAGTGCCGCCAGCCCCGTGACGGCGGCCGCGATCGCGATCCAGATCAGGAACACGCCGGGCAACAGAACCTCGCCTATGCCCAGCAGCGCGGCGAAGATCAGCCACCACCAATGATCCTCCAGCATGGCCAGCATGTCCATCGGTCCGCTCCCTTATCCGAATGGTCCGCGGCGCGGCGCGGCCGGCGGCGGAGGGGGAGGGGCGGAAGTCCGGTCTCCGCCCAGCGCGTCGCGCGCCAGCTCGCCGATGCCGCCCAAGGTCCCGATCAACTGGGTCGCCTCCACCGGGAACAGGATCGTCTTGGCGTTGGGTGACGTCGCGAACTGGCCGACGGCTTCCACATATTTCTGGGCGATGAAATAGTTGATCGCCTGGGCGTTGCCGGACGCGATGGCTTCGGACACCATTTGCGTCGCCTTGGCCTCCGCCTCGGCCTCGCGCTCGCGGGCTTCGGCGTCGCGGAAAGCAGCTTCGCGGCGGCCTTCCGCTTCCAGAATCTGGCTTTGCTTCTGCCCTTCGGCCCGCAGGATTTCGGATGCGCGCAGCCCCTCCGATTCAAGGATCAGGGAGCGCTTCTCACGCTCGGCCTTCATCTGGCGGCCCATGGCGTTGACGATGTCGGCGGGCGGGCGGATGTCCTTCAATTCCACGCGGGTGATCTTGATGCCCCAGGCGTTGGTCGCATGATCGACCACCGAAAGAAGCCGCGCATTGATCTCGTCGCGCTTGGACAGGGTTTCGTCCAGGTCCATCGATCCCATGACCGTGCGCAGGTTGGTGGTCGCCAACTGCATGATCGCGACATACAGCTCCGACACCTCATAGGCCGCCTTGGCCGCGTCCAGCACCTGGAAGAACACCACGCCGTCGACCGACACCATGGCGTTGTCCTTGGTGATGATCTCCTGCCCGGGAATATCGACGACCTGCTCCATCATGTTGATCTTGCGGCCGACCGAATAGAAGAAGGCGGGATAGAAATTGAGGCCGGGACGCGCGACCTCTGTGAAGCGGCCGAAGCGTTCGATCGTATATTGATAACCCTGCCGCACCACCTTGATGCTGGCGGCCAGATAGAACAGCACCAGCAAGGTCACCGTCAGCGCGAATGTCGTCACCATAGGTCCTCCCCAAAAACCGGACAGGGCTTGACTATGGCGCGAAAAGATTAACGGGGGAAGCCAATCCGGCTAAACCCGTCATGAGAACCATTTTCCCAAGGAGTCGATTGCCGCCATGCTGCTTCGCCACGCCCGTTCGCTGCTGTTCCTGCCCGCATCCAATGCCCGCGCCATCGCCAAGGTCCGCACTCTGCCCTGCGACCTTGTCATCCTCGACCTTGAGGATGCGGTGCCCGACGACAGGAAGGAAGAAGCCCGCGCCGGGGCTCTGGAAGCTCTGGCGGAAGGGTTCGGACATCGGTTGACCGCGCTCCGCATCAACGTCGAAGGCACCCCCTGGCACGGCGCGGAGATGGTCGCCGCCAAGCAATCCGCCGCCGATTATGTCGTGCTGCCCAAGGTCGAAAGCCCCAAGCAGGTGAAGGATGTGTTCAGCGTCACGCAAAAGCCCGTCATCGCCATGATCGAAAGTGCCAAGGGCGTGCTGGCGGCGCGAGAGATCGCGGCGGGCGAGGGCGCGGCGGCGCTGTTCATGGGCACCAATGACTTGCGGCAGGATATCGGCATTCCCGCTTCGGCGGGTCGCGAAGGGCTGACGCTGTCGTTGCAGGCGGTGATCCTTGCCGCGCGCGCCGCCGGGATCGCGGTGTTCGACGGCGTGTTCAACCGGCTGGACGACGAAGCGGTGTTCGAGACGGAATGCGTCGCCGGGCATGTGCTGGGCTTCGACGGCAAGACGCTGATCCATCCCAGTCAAGTGCCGGTCGCCAATCAGGTGTTCGGGCCTGACGCGCAGTCCGTGGCGGATGCCCGTCGCCTGATCGAAGCGGCGACCGGCGGGGCGGAACGCTTCGAAGGACGTATGATCGAATCCATGCATGTGGAGGAAGCCAGGGCGCTGATCGCCCGCGCGGAAGCGGTGGGGATGTGACGCCTTATCTTTGACGAGTGCGCAGTTTGCAAACCTGCATATCGAAGGGCGGTTTTTGGGTGGGTTTCGGACGGTCTGCTTAGATTCAACCGTGCTCCTGCCTGCGCAGGAGCACGGTGCACTTCAATTTAGGTGGATTCCAGACACTTCTCCTCGTCATCCCAGCGAAAGCTGGGATCTCTTTTGATGCCTGACTGTGCCACAAGAAGAGGGATCCCAGCTTTCGCTGGGATGACGGAGATTGAACGTCCGCTCATGGCCGAAAGCGGTCATGGTGAAGCTGTGGCAGGACTTCCGTCCTTCACCGACATCGCATCCTATCGCCGCCGCACGGTCAGCAGATAGTTGATCGCCTTGTTGGCCGACAGCGTGAAGCCCTTGCGCGGATCGAAGCTGAGGCCGGTTGAACCGATCGCCTCCAGCCCAGCATCCTCCAGCAATGCCGTCAGTTCCTTCGGCGTCAGAAATCGGTTCCAGTCATGCGTTCCCTTGGGGATGCCGCCGACGCCCTCGCCGATGGTGATCATGGCGAGGCGGGAGAGGGGAGTGCGGTTAGGCGTCGAGAGGATCATCAGCCCGTCCGGCGCCAGCTTGCCCGCCAGCGCCGCCACGAAGGCGGCGGGATCGGCCACATGCTCGATCACTTCCATCGAGGTGACGAGATCGAATCCGGCCTCTGTCAATTGCTCCACCGGAGTCGCGCGATAGTCGATGGAAAGGCCCTGCGGTTCCGCATGAGCCTTGGCCGCCGCGATATTCTCCTCCGCCGCGTCGAGCGCCGTCACTGTCGCGCCCATGCGCGCCAGCGGTTCGGCCAGCAGGCCCGCGCCGCAGCCCACGTCGAGCGCGCGCTTGCCTTCAAGCGGCTGAAAAGAACGGTCCTTTCCCGGCCAGTGCCGGTCGATCGCCTCGCGGAGATAGCGCAGGCGCACCGGATTGAGCTTGTGCAGCATGGCGCTGCTGCCTTCCGGATTCCACCAGTCCGCCGCCATCGCGCCGAAATGGGCGGCTTCCTTCGGATCGATGGTTCCGCCCGTTGTTGCGCTTGCGTTGCTTGCCATATCCGTATCCGCTGCTAAGAGAAGCGCCGTTTCCGCCCTTTTGGGACATTTTCTTTCTTACCAGCAGGCAGGCTCGACAAGCAAATGGCGCGCATCGTGATGAAATTCGGCGGCACCTCCATGGCGGGGATGGAGCGGATTCGCAACGTGGCCGCGCGCGTCAAACATGTGGTCGACCAGGGAAATGAAGTCGCCGTCGTCGTTTCCGCCATGGCGGGCGAGACGGACCGGCTGGTCGGTTTCTGCAAGGAAGCCTCGCCGCTTTACGATCCGGCGGAATATGACGTGGTCGTCGCCAGCGGCGAGCAGGTGACGAGCGGTCTGCTTGCCATGACCCTCAAGGCCATGGGCGTGGACGCGCGGAGCTGGCTCGGCTGGCAGCTTCCGATCCGGACCAACGAAGCTCATGCCAAGGCCCGCATCGGCGAGATCGACACGGCCGATCTGCTGGCGTCGATGCAGTCGGGCACGGTCGCCGTGATCCCCGGCTTTCAGGGCATGATGGAGGATGGCCGCGTTTCGACCCTTGGGCGCGGCGGCTCGGACACTTCGGCGGTCGCGGTGGCGGCGGCGGTGAAGGCGGACCGCTGCGACATCTATACCGACGTGAACGGCGTCTACACCACCGATCCCCGCATCGTGGCGCGGGCGCGCAAGCTCGACCTCGTCACCTATGAAGAGATGCTGGAGCTGGCTTCCGTCGGGGCCAAGGTGCTCCAGACCCGCTCGGTCGGCCTCGCCATGAAGGAAGGCGTGGTCGTGCAGGTGCTTTCCTCCTTCGATGATCCCACCCAGACCGACCTCCCCGGCACGCTGATCGTGAGCGACGAGGAACTGGAGGCCAAGCTCAAGGAAAACAAGATGGAACGTCAGCTCATCACCGGCATCGCCCATGACAAGAATGAGGCGAAGATCACCGTCACCCGCGTGCCCGACCGTCCGGGCGCCGTCGCGCATATCTTCGGGCCGCTGGCCGACGCCGCGATCAACGTCGACATGATCATCCAGAATGTCGGCCGCGACAAGGGCGAGACTGACGTGACCTTCACCGTGCCGGGCGCGGATCTGGCGCGGGCGCTGGACGTGCTGGAGAGCCAGAAGGAAACCATCGGCTTCAACCGCATCATCCCCGACACGAAGGTCGCGAAGATCAGCGTCGTCGGCGTCGGCATGAAGAGCCATGCGGGCGTCGCCAGCACCATGTTCCAGTCGCTGGCGGACCGCGGCATCAACATCCTCGCCATCTCCACCAGTGAGATCAAGGTCTCGGTCCTGATCGACGAGGATGAGACGGAACTGGCGGTGCGCGTGCTGCACACGGCCTATGGGCTGGACGCGCCGGCGGCTTGACCGCGCGGTTTCGCCGCTTCACAGAAGAAAGAGCGAGCGGCGGCCTGCGGGCCGCTGCTGTCCTGACCCCTCCCAGATGCGGGAGGGGCTTTTGATTCGATGGAACGACATATGACGAACGCCAAACTCGCTTCCCTGATGGCTCGCGGCACGGAATTTCTGGGCTGCGAAACCGCGATCCTGTGCGGGGCGATGAGTTGGGTTTCCGAACGTCATCTGGTGTCGGCCATCTCCAACGCGGGCGGTTTCGGCGTGATCGCCTGCGGCGCGATGACGCCCGACCTGCTCGACAAGGAGATCGCGGCGACAAAGGCGCTGACGGAGAGGCCCTTCGGCGTCAATCTCATCACCATGCATCCGCAGCTTTTCGAGTTGATCGAGGTCTGCTCGAAACATGATGTCGGCCATGTGGTGCTGGCCGGGGGCCTGCCGCCCAAGGGCAGCATCGAGGCGATCAAGGAGAAGGGCGCGAAGCTGCTTTGCTTCGCCCCGGCTCTGGCGCTGGCGAAGAAGCTGGTGCGTTCAGGCGTCGATGCGCTGGTGGTGGAAGGCATGGAGGCGGGCGGCCATATCGGACCGGTCGCCACCAGTGTGCTGGCGCAGGAAATCCTGCCGGAAATGGCAAGCCAGGTGCCGGTGTTCGTCGCCGGAGGCATTGGCCGGGGCGAGGCGATTGCTGCCTATCTGGAGATGGGCGCATCGGGCGTGCAGCTTGGCACCCGCTTCGCCTGCGCGACCGAGAGCATCGCTCATCCCGCGTTCAAGAAGGCATTCTTCCGCGCGTCTGCCCGTGACGCCATCGCCAGCGTCCAGATCGACCCGCGCCTGCCGGTGATCCCGGTCCGCGCGCTTAAGAATGCGGGCACGGAAGCCTTCACCGCCAAGCAGCGGGAAGTCGCCAATCTGCTGGACAGCGGCGCGGTCGACATGGGCGAGGCGCAATTGCAGATCGAACATTATTGGGCGGGAGCCCTCCGCCGCGCGGTGATCGACGGCGATGTGGAGGGCGGGTCGCTGATGGCCGGTCAGTCGGTCGGCATGGTGACGAAAGAGGAGCCTGTCGCCGACATCATCGCGCAATTGATGGACGAGGCCGCCGCCGCGCTGGCAAGGCGGGCGGCTTGAAGCTGGAGTGATGCGCTGAGTGGCGGTTGGGGTGGTAGCAGCCCGTCCGTTTCTATCCAGCGCGGTGCACTTCAATTGGGGTGGTTAGCGGACATTTATTTCCGTCATCCCAGCGAAAGCCGGGATCTCTCTTCTTGCGGCACAGTCAGGCGTCAAAAGAGATCCCAGCTTTCGCTGGGATGACGAAGGTTGGATGTCCCCTTCTGGCCGGAACCAGCCGTGACAACCCCTGAAGATCGCACACCTCGCCAGCGCCACACCGAAACCCGACGAACCGAATCCCTTTCTGGATGAGTCGAGTCTGCGCCGGTCGTCAGGAACCCCTGCTTTTGGCATGAGTTTTCCGATGCTGGATAAGCAAGGATGACAAAGGGGATCCGGGTGCCGCCGCGTACCGTATTTCGTCGCTTCTGCCCGGTCGCGTCCATCGCGGCGCTGACCCTGATCGCAGGCTGTTCCACGCCAAAGAAGCAGGCGGTCGCGCCGCCTCCGGTCATCGAGACGATTCGGCCGGTTCCGCCGATGGGCGCGGTGGAAGGCATGAGCGTCCCGGATGTCGGCCCGGACGGCAAGCGGCTGACCCCCAATCGCGGCGTCACGTCCAACACGGCGCTGTGGCATGTGCGCATGGCGCTGAATGTCGCGGCGCTTTCCTGCCACGGCGCGGGCGATCTGGCGCGCACGCAATATAATCAGATGCTGCATGTGCATAAGGCGGTGCTGGGCGATGCGAACGCCGCCGTCGACCGCAATTACACGTTCGAATATGGCGCCACCGGCATTGCCCGGCGCGAACAGCTCAACACGGTCGTCTATAATTTCTTCTCCCTGCCACCGGTGCAGCCGACCTTCTGCAAGGCGGCGGTCGAGGTCGGGGCGAAGATGCTGTCCATGCCCTCCGCATCCCTGCTGGCCTATGCTCCAGAGGCCTTGGCCGCGCTGGAAAAGCCGTTTCAGGATTTCTACGAAGCCTATGCCGATTATCTGCGGCGGTTGGCGGAATGGCAGGCGCGCTTCGGCGCGAGCGTGACCGTGGTGGTGTCGCCCACGCCGCTGCCTCCTCCGCCGGTGCCGCCGGGCGAGGTGCCCGCGCAAGGTCTCCCGCCACGCCCCGCCGCCGTGCCGCAGTCCGCTCCGGCCCCTGCCGCCGCGAAGCCGCCGGTGGCGGTCGTGCCGACCTTGCCCTCTGCCCGCCCCTGATCTTGCCGATCCGAAACGCCTCGCCTATCTGGGCCGCAAGCGAGGCCACGTCCTCCCCCGCCGGATAGCGGGCATAAGTCCGGGACGGCCCGGCTCTCTTTGCGACAGGAGGGCCGGTTTGGCCTGGATTTATCTGATTGCCGCCGGTCTGCTGGAAATCGTCTGGGCCTTTTCCATGAAGCAGTCACAGGGCTTTTCGCGTCTTGCGCCCACTGTCGTCACCTTTGTCGCGATGCTGGGCAGCTTCGCCCTGCTGTCGCTGTCGATGAAGAGCCTGCCGCTGGGCACGGCCTATACGATCTGGACCGGGATCGGCGCGGTCGGCGCCTTTCTGGCGGGGATCGCCTTTCTGGGGGAGGGGGCGTCGGCGATGCGCCTGCTGGCCGCCGCACTGATCCTGAGCGGCCTGCTGCTCATGAAGCTGTCGTCTCCGGCGTGACGGTGGAAGGGGCCTTGGGCGGCAGGGGGAACAGCCGGATGAAGCGTTCCGCCAGATCCCGGTTTCCCTCGATCGTCAGCGCGCCCGCCACATCCTCGAACCTCAGCCCGCCATAGACGACAGCGGCCAGCGCATTCTGGTCACCCGAAAAGATCACGTCCGCGCCCTGCGCTTCGCCACGGTCGATGGTGAAGCTGCCCTTTTTCAGGGTCGCGCGAAACTCCTCCTCGCCGAAACGCATTCCGATGACGGCATCCATGTCGCCGATCCGGTTCCGGTCGATCATCGTGCGCATCGACAGGATGACGGACACATTGCTCATCGGCTGGCCCGGCTGCATCGTGGGCGAGCGGCAGGCCCAGCGGCCCAGCACCTGAAACAATATCTCCGACTCGCGGCCCCAGTCGGTCAGTTCGTAAATCTGGCTGGCGGCGGGGGGCGGCAGGCGGCGGCGGATCAGGATGCTGGCCGCCTCCAGTTCCTCCAGCCGTTGCGTCAGCACATTGGCGCTGATTCCGGGCAGGCTGGCGCGAAGATCGGTGAAACGCTTCGGCCCCAGCATCAATTCCCGCATAATCGGCATGGCCCAGCGGTCCCCGATGATGTCGAGCGCGTGGGCCACCGCGCATCCGTCCTGATAGGCTCGTTTCTTCACTTTCAAGAGTCCATAGTTATTTTTTGTAACTTAACTGTTGAACAAAATAATCATTGGGTGCACAAAGTTCAAGTCGGTGATTCGCTCACAGCAAGGATGCGGTGCCGGACCAGATAATCCCAAGGAGATGCGCGATTTCGAATGCCCCCGCTCCGAAGATGATTTTCGTGAACCTGCCGGTGAAGGACCTGGCCGCCTCGATCGCCTTTTATGAGGCGGTGGGCGCGGTGCGGAACGATGATTTCGCCGACGACAGCGCGCAGATGCTGAGCTTTTCCGATGCGATCCATGTCATGCTGCTGACGCATGAGCGGTTCAAGAGCTTCACGCCGCGCAAGATTCCCGACGCGCATGAAAGCGCGCAGGTGCTGCTGGCGCTGAGCGAAGCGAGCCGCGCCGATGTCGATGCGACCACGGACAAGGCGCTGGCGGCGGGCGGGACGGAGCCCAATCCGAAACAGGATCACGGCTTCATGTACGGCCGCAGCTTCGCGGACCTCGACGGCCATATCTGGGAAGTGACGTGGATGGACGTGGAAGCGGCGATGACCGCCGGGCAGGAAACCGCCACGGCCTGACACAGGACAATCGGGGGCGAACAAAGGAGAGAGACAATGAGCTATATGGACGGTTTCGTGATCCCCGTGCCCAAGGGCAACAGGCAGGCTTACAAGGATATGGCGGCGACCGCCGCGCCGATCTTCCTCGAATATGGCGCGACCCGCGTGGTCGAATGTTGGAGCGACGACATCAAGGAAGGGAAGGTCAACGACTTCCGCACCGCCGTCATCGCGGAAGAGGGCGAGGAAGTCGTCTTCTCCTGGATCGAATGGCCCTCGAAGGAAATCCGCGACGCCGGCATGGCGAAGGTGATGGACGATGAGCGGATGAAGCCGCCCGAAGGACAAGACATGCCCTTTTCCGGCCAACGCCTGATCTATGGCGGCTTTTCGGTCCTGCTAGACGAGCGCGCCTGAGCCACCCCCTCTATCGGGAGACGGACGATGACCGATCTCAACGGCAAATTCTTCTGGTATGAACTGATGACCAGCGATCCGCAGGCCGCGATCGCCTTTTACGGCGACGTGGTCGGCTGGAGCGCGCAGGCTTTCGAAGGCGGTCAGCATAGCTATAACGTGATTTCCGGCAGCGCCGGGCCGCTGGGCGGCATCATGGCGATCCCGGCGGAGGCCAAGGATTGCGGCATGGGGCCATGGTGGGGCGGCTATATCGGGTCGGTCGATGTCGACGCCGATGCGAAGCGGCTTTCCGATGCGGGCGCCAAGGTGCAGCGCGCGCCGGAGGACATAACGGGCGTCGGGCGCTTTGCGGTGATGGCCGATCCGGGCGGCGCGACCTTCCTGCTGCTCAAGGGCTCCAGCCCCGAAGGGATGGACGCGCCTTCGCCCATGGCGACCGGCCATGTCGGCTGGCATGAGCTTTATTCCGGCGATTTCGACGCGGACCTTGCCTTCTACACATCGCAATTCGGATGGGGGAAGGGCGATGCCATGGATATGGGCGAGATGGGCAGCTACCAGCTTTTCTCCATGTCCGGCAGCACGGATTTCAACCACATGTCGGGCGGCATGATGAAGAAGCCGCCGCAAATGCCGGGGCCGCCGCTCTGGCTGTTCTATTTCGTGGTGAAGGACATAGACGAGGCGCTGGCCAAGGTGAACGCAGGCGGCGGAACTGTGCTCAACGGCCCGATGGAGGTGCCCGGCGGCGCGTGGATCATCCAGGCGACCGACCCGCAGGGCGCGATGTTCGCGCTGGTCGGCATGCGCGCGGGCTGAAGGAGGCGATCATGTCGAAAATATCCCCATGTCTGTGGTTCGACGGACAGGCCGAAGAAGCGGCGCGTTTCTATGTTTCCGTCTTCGGCGGATCGGTGGACGGGATCAGCTATTATCCGCCCGACCAATCTTCCCCGGCTCCCTTCAGGGAGGGGGACGTGCTGCTGGTGGAGTTCACCCTCTTCGGCCAGAGCTATCAGGCGCTGAACGGCGGGCCTCAGTTCACTTTCGACGAAGCCATCTCGCTCTCCGTCGCCTGCAAGGATCAGGCGGAGATCGACCGCCTGTTCGACGCGCTGACGGCGGACGGCGGGCAACCGGGGCCATGCGGCTGGGTCAAGGATAAATATGGCCTGTCATGGCAATTGGTGCCGGAGGAGATCGCCGCGCTTCAGAAGAGCGGCGACAAGGAAGCCGTCGGCCGCATGATGGCTGCGCTGATGAAGATGGGAAAGCTGGACATCGCGGCGCTGAAAGCGGCCTTCGAAGGAGAGACGGTATGAGCGGCACGGAATTTGAGTTGTCGGTGACGCGCCATATCGATGCGCCGCGGGAGATCGCATGGAAGGTATGGACCGACCTCAAGGACGAATGGTTCTGCCCGAAACCATGGCGGGCCGAGGTGATCGAGGAGGACATGCGTCCCGGCGGCCGCAGCGCCGTCCGCATGTTCGGTCCCGGTGGCGAGGATACCGGCCCGATGGAGGGCATATTCCTGGAGGTGGTGCCGCGCGAACGCGTCGTCACCACCGATGCCTATGCCGTCGGCTGGGTGCCGCAAAAGCCCTTCATGACCGCGATCTGGAGCTTCGCCGACGATGGGGAAGGCACGCGCTTCACCGCCACGGCGCGCCATTGGGACGCGGAGTCGCTCAAGCAGCATGAGGAGATGGGCTTCCATCCCGGCTGGGACCGGATGGCGGACCAGTTCAAGGCGCTGTGCGAAACCTCCGCCGCCAGCGCCTGATGCGCTGACCCGGCTTTATTGGTTTCGATACGAAATCGCATTGGACGCAGCCTGTCGATCTGATAGCGCTTGAGCCATGCCCAGCACGCCCGCCGCCGCCGCCCGCCTGATCCTGACCAGCTTGCAGGAGGTCATGGCGGCGCGTTCGAGCGCGCAGGCCAAGCTCAACAAGGTGGTCGACATCATCGGCCAGTCGCTGTCGAGCGAAGTCTGTTCCATCTATCTGGTGCGCGGCGGGGTGCTGGAATTGTTCGCCACGCGCGGCCTGAAACAGGATGCGGTCCATGTGACCCGCATGGCCATGGGCGAGGGGCTGGTCGGCCTCATCGCCACCAATGTGGAAACGCTGAACCTGGACGAGGCGGCGTCGCATCCTGACTATGCCTATCGTCCCGAAACCGGCGAGGAACTGTTCCACAGCTTCGCGGGCGTGCCCATCGTTCGGCGGGAACGGTCCATCGGCGTGCTTTGCGTCCAGCATGTCGAGCCGCGCCGCTATGAGGAAGTGGAGATCGAGGCGCTCCAGACCGTCGCCATGGTTCTGTCCGAACTGATCGCCAATGCCGAACTGGCCGACGACGGCCCGGTCGACCAGCGCGAGCAGGAAACCGGCACGGTCGTCCTGCACGGCCTGCAACTCGTCATGGGCATGGCGCGCGGCCACGCGGTCTTCCACCAGCCCCGCGTCCATATCGAACATACCGTCGCGGAAGATGTGGAGGCGGAACGCCAGCGCCTGGTCTCCGCCTTCGCGAAGATGCGCGAGCAGGTCGACCGCATGACCGGCGCGATCGATTTCGGGATGGAGGGCGAGCATCAGGAGGTTCTCGAAACCTACAAGATGTTCGCTTATGATGAAGGCTGGATACGCCGCATCAACGAAGCCATCGATAGCGGCCTCACCGCCGAAGCCGCCATCGAGCGGGTGCAGCAGCGTACCCGGATGCGGATGCGCCAGATCGACGACCCGCTGTTGCAGGACCGGATGCACGATCTGGAGGATCTCTCCAACCGCCTGTTGCGGATCGTGTCGGGACAATTGGGCACGGCGGCGCAACTGGGGCTGCGGCAGGATGCGATCCTGATCGCGCGCAATCTGGGCCCTGCCGAACTGCTGGAATATGACCGGCGGCGTTTGAAGGGCGTGATCCTGGAGGAAGGATCGCTGACCGCCCATGTCACCATCGTCGCCCGCGCCATGGGGGTGCCGGTGCTGGGCCGCGTCCGCAACATCCGGCATCAGGTGAATGAAGGCGATCTGCTGTTGATGGACGTGGCGGCCAATACGCTGCTGATCCGGCCGACCGCCGACATGGAAGAGGCGTTCGAGAACAAGCTGCACGTCACGCAGAAACGCCGCGCCGAATTCGCCGCCATGCGCGACCTGCCTTCCGTCACGAAGGACGGCGCGCGGATCGAGCTGATGGTGAATGCGGGGCTGCGCGACGATGCGCAGGCGCTCGACATGGTGGGCGCGGACGGCATCGGCCTGTTCCGCACGGAATTCCAGTTCCTCGTTTCCTCCACCCTGCCGCAGCGGGAAAAGCAGCAGCGGCTCTACAAGGATGTGCTGGACGCGGCCGGCGACCGGCCCGTTATCTTCCGCACCGTCGACATCGGCGGGGACAAGGCGCTGCCCTATATGCAGCGGGAGGCCGAGGAACTGGAGGATAATCCGGCGATGGGCTGGCGCGCGCTGCGCCTCGCGCTGGACCGCGACGCGCTGATGAAGGCGCAGGCCCGCGCCTTGCTGGAGGCGGCGGCAGGCAAGGTGCTGCACATCATGTTCCCGATGGTGTCGGAGCCGTGGGAATATGAACAGGCGCGCGAACTGGTCGAGCATCAGCGCGAATGGCTGGTGAAGCAGCGCAAGAAGGTGCCCATCGCGGTCAAATATGGCGCGATGCTGGAAGTGCCCGCCTTGGCCGAGGTGCTCGACATCCTTCTGCCGCGCCTCGATTTCCTGTCCATCGGCACCAACGATCTGACGCAATTCCTGTTCGCCGCCGACCGGGCGCATCCCCGTCTGGCGGAACGCTATGACTGGCTGAGCATCGCCATCATCCGCTTCCTCGATCGCGTGGTGCGGGCCTGCAACGCGCATAAGGTGCCGGTCGGCGTCTGCGGCGAAATGGGCGGGCGCACGCTGGAGGCCATGGCGTTGATCGGCCTTGGCGTGCGGCGTCTTTCGATCACCCCGGCGTCGGTCGGGCCGGTGAAGGCGATGATCCGCTCCGTCGATGTGGCCGAGTTGCAAGCGTTCATGCGGGACATGCTGGATCGCTGCGTGGTCGATATTCGCGGCACCCTTGCCCAATGGGCGGCGGACAAGGGCGTCGAACTGAGTTGAACCCTTCGCCCGGCGTTGACAATCCCCGTCCCACAATGAGACAAGGCCGACCTCTAGGGGTCGCGGAGCAGCATGGCAGAAGAACCGGAAATCGAAACCGGCGCGGTCGACGCGCAGGAAAGCCAACCCGCAACGCCCGGCGCGAAGCTGCGCGCCGCAAGGGAAGCGCAGGGGCTTTCGATACAGGACGTGGCGGCCCGCACGCGCATCGCGCAGCGGCAGCTCGAAACCATTGAGAAGGACGATTATACGGCGCTGCCTGGCATCCCTTATGCCGTGGGTTTCGCCCGTGCCTATGCCCGCGCCGTGAATATGGACGAAGTGGCCATCGCCGCCGAGGTGCGGCAGGCCGTCCATAATTCCGATCTGGGCGCGAACCGCTATGAAATGTTCGAGCCCACCGATCCCGCCCGCGTGCCGTCGCGGACGCTGGCATGGACGGCGGCGGTCATCGCCATCGTGCTGGTGACGGGTTTCGCGCTCTGGCGCTCGCAACTCCTGACGCCGCCCACGACCGAGGAAATCGCCCAGCAGGAGGAAGCCGCGCCCGCGGCGCAGCAGCATCCGGCGAACGGCGCCCCGGCCGCGCCGGTCAATCAGACCGTGGTTTTCACCGCTAATGACGATGTCTGGCTGCGCATCTACGACGAAGCGGGCGAGCGTCTGAAGGACGGGTTGATGAAGAAGGGCGAGAGCTTCACCTTGCCCGCCAATGCCCGCAACCCGATGATCCTGACCGGACGCCCGCAGGCATTGGACGTGACCGTGGGTGGCAGGCCGGTCCCGCCGCTGGGCGCGGCCGACCGCACGATTTCCGATGTGCCGGTCAATGCGGAGGCGCTGCTTTCGCGAGCCGCGCCGCCCGCTATTCCCGCCACGCAGGGGACGCCTGCCGCGCCGCAGCCGCGTCCCGCCGCTCCTGCGCCCGCGCAGGGCGGCGCTGTTCCCGCCTCGGCGCCTGCTCCTGACGCGCCGTCGGCCGAGGAAACGCCCGCCGCCCCCTAGTGGGACGGCCCCGGTCCGGACAATGAAAGTCCGCTTTACGGCGCGCAATATCGCCTTATGGTTAAGGCGAAGGGATTTAGTCGGGGATAAACATGCGTAACGCTTTTTTTGCGACCTCCGCGCTGGCTTTGGGGGCGTCGGCATCGTTGCTTTTTGCCGTGCCTGCGGTGGCCCAGACCGTGTCGCTCGATACGCGGGTCGACCGCATCGAAAAGGAACTGCGCGCCGTCCAGCGGAAGGTGTTTCCCGCCGGAACGCCGGTCGAGCCGGAAATCACCCGGCCCGCGACCACCGCGCCGCCGCCCGGAAGCCCGTCGACCACGCCGATCGCGGACCTGACCGCGCGGGTGGGGGCGCTGGAATCGCAGCTTGCCTCGATCACCGGGCAGGTGGAGGAGAACAGCTACAAGCTCAAGCAGCTTGAAGAGGCGTTCAACAAATATAAGGCCGATCAGGCCGATGCCGCCGCTCCGGCTTCTCCCCCCGCGGTAAGGCCCACGACCACCGCGCCCGCCGCCGCCGGAACGGCATCGTCTCCCAAGCCTGCCGCGCCTGCCGCCGGGGCGAGCGAGGCGCGCAAGACCGCCGTCGCCGCCATCGAACGGCCCGATACCGGGGATGCGGCGAACGACGCCTATACTTACGGTTTCCGCCTGTGGGACGCGAAATTCTATCCGGAGGCGCAGGCACAGCTAAAGGCTACGGTGGATAAATATGGCGACAGTTCCGTCGCCAGCCGCGCGCAGAACCTGCTGGGCCGCGCTTATCTGGACGATGGCAAGCCCGCCCTCGCTTCGGTCGCTCTCTATGAAAATTACCAGAAGCGCCCGCGCGGGGATCGCGCCGCCGACAGCCTCACCTATCTGGGCGAGGCGCTGATCCAGCTCAAGAAGCCTGCCGACGCCTGCAAGGTCTATGCGGAACTGGAGCAGGTCTATGGCACGAGCCTGTCGTCCAGCCAGCGCGGCATGATGGAAAAGGGCCGGACCAAAGCCAAATGTAGCTGACCGGCATGACTGGCCCCACGATGGACGCGGCCGCGCTGGAGGAGCATCTGCGCGAGGCGGTCAGGGGGCTGGGCGTCGACGTCGACCGGGCCCGCTTCGGGGTCGCCATATCGGGCGGGCCGGACAGCATGGCCCTGCTATATTTGTCGGCCCGCGCCTTCCCCGGTCGGGTGGAATCGGCCACGGTCGACCATGGCCTGCGCCCGGAGTCCGCCGACGAAGCGGCGATGGTGGGCGGATGGTGCGCGGCGCGGGGGATTCCCCATGCCATTCTGCATCCGGACGCTCCCAGGACCGGCAATCTGCACGATTGGGGCCGCGGCCAGCGTTATGCGCTGCTGGAGGCGTGGCGCGGCGAGAGGGGATTGGACTGGCTCTTCACCGCGCATCATGCCGACGACCAGCTTGAAACCATGCTCATGCGGCTCAACCGGGGCGCGGGCCTTGGCGGACTGGCGGGCGTCAGGCCGCGCATGGGCCATGTTCTGCGCCCGCTTCTGAACGTGCGGAAAGGCGCGCTTCAGGCGCTGGCCGACGCGGAAGGATTGCCGCATGTGCTGGACCCGTCCAATGCCGATCCGCGCTTCGACCGTTCCCGGATCCGCGCGGCGCTGGCGGAAGCGGACTGGCTCGATCCGCAGGCGGCGGCGCGTAGCGCGGCGGCCCTGGGGGAGGCGGAGCGGGCCTTGAACTGGACCGTCGATTCTCTGGCGGAGCGCCATGTCCGGCGGGAAGGGGAAGGCTGGCGGCTGGAGCAAACCGGTTTTCCCCGCGAAATCCAACGTCGCCTCCTGCTTCGGATGCTGGCGCAGGCCGCGCCCGATGCGCCGCCTCCGCGCGGCGATTCGCTCGACCGCGCCATCGCCGCCGCCGCGATGGGCCGGAAAGCCAGTCTGGGCGATTGGCTGCTGATCGGCGGGCCGGAATGGAGGCTGATCCCGGCTCCTCCGCGTAAATAAGCGGGAAGGTTCCACGGATCGGCCCATCCCTTCCACATTTCGTCGCTTTGTTGCAGCGCAATGACCTGTTCTTGACAGCCATCATGGCTAATCCGACCCGATCGATGGCAAGGATATTCGGAACATGATGGAATTTGCGGCGCTGACCTACGGCTTGCTGGCCAGCGTCATTCTTTCGGCGGCGCAGCGCAACCGCAGGCTGGCGCGTCCTCATCCGCCATTGCTGCTCTATATCGGCTATCTGCTGTGCGGCGTGTCGGCGGGCGTCGCGCTGGTGCTGTCCGTTATCGCGCTGACGCTGGTCGCGGGAAGCTGACCCGCTTGCGATTTTGCCGGCGCGCCTTATCTTGCGAGGGGAAAGTGAGTATCGATGAACGACGATAAAGACCCGCAGGGCAATCCCTGGATCAAGAGCGCCATGATTTGGGCGGGGGTGATCATCGCCCTGCTGCTTTTCGTTTCCATGTTCGACAGCCGCACGGCGACGAGCGCGGGCACGGGCATCGCCTATTCCGAATTCCGCTCCAAGGTGCAGGAAGGACAGGTCAAGGACGTCGCCATCGCGCCCGACCGCATTTCCGGCACTTTGTCGAACGGACAGAAATTCAGCACCGTTCCGGTCAACGACCCGGGCCTTACCGGCCTGCTGGACGACTATAATGTCAAATATTCCGGCCAGCCGGAGGAGCAGCCCAGCTTCTGGCTGATCCTGATCTATCAGTCGCTGCCATTCCTGCTGATCCTGGGCATCGCCTTCTTCGTGCTGCGCCAGATGCAGAAAGGCGGCGGCGCGGGCGGGGCGATGGGCTTCGGCAAGTCCAAGGCCAAGCTGCTCACGGAGAAGCATGGCAAGGTCACGTTCGACGATGTCGCGGGCATCGACGAAGCGCGCGAGGAATTGCAGGAAATCGTCGAGTTCCTGAAGGACCCCAGCAAGTTCGCGCGTCTGGGCGGCAAGATTCCCAAGGGCGCTTTGCTGGTTGGATCGCCCGGCACCGGCAAGACGCTGCTCGCCCGCGCCATCGCGGGGGAGGCGGGCGTGCCCTTCTTCACCATTTCCGGTTCCGACTTCGTGGAGATGTTCGTGGGCGTCGGCGCGAGCCGCGTGCGCGACATGTTCGAGCAGGCGAAGAAGAACGCGCCCTGCATCGTCTTCATCGACGAGATCGACGCGGTGGGCCGCCATCGCGGCGCGGGCCTTGGCAACGGCAATGACGAGCGCGAGCAGACGCTGAACCAGCTTCTGGTCGAGATGGACGGCTTCGAATCGAACGAGGGCATCATCATCGTCGCGGCCACCAACCGCCCCGATGTGCTTGATCCGGCGCTGCTGCGTCCGGGCCGCTTCGACCGGCAGGTCGTCGTGCCGCGCCCGGACATCGAAGGGCGCGAGAAGATCCTTGCCGTCCATATGAAGAAGGTGCCGCTGGCGCCTGACGTCAATCCTCGCGTCATCGCGCGCGGCACGCCGGGCTTTTCCGGCGCGGACCTTGCCAACCTCGTCAATGAAGCCGCGCTGATGGCGGCACGCCGGGGCAAGCGCCTCGTCGCCATGGACGAGTTCGAGGCGGCCAAGGACAAGGTCATGATGGGCAGCGAACGCCGCTCCATGGTCATGACCGAGGACGAGAAGAAGATGACCGCCTATCATGAGGCGGGCCACGCCATCGTCGCGGTCCATGAACCCGCGTCCGACCCGATCCACAAGGCGACGATCATCCCGCGCGGCCGCGCGCTGGGCATGGTGATGCGCCTGCCGGAGCGGGACAGCTACAGCTATCACCGCGACAAGATGCATGCGAACATGGCCGTCGCCATGGGCGGCCGCGTCGCCGAGGAAATCATCTTCGGTTACGACAAGGTGTCGTCGGGCGCTTCGGGCGACATCCAATATGCGACCAAGCTCGCCCGCGACATGGTCACGCAATGGGGCATGTCCGACAAGCTGGGGCCGCTGCAATATGAAGAGCAGCAGGGCGAAACCTTCCTTGGCTATTCGCAGAGCCAGCGCGTCCATATGTCGGACGAGACGGCCAAGCTGATCGACAAGGAAATCCGCGAGCTGGTCGAGCAGGGCTATGCCCGCGCGCAGGAAGTGCTGAAGGGTCATGAGGACCAATTGCACCTGCTGGCCAACGCGATGCTGGAATATGAGACGCTCTCCGGCGAGGAGATCAAGACCCTGCTCGACAAGGGGGAGATCACCCGCGACGACGGCACGACGATCAAGCCTTCGGTGATTCCGGCGGCGGGTTCCTCCATCCCCAAGACTCGCAAGCGCAAGGGACCGTTCGGCGATCCTTCGCCTGCCGGGGCCTGATCGCAAAAAGAAGATGTGAAGGAGAGGCGCGGAGTTTTCCGCGCCTTTCTTTTTAATCCAGGACGGTTCCGGCCGGAAGCCGACACCGCATGCGGCGGCGCTCGGGGCAGGCTTCGACAAGTTCGGCGCGAACGGAAATAAGTGGATCGTCCGTCCCCACCCAAGACACTATCCGCTTCAATCCGGACGAACCACGCCCTAGAAGATCGGCATGAGCGCGTCCTCCGCCCTGATCGAAGACTGGCGGCGTCATCTGGCGCTGGACCGGCGGCGGTCGGCGCATACGGTGCGGGCCTATATGGCGACGGCGGAGCGGCTGGTCGCCTTTCTGGAAGAGCATCGCGGCGAAACGGTGACGCGGGCGATGTTGGCGGGGCTGGATCAGGCGGATTTGCGCGCTTTCCTGACGGCGCGGCGCATGGACGGGATCGGCAATCTGTCCGCCGCGCGGGAATTGTCGGCAGTGCGGGGCTTCCTCAAATTCGCGGGCGGGGAGGAAGGACGCGTACCTGCATTGAAAGGGCCGCGGGTGAAGCGCGGCCTGCCCCGGCCGATTTCCCCGGACGAAGCGGTGGCGCTGGCGGAGGACATCGCCGAAACCGCGCGCGACGGATGGATCGGCGCGCGCGACTGGGCGGTGCTGATGCTGCTTTATGGCGCGGGGCTACGTATCGGAGAGGCCATGGGGCTGACCGGAGACGTTCTTCCGCTGGGCGATACGCTGCGTGTCACGGGCAAGCGGAACAAGACGCGCATGGTGCCGCTGCTGCCGCAGGTGAGGCAGGCCATCGACCATTATATCGTGCTTTGCCCCTATGCCGTGGCGCGGGACGAACCGCTGTTCCGGGGCGCGCGGGGCGGACCGCTCTCTCCTGCCCTCATCCGGCGGGCGGTGCAGGGGGCGCGGGGAAGGCTGGGCTTGTCGGAGCGGACGACGCCCCATGCGCTGCGGCACAGCTTCGCCACGCACTTGTTGGGGCGCGGGGCGGATTTGCGGTCGTTGCAGGAATTGCTGGGCCATGCGAGCCTGTCCTCGACGCAGGTTTATACGCAGGTCGATGCCGCGCATCTGCTGGACGTCTACCGGAACGCCCATCCGCGCGCCTGACGACCGGCTGTTTTGACATCGGTCAATGACAGGGCGCGGACGCGCGTCATGCTGCCATGTCCACGCGAAAGGAAAATCGTCGTCCATGCATGCCGCCGCGCCGTCCACTCCCTATGCCCGCATCGGTGGCGAACCGGTCGTGCGAGCCATTGTCGACCGCTTCTACGATCTGCTGGAGACAGACCCCAATTTCGCCGAATTGCGGGTGCTTCACGCGGCGGACCTGGGTCCGGTGCGTAACGGGCTGACCCGCTTCCTCGTCGGCTGGCTCGGTGGTCCGCGCGACTGGTTCGAGCGGGGGGAATGCATCATGTCGATCCATCGCCTGTTCCCCATCACCCCGCCCGTTGCGGAACAATGGGCGCTTGCCATGGCATGCGCCATCGCCCTTCAGGACGGCATGGACAATGCCATGGGCGACGCCATGGCGGAGGCGCTCGGCCATATGGCGCGCGGGATGATCAATTTCGGACTGGAAAAGGGCGCGGCGGCCTGAACGGTCAGCCGCGCGGCTTCCAGGTCATGAGACGCCAGAGATAGAGGATGATCGCGCCTACCACGCAGGCGGTGGCCGCCGGCCCCACATATTTGTCGATGTCGCGGAAATTCTGGCCCAGCAGGAACCCGGCATAGGCAAGGATCACATTCCAGATCAGCGCGCCGCCGGTCGTCCAGAGCAGGAATTTCACATGCCCCATGCGGAACAGCCCCGCCGGGAGCGAGATCATCGTGCGAAAGGCGGGCATGAAACGGAAGATGAAGACGACGATCTGGCCATATTTGCCGAACAGGCGGTCCAGCGCCTCCACATCCTTCCATTCCAGCGTCGCCCAGCGGCCATAGCGGTCCACCAGCGGCTTGAGCCGCCCGAAACCCAAAATGTGGCCGACCAGATACCAGAAATAATTGCCGACCGTGGTGCCGATAGTGCCCGCGAGCAGCAGCCATTCCATCTCCATCCGCCCCTGCCCGACGCGGATGCCGCCGATCCCCATGATGAGTTCGGAAGGGATGGGCGGAAAGACATTTTCCAGCACCATCAGCAGGAAAATGCCCCAATAGCCGCCCGCGTCGATCAGGCGCAGGACGAAATCGGTCATGCCTCGCTACGCCGTCTCGTCATGCCGCCGCCCGCGCGGCGAGGCGCGCGTCGATGGCGTCCCAGATCATGCCGCCCGTGTCCGTGCCGTTGAAGGCGTCGATGGAGACGATGCCGGTGGGCGAGGTCACGTTGATCTCCGTCAGCCATTCCCCGCCGATCACGTCGATGCCGACGAAGAGGAGACCCCGGCGCTTCAGTTCCGGGCCAAGCGCGGCGCAGATTTCCTCTTCCTTTTCAGTGAGCTGGGTCTTGGCCGCCGACCCGCCGACCGCGAGGTTGGAGCGGATCTCGCCCGCGCCGGGGATGCGGTTGACCGCGCCCGCCACCTCTCCATCGACGAGGACTATGCGCTTGTCGCCCTTCGCGACGCCGGGAATGAAAGCCTGAACCATGAAGGGTTCGACCCATGAGGCCTTGAACAGTTCCACCAGCGCGGACAGATTCGCGCCTGACTGCCCGACATGGAATACGGCGTTGCCCGCATTGCCGTAGAGCGGCTTCACGACGATCTCGCCATGCTGGGCGAGGAAGCTCTTCACCTCCTCCAGATCGCGGGTGATCATCGTGGGGGGCATGAAGCGCGCATAGTCGAGCACGAACAGCTTTTCCGGCGCGTCGCGGACAGCGGCGGGATCGTTCACCACCAGCGTCTCGGCCTGCACCCGCTCCAGCAGGTGGGTAGCGGTGATGTAGGAGAGGTCGAAGGGCGGGTCCTGCCGCATCAGCACCACGTCCACGTCGCGGCCAAGGTCCAGCATCTCCGGCTCGCCGAAGATGTAATGATCGCCCGCGACCTTCTGAACGCGGACGGGGCGCGCCTTCGCCAGCACGCGGCCTTCGCGATAGGTGAGGTCGGGGGCGAGATAATGGTAGAGGCTGTGCCCCCGCTCCCGCGCGGCGAGCATGATGTGGAAGGTCGAATCCCCCGCGATGTTGATCCCTTCCATCGGGTCCATCTGCACGGCGACGGTAAGCGGGTTCAACTGGGTCATGGTCGTCCTTCTCGTTGCGCGCGGCGGGGAAGCGCAGTCAGCAGCCCCCATGCCAGACATTCGCCAGATGGCGCGGCGGACGCCCCGGCGCAAGGAGCATCACGTCGATTCGCATGTCGTCCCCGGGTTTTGCATGTTCATGAAACAGGATTTCCGCCGCCGCCGCGACGCGGGACAGGCGGCGCTCGTCGATGGCGAGGTCGAGATCGGCGGCGGTGGCGCGGGCCTTCACCTCGACGAAGGCGATCATGCTCCCGCGTCTGGCGACAAGGTCCACCTCGCCCGCAGGCGTCCGCGCGCGGCGGGCGAGGATTTGCCAGCCCTTCAAACGCAGCCACCAAGCGGCGATGCGCTCGGCCTGCCGCCCGCGCTTTTCGGCGGCCTGTTTCCTCATCCCTTGAGTTCCATGGCGCGGGAATAGAGGGCGCGGCGGTCGAGGCCGAGTTTCTTCGCTACCTCTCCCGCTGCCTTGGAGACGGGGAGGCGTTCCATCGCTTCGAGAAGGGCGGCGTCGGCATCCTCCGCGCTGGCAGGCGGCGCTTCGCCGGGCGGGCCGACGATGACGACGATCTCGCCCCTGGGCGGGGCGTCGGCGTAGCGGGCGGAGAGTTGGGTGAGGGTGCCGGTCGCGGTCTCCTCGAACGCCTTGCTGATCTCGCGGCTGACGGCGGCCTCGCGGTCGCCCAGCGCCTCCGCCATGGCGGCGAGGCTGTCCGACAGGCGCGGGCCGCTTTCGTAGAAGATGAGCGTGGCGCGGAGTACCGCGACTTCGGCGAGCATATCGGCGCGCGCCTTGGCCTTGGTGGGGAGGAAGCCCATGAACAGGAAGCGGTCGGTCGGCAGCCCCGACAGGGTGAGCGCCGCGATGGCCGCGCTGGGTCCGGGCAGGGTCGTGATCCGCCGTCCCGCCGCCCGCGCGTCGCGCACCAGCTTGTAGCCCGGATCGGAGATGAGCGGCGTCCCCGCGTCCGACAGCAGCGCGACCGATTCGCCCGCCATCCGCTCGATCAGGCGGGCACGGACGCCCTCCGCGCTATGGTCGTGATAGGGGATCATCGGCCGCTCCGACCCCGCATGGCGCAGCAAACGCGCGCTGACCCGTGTATCTTCCACGGCGATCACATCGGCGCGGCGCAATATCTCCGCCGCGCGCGGCGTCAGGTCTCCAAGGTTGCCGATGGGACCGGCGACGATATAAAGACCGGGTTCAAGCCCCGAATGTTGAGTTTCCATAAGGACATCAAATGACAGAGACGGATGCCCCCCGGCAAGCGGACATATGGACCGCCACGAAGCGCGGCGCGCGCATTCTTTTCGCGGTCAGCACGCTGCTGGTCGCCGCCTGTCAGTCCATCGTGCCCAAGGGGCAGCAGCCCGCGCCTCCGCCGCCCCCTTCCGGGCCGGAAGTGACGCAGGGCCTGCCCACCGATACGGAGCGGCATCGCGTCGCCCTGCTGGTGCCGATGAGCGGGACCAATGCCGGCGTCGGCCAATCCATCGCCAACGCCACCACGCTGGCGCTGCTGGATACGAAGGCCGACAAGGTCCGCATCACCACCTATGACACGAATCTGGGCGCGGCGGCGGCGGTTAACAAGGCGTTGGCGGACGGCAACCGCCTGATTCTGGGGCCTCTGCTGGCCGACGACGCGCGAGTGATCGGGCCCATCGCGGCGCGGGCGAACGTGCCTGTCATCAGCTTCTCCAACGATGTGAGCGTCGCGGGCAAGGGCACCTATATTTTGGGTTACAACCCCAATCAGTCTATCGAGCGGGTGGTCGGTTTCGCGCGGGAGAAGGGCCTGTCGCGCTTCGCCGCGCTGGTGCCCAAGGGCGTCTATGGCGAGCGCGCGGGCACGGCGATGCTCCGCGCCGTCGAGCAGGCGGGCGGAAATGTCGTGTCGCTGGAGACCTTCGACCGTTCGGCCGGGTCGATCACGGCGGCGGTCAAGAAATTGCAGGCCTCGTCCAGCTACGACGCGCTGCTGATCGCGGACAGCGGGCGCGTGGCGCTCCAGATCGCGCCGGTGGTGCGGAAGAATGGCGGGGCCAATGCGCGGCTGCTGGGCACGGAACTCTGGAACACCGACAATGCGCTGGCATCCAGCCCGGTGCTGCGCGGGGCCTGGTTCGCCAGCGTGTCGGATGGCCTCTATCGCCAACTGGCGAGCAAATATCGGGCGCGCTACGGCAATGCGCCGTTCCGGCTGTCGGCGCTCGGCTATGATGCGGTGCTGCTGACGGTGCGGATCGCCCGCGACTGGAAGGTCGGGACCCCTTTCCCCGCGGCGCGGCTGCGCGATTCGGGCGGCTTCGCGGGGATCGACGGCGCGTTCCGCTTCAACCGCGACGGCGTGGCGGAACGGGCGCTGCAAGTATCCGAAGTGGGTGCTGGCGCTTTCACCGTCGTCGATGCGGCGCCGCGCAGCTTTGCCGACTGAAGCGGTCAGACGCGGCTGAGCGGCAGGACCACCGGCCGCCCGGCTTCCTCCCCGATCCAGGCATCCACGCCATAGACGCGGGCGAGATGCGCGCGGGTCAGAACCTCTTCGGCGGGGCCGTCCGCCACGATTTCGCCGCAGTCCATCAGGACCAGCCGGTCGCAATAGCGCGCCGCCATGCCAAGGTCGTGCAGGACGGTGACCACCAGGGCGCCTGACCGGGCTTCGCCGCTCAGCAACTCCATCACGTCGATCTGATGGCCCGGATCGAGCGAGGCGAGCGGTTCGTCCGCGATCAGCGCGGGCGCGCCCACCGCCAGCGCGCGGGCCAGCAGGACGCGGGCGCGCTCGCCGCCCGACAGTTCCGTCGCGATGCGGCCTTTCAGGTGCAGCACATCGGCCCGCGCCAGCGCCGCGTCGATCAGGGCCTCGTCGGCGCTCGTAAGCCGCGACAGGGGGCCAAGGTGCGGCAAGCGGCCCAGGGCCACCAGCCGCTCGACCGCCAGCGGCCAATGCAGCGTCTGTCCCTGTGGCAGATAGGCGATCTGCTTGGCGACCTCGCGCCGGGACAGCGCGGCGGCATCCTGGCCATTGATGGAGACGCGCCCCGCGCTCAGGGGCACAAGGCCCAGCATCGCACGGATCAGGGAGGATTTGCCCGCGCCATTGGGACCGATAACGCCCACGAGCTGCCCCGGATCGAGGCCGAGGGTGACGTCCCGCACGGCAATATGACGGCCCAGCCGGACGCTCATCGCCTCTGTGCGAACCGTCACCATAGCCGCCGCTCCCGTTTCAGGTGGATAAGAAAGACCGGCGCGCCGACATGCGCCCGTGGGGCCGCCCTTAAGGCAAGCGACCGGTCATGCCAAGCGGATCGGGCGGGACTCCCAACTTCGCTTCAGGACAGGCTTCGACAAAGCTCTCCTGAGCGAAGTCGAAGGACTCAGCCCGAACGGAGATTGAATATCTGAAAATGACCGAAAAACAGCCCTGCGACAGGCGATCAGGGAGTTTCGGTCGGCTCAGCCTTTGGGGCGGGCACTTCCTCCTTGGCGCTCAGCACCGTGGCGGGCGGGCCTTTTTCGATGGCGGCGGCAAGCTGGCCGACGCCCGCGCAATCGGCGCGGCACAGCTTTTGCGCCTGCGTCAGATTTTCCTTCGCTTTCGCGATGGCGCCCTTTTCGACCATTGCTTCGCCCTGACCGACCAGCGCCCCCACATCGGCGGGGTCCAGCAGCAACGCTTCATTGTAAAGGCGGATCGCCTTGCCCTGAAGCCCCTCCGCCCGCGCCACTTGCGCCAGTTCGATATAGGCGGCGCGGTTGCGCGGATCGACGGCCAGCGCGCTTTCCAGCGCGTCGTTCGCGCCTTCCAGATTGCCGGCCTTGCGCGCCGCTTCGCCCGCGCGCTGCCATTCGATCGAGCGCGGATCGATCTGCGCGTCGGGACGCTGGGTCATGCCCGCGCTGGACACGGTCGTCAGCACGACGGCAAGGGCAATCGAGGCAGGGGTGAAACGCATCAATATCTCCGGCCATGTTTCAGGCGTTGCTTCCGGCCAAGTGTCGCCATTTTGCGGGCGCTTGTCCATTGTCTCTTTCACGGGCGGCGGCGCAGCCGGGCGAAATAGAAGCCGTCCGTCCCGTCACGCCCCGGCGTCAGTAGCCAACCCGGACCATGCGCGCGGCCAAGCGGCAGGGCGATGGCCTCCGCGATCCAGCCGTCATGCCTTTGCAGGAACGATTCCACCTGATCCCGCCCCTCCTTGTCGGTCAGCGCACAGGTGGCATAGACCAGCGCGCCGCCCGGCGCCAGCAGCGGCGCGGCGAAATCGAGGATGCGGGCCTGTTCCCGCACCAGCCGGTCGAGTCGCGCCTGTGTCAGCCGCCAGCGCGCTTCCGGATTGCGCCGCCATGTGCCGGTGCCGGAACAGGGGGCGTCGACCAGCACGACATCGGCCCGGCCATGCAGGCTTTCCAGAGCGCGATCCTCATGCCCCTGATCGAGCAGGAGCGTCTGAATGAATGTCGCCCCGGCGCGTTCGGCGCGCGGAGACAGGCGGGCAAGACGGGAGCGGATGGTGTCGGCGGCGATCAGGAGGCCTTCTCCTTGCATCGCGGCGGCAAGCGCCAGAGTCTTGCCGCCCGCCCCGGCGCACAGGTCGATGACGGTCTGGCCCGGCTTCGCCTCGCAAGCGGTGGCGATCAACTGGCTGCCCGCGTCCTGCACTTCGACGAGGCCCTGCTGCCATGGCTCGCTCTTTTCGACGGGCGCGCCTTCGGGCAGACGCAGCGCGTCCGGCACGCCGGGGATGGGCGCGGCGTCAGGCAGCAATGGTGCGACCTGCCCGACGGTGGCCTTCAGCCGGTTGACGCGCAGATCGACGGGGGCGCGGCCCAACAAGGCATCCTGGTCGACCGGGGCGGCCAGCAGGGGAGCGATCCAGCGGGGGATGCTGCCTGACCCGGCGGCGGCTTCGCCCGGCTCCATGGGGGTGGGACCGTGGGCCGATCCGTCGAACAGGGCGGCGATCTCCGGGCGTTCTTGCGCGAGACCCAGCATGGCGGCGCGGCCGCTTTCGGGGCGGTCGGCGGCGCGGCGGATCGCGTCATAGACATGATCGCGCACGGCCCGGCGGTCGCGCGACCCGGCATAGCGCCGTTCCTTGAAATAACGGGTGATCAGCGTGTCCGCCGCCGGACCGCCATCGCGCGCGGAGGCGATGATGGCGTCAAGCAGTTCGATGGCGGCCTGCACACGGGCGGAAGGCGTCATGTCGCCATGCCTCCCGCCTCAATTACGGACTCAGCGCGTGGGATAATTGGGCGCTTCCCGCGTGATGGTGACGTCATGGACGTGGCTTTCCGACAGGCCCGCATTGGTGATTTGCACGAAGCGGGCACGTTCCTGCAAATCCTTGATCGTGCGGCTGCCGGTATAGCCCATCGCCGCCTTCACGCCGCCGACAAGCTGGTGGATCACGTCCTTGGCGGGGCCCTTGAACGGCACTTGTCCTTCGATGCCTTCTGGAACGAGCTTCATCTGATCCTTGATGTCCGCCTGGAAATAGCGGTCGGCCGAACCCCGCGCCATCGCGCCCACGCTGCCCATGCCGCGATAGCTTTTATAGGCGCGGCCCTGATACAGGAAGGTTTCGCCCGGCGCCTCGGTCGTGCCCGCCAGCAGCGATCCCACCATGACGCAGCCCGCGCCCGCCGCCAGCGCCTTCGCCACGTCGCCGGAGGTGCGAAGGCCGCCATCCGCGATGACCGGTACGCCATGCTTGGCGGCGGCTTCGGCGGAATCCATGATCGCGGTCAACTGCGGCACGCCGACGCCGGCGACAACGCGGGTGGTGCAGATGGAGCCGGGGCCGATGCCGACCTTCACGCAGTCCGCGCCCGCGCCGATCAGCGCGCGGGTCGCTTCGGCGGTGGCGACATTGCCCGCGACGACCTGAACATGGTTGGACATCTTCTTGACCGCCTCGACCGCGACGGCGACCTGCTTGCTGTGGCCGTGCGCGGTGTCGATGACGATGAGGTCGCATTCCGCGTCGATCAGCGCCTCGGTGCGCTCCAGCCCCTTGTCGCCCACCGTGGTCGCGGCGGCGACGCGCAGGCGGCCCGATGCGTCCTTGGTCGCCTGCGGATAGGTGACGGCCTTTTCAATGTCCTTGACGGTGATGAGGCCCACGCAACGATAGGCGTCGTCCACCACCAGCAGCTTTTCAATGCGGCGCTGGTGCAGCAGACGCATCGCCTCATCCTGGCCCACGCCCGCCTTCACCGTGGCGAGATTGTCCTTGGTCATCAGTTCGCTGACCGGCTGGGACGGGTTCTCCGCGAAACGGGTGTCGCGGTGGGTCAATATGCCGACCAGCTTTCCGGAAGCCTCGACCACAGGGATGCCGCTGATCCTGTTGCGTTCCATCAGCATCTGCGCGTCGGCCAGCGTGGCATCGGGCGTGATGGTGATCGGGTTCACCACCATGCCGCTTTCGAAGCGTTTGACGGCGCGGACGGCGGCGGCCTGTTCCTCGATCGACAGGTTGCGGTGCAGCACGCCGATGCCGCCCAGTTGCGCCATGACGATCGCCATGTCCGCTTCCGTCACCGTGTCCATGGCGGACGACAGGATCGGGATGTTGAGCCTTATTTCGCGCGTGACCTGCGTGCTGGTATCGGCCTGGCTGGGCAACACGTCGGATTCGGCGGGCTGGAGAAGCACGTCGTCGAAGGTGAGGCCAAGGCGGATGTCCATGTGAAGTGCCACTTTCTGCTGCGGGACCGGCGGCTGGTCCCTCTGGGGAATCGTGGCGGCCCATGTAACCATTTCACCCCGAAACGGCCAGACCCCCAAGCATATTTTATTGCGCGGCGCGGCAATGGTGGAGCGGGGAGGGAGGGAGGGACAGCGGGCATGTCCGCTTCCGGGCGGAAACGGCCATAGCGCGAAGCCATGTCCCCAACCCGCATGATTGCCGATGGGAAGGGTAAGGACGAGGGCAATTGCCCGCCCTTGAAAAACTCCCCGAAATGGGCACATGGGACGCATGAACGCCCCTATCGATCCGGCCGATATGCCGACCGGCATCCGCATGACGCTGTCTCCATTGGTGTCGCGCGTGCTGGCGCCCAATCCCTCGCCCTTCACCTATACGGGGACGCAGACCTATGTCGTGGGCGGAAGCGACGTGGCGGTGATCGATCCCGGCCCGGACGAGGCGGCGCATATCGCGGCGGTGGTCGCGGCGCTTGAAGGCCGCCCCGTCCGTGCGATCCTGTGCACCCATACCCATCGTGACCACAGTCCGGCGGCTGCTCCCCTCTCGCAGATCGTCGGCGCGCCCGTCATCGGTTGCGCGCCGCTCACCATGGAGGATGACGGCCCCCGCGCCGACGCGGCCTTCGACGCATCCTATCGGCCCGACCGCATATTGACCGATGGCGAGCAGGTGGCGGGTGAGGGCTGGACGCTCGAAGCCGTCGCCACGCCCGGCCACACCTCCAACCATCTCTGCTTCGCCCTGCTGGAGGAGAATGCGCTCTTCACCGGCGATCATGTCATGGGTTGGTCCACCAGCGTCATTTCCCCGCCCGATGGCGACATGAGCGACTATATGCGGTCCATGCAGCGACTGCTCGACCGCGATGACGCCATCTACTACCCGGCCCATGGCGATGCGGTGGACAATCCCCGCCGCCTCGTGCGCGGCATGATGGGGCATCGCAAGCAGCGCGAGGGGCAGATTCTCCGCTTCCTCGAACGCAACGGCGACTCCCCGATCCCCGATATGGTCGCGGAAATGTATAAAGGCGTCGACCCTCGACTGCATGGCGCGGCCGGGCGCTCGGTTCTGGCGCATCTTATCGATCTGGACCAGCGGGGCATCGCCGCCCCGTTGGGTGACGGCCGATGGCGGCTTTGCTGAAACGCTATGGCGCGCCTGCGGTTGTCGCGCTGCTGGTGCTGATCGCCGCTGGAGCGATACTCGCCGGTTGGCAGCGTTACAATCGCGACTATGTCGTGACCGTCGAAGAGGACGGGTCCGCCGTGACGAAGCTCATCGCGCAGCGGTTCGCGGGGGCAAGCAGCCTCAAGGTGTCCGAGCTTTCCGGCACGATCCAGAGCACGGCGCAGGACGTGCGCGGCTTTGGCTGGCTGAAGTCGGATCAGGTGGTGAAGATGCCTTTCTCCGTCGATTATTTCATCGACGTGAGCCATATCGGCCCCGACGATCTGGAGTGGAACGAGAAGACCCGCACCCTGATCGTCAACGCGCCGGACGTGAAGCCCGCGCGGCCCAATGTCGACGAAGCCGCCCGCACGCTGGTCCGCACGTCGGGCATGTTCGTCACGCGGCAGGCGGCGGAGGAACTGAGCCGCCGCACCTCCGCCCATGCGCAGGGCCGGGCGGAGAAGGAAGCGCGCTCGCCCGAACGCATGGCGCAGGCGCGCGACTATGGCCGCGCCGCGCTTGGCAAGCTGCTGGGCGCGCCGCTGGGCGCGATAGGCTATGGCGATGCGCGGGTGATCGTGACTTTCCCGCCGGAAAGGGCCAATAGCAATAAAGAGCAATGGGACGTGACCACACCCATTAATGAGGTGCTGGCCAACAAACGGCAGGCCCGCTAGGGGCCGCCGCACAGGGTAGTCGAGGAGTTAAGGACATGAACGCGATCACCGGAATCCCGCAAGGCGTGGATTTGCGCGCGGAAATCGACCGGCTGCGCAAGGAGCGCAACGCCGTGATCCTCGGCCATTATTATCAGAAGCCCGAAATTCAGGACCTGTCCGATTTCGTCGGCGACTCCCTCGAACTCTCCCGCCGCGCGGCGGAGACGGATGCGGACGTCATCGCCTTTTGCGGCGTGCGCTTCATGGCGGAGACGGCGAAAATCCTCTCGCCCGAAAAGATCGTGGTCCTGCCCGACATGGATGCGGGCTGCTCGCTGGAGGATAGCTGCCCGCCCGCCCAGTTCAAGGCGTTCCGCGAAGCCCATCCCGACCATATCGCCTTGAGCTACATCAACTGCTCGGCGGAGGTGAAGGCGCTTAGCGACATCATCGTCACCTCTTCCTCGGCGGAAAAGATCCTTGCTCAGATTCCCAAGGAGCAGAAGATCATCTTCGGCCCCGACAAGCATCTGGGCGGCTATTTGAAGCGCAAGCTGGGCCGCGACATGCTGCTCTGGCCGGGCGTGTGCATCGTGCACGAAGCGTTCAGCGAGACCGAGCTGGAGAAGCTGAAGCTGCAACATCCCGGCGCGCCTGTCGCCGCGCATCCGGAATGTCCCAGCCACATCGTCGATCTGGCCGACTATATCGGGTCCACCAGCGGCATCCTCGATTACGCCAAGCATATGGAAGGCGACACGCTGATCGTCGCCACCGAGCCGCACATCATCCACCAGATGCGCAAGGCGATGCCGCACAAGAATTTCATCGGCGCGCCTGGCGCCGACGGCAACTGCAACTGCAACATCTGCCCCTATATGGCGCTTAACACGCTGGAAAAGCTCTATCTCGCCCTGCGCGACCTTCAGCCGCGTATCGAAATGGACGAGGAACTGCGACTCGCCGCGAAGAAGAGCCTTGACCGGATGCTCGAAATGGCGAGCGGCACGGTGGGGCAGGGCGACCTCGGCAACCGTTAGGCAGGCCGGGGAGGGGCATCATGTTCGGCCTTCCCGACAATGAATGGGGGATCGCCTTCTACGTCCTCGAATGGGCGATCCGCATCGGCGCGCTGGTCGCCATCCCTTTCCGCCGCTCGCCCGCCGCGACGCGGGCGTGGCTGCTGCTGATCTTCTTCCTGCCGGTGCCGGGTCTGCTCCTGTTCCTCGCCATCGGTTCCCCGCGCTTTCCCGAATGGCGGCGGGAGCGGTTCGGCGAACTGGACGGCTGGTTCCATATCCTCGGTTCCCGCCTCGCCGCTTATGCCCCGCCGCCCGATCCGCAGCGGGACGCCATCGTCACGCTGACCGCCTCGCTCGGCAAGATGCCCGCGGCCACCGGCAATGCGGTCGATCTGATCTCCGACTATGATGCCGCGATAGACCGGCTGATCGCTGACATCGACGGCGCGCGCAGCCATGTCCGCATCCTCGTCTACATCCTCGCCAACGATGCCGTGGGCCAGCGTGTCGCCGATGCGCTGGGCCGCGCCGTCGCGCGCGGCGTCGCGGTGCAGGTGATGTTCGATCCCGTAGGCTCGCGCCCATGGCGGCGCGGCACGCTGGCGATGCTGGAGGCGGCGGGCGTCGAATATCGCGAGGCGCTGCCCTTCCGCTGGCTGCGCGGGCGGACCCGGCGCGACATGCGCAACCATCGCAAGCTCTTCGTCATCGACGGCATGATCGGCTATGTCGGATCGCAGAATATCGTCGCGAAGGATTTCAAGCCCGGCATCGTCAACCGCGAACTGGTCGCCCGCGTCACTGGCCCTGTCGTGGCGGAGATGGAGGCGATCGTCCGCGCCGACTGGTATCTGGAAACCCACGCCTTGCCCGCCGCGCCCGTCGCCGTGCCGCCGTCCGCCGGGCAGGCCGTGGCCCAGCTTCTCCCCAGCGGTGCGGAATATCCGCTGGAGGGGTTCAAGACGCTGCTGGTCTGGCAATTGCATCAGGCGCGCAGCCATGTGATCCTTGTCACGCCCTATTTCATTCCCGACGACGATCTGGTCGACGCGATGCGGACGGCGGTGTTGCGCGGCGTCAGGATCGATATCATCGTGTCGGCGGCGGTTGACCAGTGGCTCGTGCGCCTCGCCCAAAGCTCCTATTATTCGGAACTGTTGGCGGCGGACATCCATATCCACGCCTATCGCCGCTATCTGCTCCATGCCAAGACGGTCAGCATAGACGGGCGTCTGGCGCTGATCGGTTCCAGCAATGTGGACCTGCGCTCCTTCCAGTTGAATGAGGAGGCGAGCCTCCTCCTGTTCGACCCGGAATCGGTCGCGGCGGTGGAAGCCGTGCAACGCGAATGGCTGGTCCATAGCGACGAGATCGAACGCATCGCCTGGAGCGCCCGCCCCTTCCCGCGCAAGATTGCGGAGAATATCGCCCGCATGGTCGGATCGCTGCTTTAGAGATGCTGCACACTGGCGCGCGGCGGCGGGATCGCCTATCGCCTTGGCCCATGAAAAAGCTGCCCGTCATGCTTCGGTCGAGCGCCCTGACGCTCGCTGCCCTTCTTTCACCCGCCCTCATCGCCGCAGCGCCCGCCGATCCCTATCTCTGGCTGGAGGATATTGAAGGCCCCAAGGCCATCGCGCAGGTCGAGCAATGGAACGCGGACACCGACCGCCTGCTGCGCGCCGACCCGTCGTTCGAGCAGGACCGCGCCCGCGCCCGCGCGATCCTCGATGATGAAAGCCAGATCGCGCTGCCCGATCAGGTGCTGGGCGATCGCGTCATGAATCTCTGGCGCGACGCGAAGAACCCGCGCGGCCTCTGGCGTTCGGCGGACCTCGCCTCCTACCTCGCGGGCAAGCCCGTCTGGAAGACCGTGATCGACGTGGACGCGCTCGGCAAGGCGGAGGGCAAGAGCTGGGTCTGGCATGAAGCCGACTGCCTCGCCCCCGACTATGCCCGCTGCCTCATCTCGCTCAGCCCCGGCGGCACCGACGCGGACGTGGTGCGGGAATTCGACCTTTCCACCGGCCAGTTCGTCAGCGGCGGCTTCATCGTACCCGAAGCCAAGAGCGATGTCGCATGGCAGGACAAGGACACGCTGCTGGTCGCCACCGACTATGGCGCGGGCAGCCTCACCACATCGGGCTATCCGCGCATCGTCAAGCGCTGGAAGCGCGGCACCCCGCTCGCCTCCGCGACCCTGGTGAAGGAAGGGGCGGTCAGCGACATGACCCTTGCCCCCCGCGTCGAGCAGGACGGCGACAGGCGCTGGACCTTCCTCAACCGCGCGCTCACCTTCTACACCGCCGAACTGTGGCTGGAGGGGGAGGGTGGCCGCCTCGTCAGGACGCCGGTGCCCGAAAGTGCCGAACTGCGCGCGGTGATCGGCGGGCGGATGATTGTCTTCCTCAATGACGCGCTGGGCGACATTCCGGCCGGATCGCTGGTCGCATGGCCGCTGGCGGATGTGGCGGCGGGCAAGGCGGGCGCGCCCGAAGTCGTGCTGAAACCCACCGCCCAAGCCGTTGTCGAGGACGTCCGCGCCACCGACCATATCCTATGGGTCAAGCAACTGGATGACGTCTCCGGCGCTTTGCTCGCGCTCACCCGCGATCCCGAGACCGGCGCATGGGCCAGCCGCCCCGTCCCGCTCGCCGACAAGGCGACCGTCCATCTCGTCGGCGCGGCGGACAAGCGGGACATCGTATTCGCGTCGGTCGAAGGCATGCTGACCCCGCCCAGCCTGATGGCCGCCGGTCCTGAAGGCTCCGCGCGCACCATCCAGCAGCTTGCTCCCCGTTTTGACGCCAGCCGGTTCATGGTGGAACAACGCTTCGCCACATCGAAGGACGGCACCCGCATCCCCTATTTCCTCGCCCGGAAAAAGGGCGTCACCGGCCCCGTCCCGGCACTGATCCATGCCTATGGCGGTTTCCGCGCCGCGCAGACGCCAACCTACCTCACCACCGAGCCTTATCGCGCCGGGCCGCTTGGCCTGTTCTGGGTGGAGGACGGCAACGCCTATGTCCTCGCCAACATCCGGGGCGGCGGCGAATATGGCCCCGCATGGCATGCGGCGGCTCTGCGCGAAAAGCGGCAGAACGCCTTCGACGACCTCGCCGCCGTGGCCGAAGACCTTGTGAAGACCGGCGTCAGCGCGAAGGGCCGTATCGCCATCTCCGGCCGTTCCAATGGCGGCGCGCTGGTCGGCGCGGCGATGACGCAGCGGCCGGACCTCTATGGCGCGGTGATCGCAGGCTCCCCGCTGGAGGACATGAAACGCTATTCCCACCTCTCGGCGGGCGCGTCGTGGATGGATGAATATGGCGATCCCGACAAGCCGCAGGACTGGGCCTTCATGCAAAAATGGTCGCCCTATCAGAATGTCCGCAAGGGCGTGAAATATCCGCCCGCCTTCTTCTACCTGTCGACCAAGGACGACCGCGTCCACCCCGGCCACGCCCGCAAGATGGCCGCGAAGCTCAAGGATTATGGCAACAGCGTCTATTATCACGAATATCGCGAAGGGGGCCATTCGGTTGGCGCGGACCATGCGGAGGACGCGGTGCGCGCGGCACTGCTCCACGCTTTCCTGAAGCGCGAAATTGGCGGAGAGAAGAAATGATGAGCGATTTCGACCTTCCCGGCTTCGACCTCGACGCCTTCGTCCGCGCGACCCTTGCCGAAGACCTCGGCCCCGACTCCCGCGACGTCACCAGCGAAGCCGTCATTCCCGCCGATGCGATGTTCGAGGGCGTGATGGACAGCCGCGATCCGGTGACGCTGGCGGGCCTGCCCATCGCCGCCGCCTTCTTCCGCCATCTCGACCCCGATGTGGAAATCGCGTTCCTCGCCCAGGACGGCGACCGCGTTCCCGCCGGAACCGACATATTGCGCATGAAGGGCAAGGCCCGCGCCATGCTGACGGCGGAGCGGTCGGCGCTCAACACCGTCCAGCACCTGACCGGCATCGCCACCATGACGCGCGCCTATGTGGACAGGATCATGGGCACGGGCGCGACCCTGCTCGACACGCGCAAGACCATCCCCGGCCTGCGCGTGCTGGAGAAATATGCGACACGGCAGGGCGGTGCGACCAATCATCGCATGGGCCTGTGGGACGCGGCGATGATCAAGGACAATCATGTCGCCGTCGCCGGATCGGTCGAGGAAGCCGTCCGCCGCGCCGCCTCCGCCGGAATCGAGCGCATCATAGTGGAGGTCGACCGCGTGGACCAGATCGAGCCCGCGCTCGCCGCCGGAGCCACGCATCTGCTGCTCGACAATATGGATGCGCCGACCCTGCGCGGAGCCGTCACGCTGGTCGGCGGCCGCGTTCCGACCGAAGCGTCGGGCGGCGTCACGCTCGACACCATCCGCGCCAAGGCGGAAACCGGCGTCACCTATATCAGCGTCGGTCGCCTCACCCAGTCCGCCCCCGCCGCCGATATCGGCCTCGACTTCGCTTATGCTTAGGGGCGCGCTGGCCCTGCTTGCGCTTAGCTCGCCCGGCGTCGCGCTGGCGCAGGCGGTGCAGTGCAACCCGCCCGCGCAACTGCCGCGCCCGCGCATGGTGTTGCCGGAAAGGGGCGAGGGGGGACGGATCATGCCCATCGGCGGCTACACGCTCGCCTTGTCATGGTCGCCGCAATATTGCTCGACCGCGCGGGGAGGCGACAGCGCCTTTCAGTGCAATGGCCGCTTCGGCTTCATCCTGCATGGCCTGTGGCCGGACGGATCGGGCAAGGCATGGCCCAGCTTCTGCCGCAAGACGGGCCTGCTTCCGCGAGAGGTCATCCGCCAGAATCTCTGCATGACGCCTTCGGTTCAACTGCTCCAGCATGAATGGGCTAAGCATGGCACCTGCATGGCGAACAGGCCGGAACTCTATTTCGATCAGGCGCGCACTCTTTATCAGTCGGTGCGCTTTCCCGACATGGCGGCGCTGGCGCGGCGCGGCAACATGACCGTGGGGCAGTTCATGGATGCCTTCGCCCGCGCCAATCCCCGGTTGCGGTCCGACATGATCCGGGTCAGGACCACGCGCGGAAACTGGCTGTCGGAAGTCTGGCTCTGCATGGACAAGGCTCTGGAATATGCCCGCTGCCCCGCCGGCAAGGGCGGCGCGAAAAGCGCTGCGGCTCTCCGCATCGCGTCCGGCCCTATCCGTCGATGATGACCGTCGAAGGATGATGCCGGTCCAGATGCCGCCGGATGATCCGCAGGTTCTTCGTATTCGATTTGTAGAGGAAATCGAATATATCTCCGGCGAAGGGGATCGCGCCGATCAGCGTATCGACGCCGACATTGGCGGCCATGCGCGTCAGTTGCCATTTCGACATGCCCAGATTGCGCGCTTCCCAGACCATCCACGCGCCCATGGCGGCGGTCGCGAAGTCGCCCACGACCGGGATCAGGCCGACAAGACTGTCCAGTCCGACCCGGCGGTTCGTGCCGGGAATGACGAACAGCCCTTCCAGCAGCGCCTCCATCGCCTCGATCCGGCGGCGCACCGAAGCGGGATCGCGGCCCATTCCGGGTAAATCGCGCACGATGCGGTCGAACTGATCCTGCGGTATCGCCATTAAGCCATCCTCCTGAGCATTCCCTAAGGGGGGATCGACATTCAGCGCTGACGGCCTGCAAATGGTGGATTTCCGCGCTTCCGGTGCTCACGACCCTTTTAGGTCGCTGTGCTCCGGGTCGCAAAAACCCACCATTTTCGCCACGCCATCATCTGAATGTCGGTCCCCCCTAGTTGGTGGCGCGGAACAGATGATTCAACGGGTGCCGCGCGCGGGGCGAGGGCATGAACCCCGTCAGCCGCCGTGCCGCGAGCGACCAGCGCACGGGCGCGCCCAGCGGAACATAGCCGTCATGCGCCTGCGCCAGCGCCACGGCCTGCGCGATCCGGGCGGCGCTTTCTTCCGCCGTGGTGGCGAGGCTGGCCGACTGCAACATGGCTTCGGCCTCTCTGCTGCAATGGACGCCCCGCGCGCAGCCGATGCGCCCCAGATACCAGAGCGCGCTGTCATAGGCGGCCACTTCGTCGATCAGGCGCAGGTCCGCATCCTGCTTCATCGCGACCCTTTCCGCGGAAAGCCCGATGGCGCGCAATCCCTGCGCCACCAGAGCGAACAGCATCGTCGATCCCGGCCCGTCGGGCAGGGCGATGCGCAGCACCGGCGGGTCGCCGTGCGCCGCGCGCCAGCGGTCCACCGCCGCGCGTCCCTGCGCCCGCCGTTCCGCGATGGACAGCGCGGACCATTCGGGCGGCGCGGCAGGGGCAGGCAATTCGAACTGGCCGGGCAGCAGTTGCTCGCTCGTCGCCCAGCCGCCCAGTGGAAACATCGTCGGCAACTGGCTGCGGTCGATGCTCATATTGATGGCGCGGCGAACGCCGTCATCGTCCAGCAACGCGCCTTCGCCCGTGATGGCCAGACCCAGCAGTCCCTGCACCGGATCGACCCGCACCGCGTCCCGGTCCACGCCTGAAGGAACCAGCAGCGGCAGGTCCGCATAGCGCCCGCCCAGCACCAGCGCCGCCCGTCCTTCGCGAAAGCGCACGATGGCAAGCGCCGCCCGTTCCGCCCGCAAGATCCGGTTCTGCCAGGCCGGAACCGCGCCTTCCGCCTCCTCGGCATCTTCCGTTTTGTCCACCGGCTTCAGCAGCAACGCCTTGCCCCATTTTTCGCTGCGATAGGGGCCGGTGCCGCCCACGCTCGACAGGATCGCCATTTGCGGCTGGGCCAGCATCTGCAAGACGAAGGGGCGGGGAGCGGTCAGGCGGATTTCCACCACTTCGCCGGTCATCGGCACCACCGCCTCCACCGCGTCGAGCGGTCCGTCCGGGTCCATTCGCCGCAAGCTGTCGATGCGCGCCGACAAAAGCCGCGCGACGTCCTTGGCCATCACCCTCTCGCCATCGGACCAGAAGGCGCGGCGCAGGCGGAAGATATAGCTTTTGCCGTCGTCCTGCACGATCCACCGCTGGGCAAGGGCAGGCAGAATCTCTCCCCCGGCGTCGAATGCGACCAGTCCTTGAGCGGTCGCCTCCAGCATCAGTTTCGCTCCCGGATCGGGCAATTGCTCCAGCGGTTTCGCAAAATCGTCTCGAACGCCGATTACGCTGACCGCCACCGGCCCGCTGCCATGGTCCGAACAGCTGGCTGCAAGGATGGTCGCGCACAGGGCGCCCGCTATCGACGCGAGCCGGGCAGGATGACGGAAAAGGCGGGGCATGAAAGACATGGGCCGGGAAACTCTAACCGCCGCTCGCCTCCGTGCAACCATGATGGTGCGGAGAAATGCAAAAGCATGTCCGCCGCCATTGTCATGAAAGTGACACATATTATGCATGGAAATGAAACAGAAACTTCATATCCGCGTCCGCATTCCACGAAGGGATTGAGATGAACGGCAGGATTTCACTTCGGATCGGCACGGCTCTGGCGCTGGCCATTGCGCCATGGCCGGTGGCGGCGCAGACCATCAGCGCGTCGGAGGCGGCCGAATTGCGGGCGCAGATCGCCGCTCTCAAGGCGCAGGTGCAGCAACTGGAATCGCGTCTGGATGGCGTGGCCGCGGCGCAGGGCCAGGCCGCGCCTTCCCCAACGGGCCAGGCCCCCGCGCAAATGGCGCAGGCCGCGCCCGCTCAGCCCGAATCCGGCACGGATATCGGCTGGAAAGGCAGCCCCGTCTTCAGCAAGGGCGCGGCGAGCTTCAAGGTCAAGGGCCGCATCCAATATGATGCCGGTCTGCTCAAGGCTCCGGGCAGCGTGGACGATCGGGCGAAGGGCTATTCCAACGAACTGCGCCGCCTGCGTCTGGGCGGGGAAGGGCAACTGGGCGGCGGCTTCGGCTACAAGCTGGAAGTCGAGCTTTCCGACAACAAGATCGATGCCGTCGACACCTATATCAGCTATGAGCGCGGCAAATGGCTGGTCACACTCGGCAATCAGAACCAGTTCCAGTCGCTCGACGAGTTGATCGGCGACACCACCGGATCGGTCATGGAACGCGCCGCTTTCACCGACGCCTTCGGCTTTGAACGGCGTCTGGGCCTTGCCGTGCAATATAAGTCCGGCATCGTGCTGGCGCAGGCGGGCATTTTCTCCGACAGCATCGACTCGCTGGTCAACGCCAATGATGGCCCCAATGGCGGGGACGAGAATAACAGCTACGGTTTCGACGGGCGCATCGTGCTCGCTCCGAAATTCGGCGACACCCAGTTGCATTTCGGCCTTTCGGGTCATTGGCGCGACCTTCAGCGCCTGGCCGAAAATCCGGTCAAATATCGCCAGCGGCCCTTCCTTCACACGGTCAACAGCTATTTCCTGAGCAGCGGGGACATCGCCGCCACCAGCGAAAATCATTATGGCGTCGAACTGGCGGGCACGCATGGTCCGCTCTGGTGGGCGGGCGAAGGGCATTGGCTGCGCGTGCGGCGGCCGGGGCTGGCCGATCCGACCTTCTTCGGCGGCTATGCCGAGGTCGGCTATGTCCTGACCGGCGAGACGCGCAGCTACAAGAACGGCATCTTCGGCGGCCTGAAGCCCGGCAATCCGGTCGGCGACGGCAGCGGTGGGCTGGGTGCATGGCAAGTGGCGTTGCGCTACGACTATCTGGACATGAACGACCGCGACATCGTCGGGGGCACGCAGAAAGCCTATATCGCGGCGCTGGTGTGGACCCCGATCGAATATCTGCGCTTCAACCTCAATTATGCGCATATCGACTATACCGACGCCGCGATCCTGGCGGGCAGCCGGTCGAACTATGGCGTCAATGTGCTGGGCTGGCGCGCGGAACTGGATTTCTGAGGGCGAGCAGGCTGTGGGAAGATAGATTGTCTGCCTGGACCGAGCATGGGGGGCTTCAATTTTGGGTGGGTTTCAGTCACCCAATTCCGTTCGCCCTGAGCTTGTCGAGCCGAAGGCCGGCGAAGCCAACGGCTTCCCTTCTTCAAACACGACGCCATGAAGAAAAGGGAAGGGCTTCGACAAGCTCAGCCCGAACGGAAATGGGATGTCTGCCTTTGGCCAAAATCCGCCATCGCCAAAAACAATCCCAACAAAAAATTGGCCCGCCAGGATGACGAGCCAAATGGGAAATCATGAACGAGAAAAGGACTTAATCCGCAGCATCTTCCACCGCTTTGCCCGCGCTCTGCACATCGCGGCCCGCGCCTTCCACCGTATTGCAGGCCGCCACCATCAGCGAACCTGTCAGCAGCAGCGCGGCAAGGATCTTCTTCGTCATGCAACGTCTCCTTGAAAACACCCGGCCGGTTCTTCATCCGAACCGGAGACAGGAAGACAACCCTTGGCCGCGCAAAGCGTTCCGCGATGGAAGTGCCGGGAATTTCAGTTTTTATGCCCACAAAAGTCTGAGCCCGGAACGCGTCGGGGGGGAGGAAGCGTTCCGGGCTCATGTTTTTTTGGATAGCAAGAGCGGGGGGCAAAAGATTTGCTATCCACAGGTCATAACGCGCATGCCCGATGCGGGTTCCAGAGGATCCGGAAAAAAAGCAATTTTATTCATATTATTTTTCAGCGGCTTGATTGCAGCCTCCAAAAAACAGGCGAGAGGCCTGCCGCTGTTCCGATATTCGGGCCGAATGGTGGATTCGGGCAAGGCGTCGACGGGCGGCGAAGGAGCAGCCGGAACCGCCTGACCTGACGGTGAGGGGCTGACATAGGGAATGGCGAAGGCGTCCATCGGCGCCAGCGGTTTGACGGGCCAGATACGCCGGGCGGGACCGGATTGCGTCTCGCGGCCCGCATAGGCGATGCGGAATGCGGCCGGAGTGCCGTTGAACCCCGCGTTGCGATAGAAGATATGCGCGCCGATCACCGCCACCGGCTGCAAGCTGCTGGACCAGGGCGGGCGCACGGCCAGCGTATGATAATGGGTGGCAAGACCGGCCGGACGATAGACCAGTCCGGCCAGCGCCTGCTCCGCGATCCGTCTTGCCCGTGCCCAGGCTTGCAGGTCCGGCGCGCGCGCCATCGAACCGTCGCAACTGAAGGTGAACTGGCAGCGATAATCCGCGCGCTCCGACCCCTCATAGACGACGCCGCATACGCTATTGGGCCAGAGCGGGCTGCGGACCCGGTTGAGCACGACCTGGGCCACGGCCCGCTGTCCATCTTCCGGTTCGTTGCCCGCTTCATAATAGACAGCCGACGTCAGGCAGTTGAGCGCGCGATAGCTGTCCAGCGGCGTCAGTCCGCGAAAGGCGGCGGCAGGCGCGGCCTGCACTTCCGCCAGAGCCATCACATGTTCATTCCGCGTCGTTTGCGCATCGGGCACAGGATCGAACGCGCCCTGCGCGAAGAAGAAAGCCGAACCCGGGAAATTCTGTCCTGCTTCCTCCGCGAGATCGGCGGGGGCAAGCGGCGTGTCCAGCATGTCGAGCGGCGCGGCGGTGATGAGGTGCGGCACGGCCAGCGCGACCAGCGCCACGGCGGCCAGCGCGCCATGCAGCTTCCATCTGTGTCCCGCCCTGCGAGAGTGCATTGCCCGTCCTTGCGAAAGCCGCCCTTTTGCAGCACGCGATCCGCCCTAATCCAAAGAGGTTTCGATTTCCTGCCCGGATTCGCGCCTGTCCCGCGATGGCACGGTCTCTCCGCACTGGGTTAACGCTGGCCGAAGGGCAGAAAACCATGACTTTGCGGGGCCATGTATTCCCTTGCTTGGCAAGCGGCGGTCCGGTCCGCTATGCGGATAGTCATGCTGGTCCAGAAAGATAGCCTCGCCCTTATCGGCAACACCCCCCTCGTGCGCCTTGCCGGTCCATCCGACGAAACGGGCTGCGACATCTACGCAAAGTGCGAATTCGCCAATCCCGGCGCTTCGGTGAAGGATCGCGCCGCGCTGTTCATCGTCAACGATGCCGAGGAGAAGGGGCTGCTTAAGCCCGGCGGCACTATCGTCGAAGGCACGGCGGGCAATACCGGCATCGGCCTGGCGCTGGTGGCCAATGCGAAGGGCTACAAGACGATCATCGTCATGCCCGAGACGCAGAGCCGGGAAAAGATGGACACGCTGCGCGCTCTGGGCGCGGAGCTGGTGACGGTGCCTGCCGCGCCTTATTCCAACCCTGGCCATTTCGTGCACACCTCCCGCCGCATCGCGGAGGAGACGGAAAATGCGGTTTGGGCCAACCAGTTCGACAATATCGCCAATCGCAAGGCGCATATCGCCGGCACCGCCGAGGAAATCTGGACCCAGATGGAAGGCCGGATCGACGGCTTCACCTGCGCGGCGGGGACGGGCGGCACCATCGCGGGCGTGGGGCTGGGCCTCAAGGCGCATGACGAGAGCATCACCATCGCGCTCAGCGATCCCCATGGCGCGGCGCTCTATAATTATTACGCCCATGGCGAACTCAAGGCGGAAGGCAATTCGGTCGCCGAGGGCATCGGGCAGGGTCGCATCACCGCCAATCTGGAAGGCGCGCCCATCGACACGCAGTTCCGCATTTCCGATGAGGAAGGACTGCTCTGGGTCCGCCGGTTGCTGAGCGAGGAAGGGCTGTGCCTGGGCCTGTCGTCGGGCATCAATGTGGCGGGCGCGGTGGCGCTGGCGAAGCAGCTTGGGCCGGGCAAGCGGATCGCGACGATCCTGTGCGATACGGGTTTCCGTTATCTTTCAACCCTTTACAACTGCGAGTGGCTGGAATCTAAGGGGTTGACGGTGTTCCCCTGGCTCGCGCACAATCGCTGACAGGCCGATAAGGGTCGCGACTGTCGGATAAAAGAGCAAATTATGGCTGAAACTCCCCGCCAACAGGAAGGGTTGCAGCGCGTCCAGATCGGCTTGACCGGCCTTGCGGGCGTGGTGTTGCTGGTCGGCCTCGCCAATATCGTTATCGACAAGGCGCGGGTGGACGATGCCGTCGCGCCGCCGCCCGCCGTCTCCACGGTAGACGTCAACGCTCTGGCGCCCAAGGAGCCTTTGGCGGAACTGGGCGTGCAGCCCGCGCCGGATCAGGCGCCGCTCGTCCCTGATCTTCAACCCGATCCCTATCTCAGGAAACCCATGGATCGCGATCCGCAGGCGCAACCGCACTGACGGACGGCAAGGGCCTGCATCACGTATGATCATGCCGGGGCGTGGTCTGTTGATCCTGTGCCTGCCGGCGCTGGTGCTGCTGGCCGGGCTCCCCGCCTTGCTGCGCGGCGGTCAGGTCGATGCGATGCGCTGGGCCTTGCCCGCCATGATCCTGTTGACCGGGGCGGGCGTGGTCATGGGGCGGAGGCAACTCAAGCTGACGCTCTGGCTGGCCGTGGGAACGGCGGGAAGCGTCGCCCTGTTATGCCTCCTTGCTGCCGGGCGGCCGCCTTCGATACGGGCGATGTTGCTTTTGTTGATCCTTGCCTGCGCGTCCTGCGCGGGGGGAGTCTTGCTGCGATCGCGGTGGCTGGCGGCGTTTGGCCTGCTGTCGGCCGCTGGCCTCATATGGTTCGCAGGACGGGCAGAGCCGGTCCGGCAAGCGAGGGATCGGCCCGCGCTTGCCGTCATCACCGCCCTGCCGCTATTCTGGCGTGAAGGAGAACATGGCCTTGCCGCGCGGTCGGACGCGCCAGTCATCGCGCTGCTGCGCCGCCGCTTTGAGGTTCAACCGCTGGATAGCGCTCTGTCGCCGGATTTGCGGAAAGCGCGCTTGCTGCTGCTGGCTCAGCCGCGCGGAATGGAGGCGGCGGAGCTGGTCGCTGTCGATCATTGGGTGCGACAGGGCGGGCAGGCGCTGATACTGGCCGATCCCATGTTGCGCTGGCCTTCGCCTCTGCCGCTGGGCGACCGCCGCCGCGCCCCGCCGGTCAGTTTGTTGGGGCCTTTGCTCGATCATTGGGGCGTGAGGCTCGCTCCTGCCGAGGCGATGGGTGAACAAAGGCATTTCCTGCCCGATGGGTCTTTGCTGACCGTCGTGGCGTCGTCGCGTTTCGAGGTGCACGGCGGTCGCTGCCGGGCCGAGGCATCCGGTTTGATCGCCCGCTGCCGGATAGGTCTGGGAAGGGTTGTGCTGGTGGCGGATGCGGACATGATCGACGACCGGCTATGGCTGGCCGATCCCGACCGTCCCTTTTCTCCACAGGCATGGAGCGCGGACACGCCGGCGCTGGTCACGCAATGGCTGGGGCGGTCCCTCCCCGGCGAGCGGCAATGGGTGCGGTCGGGAGAGCATCTGATACGGGGCGTGCGCTGGGTGCTTCTGGCCGGGATGATATGGGCGGGATTGGGATGGGCACTGTTCGGGCGGGGAAAAGGATGGATTCTGCATAGGCCATTCGTTGCTCAAAAGGATGGAAAGACGTCAAAACAGGATTAAAAACCAGAACAAAACAGGATTTCCCAGATATTCCCGACTTTTCCCTTTTCTTGTCGCTCAGGGCTTGGTATCTGATTGCCTATTGGGGTTGTCAGGCTTCGTGCACGCCATGCGCTGAATCGCGTCGGTGATTGAGCGGGCGATGGTCTGCGCCTCGTCAAAAGGGGCAGCAGCCGCAGGTGTCGGAACTCATTCTCTATACGGGCAACGCGTTCAGCGTCGCGGACGGCAAGGGCCGTTTCGTGCTGCCCCTGGAGATGCGCCGGCAGGTCAAGCTCTCCAGCGGAGGCGAAAATCGCCTCTTCATGTCCGTCCATATCGAAAATGGCTGCGCGACCGGCTTTGGCGAATCGCATCGCCGCTTCCTGTTCACCGAGGTTGAGGAAATCGCGCGGGAAGCGCGGACGCAGGGCCGCGACTATAATGCCGATCTAGAGCTGGAACGCCGCCTCGGCACTATCGAGGAAGTGAATTTCGACGAAGGCGGCCGCTTTGCCATGCACCCCGATATCAAGGAGGAATATGGCATCACCGACGCCGTCTTCTTCTATGGCGTGGGCCGTTACATCCAGATCTGGAAGCCCGAATCGCTGGTCGACAGCAAGGATCGTCCCGAACTGATCCGCAACAAGGTGCGCCGCTGGCTGGACCAGCGCGAAGCGGGAGGCGGCAAATGACCCCCGCCGCCGATCCCGGCCGCCATATCCCTGTCCTCCTTGACGAAGTGCTGGATGCGCTCGCCATCAACCCCGGCGAGACGCATGTCGACGGCACGTTCGGCGCAGGGGGCTATTCGACGGCGATGGCGGAGCGGGGCGCGCGAGTCTTCGCCTTCGATCGCGATCCCGACGCGGTTCGTGAAGGGCGGGCGCTTTCCCATGAGAGAGGCATAGAACTGATCGAGGGTGAATTTTCCCGCATGGAGGAATTGCTGGCGGATCGCGGCGTCACCAGCGTGTCGGGCGTGACGCTCGACATCGGCGTGTCTTCGATGCAGCTCGACCGGCCGGAGCGGGGCTTTTCCTTTCAGGCGGACGGCCCGCTCGCCATGACGATGAGCCAGAATGGCATGAGCGCCGCCGATTTCCTCAACACCGCCCCGGAGCAGGAGATTGCGGACGTCCTCTACCGCTATGGCGAGGAGCCGCGCTCGCGTCGGGTGGCCAAGGCCATCGTGGAAGCGCGTCCGCTGGAGCGCACGGGGCAGTTGGCCGCCGTGGTGCGCCGCGCGCTGGGCCACAAGCCGCATGACAAGAAGGACCCGGCCACCCGGACCTTTCAGGCGATCCGCATCCATGTGAACCGCGAACTGGAGGAGCTGGAGCGCGGACTGGAAGCGGCCGAGGCGCTGCTGGAGGAAGGCGGCCGTCTGGCGGTCGTGACCTTCCACAGCCTGGAGGACCGCATCGTCAAGCAGTTCCTGCGCCAGCGTTCGGGCAATGAGGCAGGCGGATCGCGCCACATGCCCGAACGGCAGGCGAGCGACATTCCCACTTTTGAGCGGCCCGCCAAGGCGGTGCGTCCCGGACAGGCCGAACTGACGCGCAACCCCCGCGCCCGTTCCGCCACGCTCCGCAGCGCCGTCCGCACCGGCGCGCCCGCTCGCCGTTCCAACGCCAGCCGGAGTGGTCGGTCATGATCGCGGTCAAGAGGTTGCAGAGCCTGATCTGGGTGCTCCTCGTCGCGCTGGGGGCGCTGGGCGCCTATCTGGTTTCGCTGAAGGTCGCGACGGAGCGCAATGAATTGATGCGCGTCCGGGCGCAGATCACGCGGGCCAATGGCGACATCCGCTATCTGGAGACCGAGTTCAGCGCGCGCGCCAATATGCGCCAGCTGGAACGCTGGAATCAGGATGATTTCCGATATGCGACGCCCTCCGCCCAGCAATATCTGGCGGGCGAGCGGGCGCTGGCGCATCTGGACGGCGTTCAGCCCAACGGGCCCGATTATGTCGCGCCGCCGGTGATGGTGGCGATGGTGCAGACGCCCGCCGACCTGCCCTCCGCCGCGCAGCCCGCCCCGGCCAGCCCCGCCGCGACGCAGATCCGCAGCGACATCGCCGTGATCCGCGAGGCGCATGCGGCGGACAATGTCGAAAAGCTCGCCAAGCCCGCCAAGCCGACCCATGCGGAAAAGGCGAAGCGGGACGCGGATACCTCGCGTCCCAACCCGGTCGCCCGCCGGGCCGAGCGGATGGCGATGCTGGACGCCAAGCTGCTGGATGACAGCACGCTGGGCGACATCAGCGCCAAGGCGGCGCGCGAACGCAGGAAGGAAGCGCGCTGATGGCGACTATCATCGTCCAGCCGGGAGGGGCGCGGGCAAGCAAGCAGCGGGTGAACCTGACCGCCATCGCCCATAACCGGCTGATGCTGCTCCTGCTGCTGTTCCTTGCGATCACCACGCTTCTCGTCGGCCGGCTCACCTGGGTCGGCTTCTTCGCTGATGGCGGGCGGGGCGGAGACGGGCTGTCCGGCCTGCTGCCCGCGCGCGCGGATATCGTGGACCGCAACGGCGTGCCGTTAGCGCGGACGATGGATGCTTATTCCATTTCCGTCAGCCCTTCAAAGCTGATCGGCGATCCCGCGGAACTGGCGCGCAAGCTGCACGAAATCTTTCCCGATGAACCGGAAGCGACATTCTACAAGAAGCTGACCGGCAAGGGCTGGGCCTATCTGCGCCGCCGCGCGCTGCCCGAAGAGGTGGCGGCCGTGAACGCGCTGGGCGAGATCGGCATCGAATTTCCCCGCGAGAAGGAACGGCTCTATCCGCAGCGGACGCTCGCCGCGCATGTGCTGGGCTTTGCGCCCAATGCCGACGGGCAGGGCGGCATGGGCGTGGAGGCGGCGTTCAACGACCGCCTGATCGATCCGGCGCTGCGCGGCCAGCCCTTCGCCATCTCCATCGACAGCCGGGTGCAGGGCGCGCTGGAAAGCGAGCTTTATGCCCAGATGGTCTCCCAAAATGCGAAGGGCGCGGGCGGCATCATCCTGGACGCCAATACCGGCGAGGTGATCGCCATGGCGTCGATCCCGGTGTTCGATCCCAACAAGCTGCAAAATTATGCGGGCAAGAAATGCTCCGAATCGCCGCTCTGCAATCATATCGTGCAGGCGCGTTACGAACTGGGATCGACCTTCAAGCCGCTGTCGATCGGCGCGGCGATGGACCGGGGCGTCGTGACCTCCATGAGCAAGCGGTACGACGCGACCGCGCCGCTGGCTGTCGCGGGCTTCAGGATCAAGGACGATCACCCGATGGGGCGCTGGATCAATGTGCCGCAGATATTGGTGCACAGCTCCAACATCGGCACCGCCCGCATCGCCGATGAAATGGGCGCGGAGCCGTTGCAGCATCTTTTCCGCGAACTGCATTTCGATCAGCGCGCGCCCATTGAACTCAAAGAGCGGGCGGGGACTCTCTGGCCCGTCAACTGGGGACGCATCACCTCCATGACCGTGTCCTACGGCCATGGCATCGCGGTGACGCCGCTGCATCTGGCATCGGCTTATGCCGCGCTGGTGAACGGGGGCCTGTGGCGTCCCGCGACGCTGCGCAAGCTGAAGCCCGATGAAGTGCCGGAAGGCCGCCGCGTCTTTTCCGCCGCCACCAGCGCGCGGATGCGGCAATTGTTGCGGATGATCGTTTCGGCGGGTACAGGACGGAGCGCCAACGCCGTGGGCTATCGGATCGGTGGCAAGACCGGCTCCGCCGAAAAGCCGGAGCAGGGCCGCTATAACAAGACTTCGCTGGTGACGACTTTCGCTGCTGCTTTCCCGATGGACAATCCTCGCTATGTCGTGCTCGCCATGATGGACGAGCCGAAGGGCAACGCGCAGACATTCGGCCTGCGCACCGCCGCATGGACGGCGGCCCCGGTGGTGAAGCGGGTGGTGGAGCGCACCGCGCCGATGCTGGGGATCATGCCCGACGAGCATCGGGACGTCGATATTTCCGACCTCATGCCGCTGCTCGGCGGAGACAAGGGAGAAAAAGAGTGACGCGCCTCGGGTCGCTGATCGAGGAGCTGGATGTCGAGGTCGGCGAAAACGCCGGCCTCGACACGTCCGTCACGGGTTTTGCCATAGACAACCGCAAGGTCGCGCCGGGCACCGTCTTTGGCGCATTTCAGGGCCTGCGCGTCAATGGCGAGGATTATATTCCCGACGCGGTGAAGGCGGGGGCTATCGCGGTCGTCGCCCGGCCGGAAGCGAAGGTCGAGGGCGCGATCCATATCGCCCATCCCAATCCGCGCCGTCTGTTCGCCTTGCTTGCCGCGCGCTATTTCGCGCCTTTCCCCGATGTGACGGTCGCCGTCACCGGGACCAACGGCAAGACCTCCACCGTGGAATTGACGCGGCAGCTTTGGCGGATGCTGGGGCACAAATCGGCCTCCATCGGGACGCTGGGCGTCACCACCTCGGTCGATCAGGTGTCGACCGGCCTCACGACGCCGGACATCGTGACGTTCCTGTCCAACATGTCGGGCCTCAAGCGCGAGGGCATCACCCATGCCGCGTTCGAGGCTTCAAGCCACGGCCTCGCCCAGTATCGCACCGAAGGGCTGCCGGTGATCGCCGGGGCCTTCACCAACCTGTCGCGCGATCATCTCGATTATCATGGCGACATGGAGAGCTATTTCGACGCCAAGATGCGGTTGTTCGACGAAGTGGTCGCGCCCGATGGCGCGGCGGTCGTCTGGGCGGACGATATATGGTCGGACAAGGTCATTGAGAGGGCTACGAAGCGGGGGCTTCGTCTGCTGAGCGTCGGGGTGAAGGGGCAGGCATTGCGTCTTGCCAACCGCACCCCGACCCAGTTGGGCCAGACGCTGGAAGTCGAGGCGGACGGCAAGTCCTACAAGGTCAATCTGCCGCTGATCGGCGCTTATCAGGCGGCCAATGCCCTGACGGCGGCGGGTCTGGTCATCGCGACGGGGGGCGACATCGCGAAGGTGCTGGAACTGCTCGGCCGCGTGCAGCCGGTGCGTGGGCGGCTGGAACGCGCCGTCATCAGCAAGGCGGGCGCGCCGGTCTATGTCGACTATGCCCATACGCCCGACGGCCTGCGCGCCGCCATCGAGGCGCTGCGCCCGCATACCAGGGGCCGCCTGATCGCGCTGTTCGGCGCGGGTGGGGATCGCGATGCTGGCCAGCGGCCGCTGATGGGCAAGGTCGCGACGGAACTGGCCG
>JASGDV010000110.1:0-3718 GCA_049841255.1 Sphingobium sp.
CATCCGCAGCCGATCGCGCCGGCTGCGCGCCTCATTATCTTCAAGAAGCGCATCGAGACGATCCTGAAAAGGACCGATCCTCGGCAATGGCTGCACCTTGCGCTCGCAGTTGAACGCCGCTTCCGGACACCGGATCGCCTTGCGCACTACCTTCCGCGAAAGACGAAGATCACGCACGATCGCCTTGATCGACTTCCCCGCCGCATGCTCACCCCAATCCGTACTACTGTCTCCACTATCAACATCCCGTTCTCGCCACTTGGTCAAACCACGCGGCCTCATAAAACTCCGGGATGAAAGGGGTCCTTTTTACACGCCGATCACCCCCCGACTGGGGGGGCCTATTGCACGCCGATCCTCACACAGGGCAAGGCGGGTTGAATTCAGCGGCGGAACAGCCGATAATGGAAGCACCGGCGCATGAATGCCGGCTAAGGAGAAATACCTCATGGCCAACTGGTCCGATCCCCGCTCCGACATTGCGGGCTTTGGCGGCGCCACTGCGGCGCGCGGCGAGGCGTTCGACGCCAGCCTGCGCAGCTATATGCTGTCAGTCTATAATTATATGGCGAGCGGCGTTCTGCTGACGGGCGTCGTGGCCATGCTGTTCGCTTCCAGCGGCCTGGCGCTGCAAATTCTGGCAGGTCCGGGCATATTGAAATATGTCATCATGTTCGCGCCGCTGATCTTCGTCATGGTGATGAGCTTCGGGGTCAACCGGCTTTCGACCGTGGCGATGCAGGCGATGTTCTGGGCCTATGCGGCGGTGATGGGTCTGTCGCTATCTTCGATTTTCCTGGTGTATACCGGCACGTCGATCGCGCAGACATTCTTCGCCACGGCTGCCGCTTTCGCCGGCCTCAGCCTTTGGGGCTATACCACGAAGAAGGATCTGTCGGGTTTCGGCACCTTCCTCATCATGGGTCTGGTCGGCCTGCTGGTGGCGAGCCTGATCAACCTGTTCCTGCGGTCGAGCGCGATGGATCTGGTGATCAGTGTCATCGGCGTCCTGCTGTTCGCGGGGCTGACGGCCTATGACACGCAGAAGATCAAGAGCATCTACGCCTATGTCGCGGGCACGGACATGATGGGCAAGTCGGTGGTGATGGGCGCGCTGAGCCTCTATCTCGACTTCATCAACATGTTCCTATTCCTGCTGCGCTTCATGGGCAACAGCCGGAATTGAGGACGCGCATGTCCTGATCGGGAGGCCCGGCGGTTCATTCCGCCGGGCTTTTTTATTGGGCGTCTTTCTGCATCTCCGTGATCAGGGCGTTATCCAGTTCTTTCTGCCGTCGATAGGCGGGGCGGTCGCGGAGGCGAGCCACATAGGCTTCGAAGGCAGGGCGATTGGGCATGGTGCCGAAGACAAGGCCCCAATCCACCTGCGCACCGACATAGATATCGGCGGCGGTGAATTGATCGCCGCAAAGCCATGCGGGGCCTGAAACGGCGCTTTCCAGAGCATCCATCGTCTGATCGAACGTGCCATAGCCCGCCATGCGCTCCCGCCCTTCCGGCACAGCGAAGCCGAGCGCCTTGTTCGTGACCGCCGCTTCCACCGGACCGGCCGCGAAAAAGAGCCAGCGATAATAGTCCGCCCGGCGATCCGGAGGCGGAGCGAGATTGGCGGCCGGGAAGGCATCCGCAAGATAAGCGCAGATGGCGGCCGCTTCGGTGACTGCCTTGCCCGCATGGACGATGGCTGGAACCTTGCCCATGGGATTGATGGCGAGATAGTCCCGCGCCTTCATGCCGGTGCCATAGTCAAGCAGGACCATATCATAGGGCTCGCCGAGCTCTTCCAGCATCCATCGCACGATCTGGCCACGCGACATGGGATTTGTGTAGAAGGTGATGTCCGCCATCGAAGCTCTCCATTCCCTCTATGCAGTATAGCAATCGAGGACGGGCAAGTCGCGCCCCGAAAAGGTGGACTGTCTGCTTTTCGACGTCCGTTCGTCCTGTATGGCCACTGAGCCCTTCGATACAGGATAATCAGGGCGAACGGGGGGTGAGAGTGAGGCCGCGAACTGTCCGGACGGGTTTGAACGGGAAACGGCGGGACCGGGAAAACCGCCGTTCCCGCCCATCGCTTATTGTTTCTCGAAAGCGGCGACGATCCTCAGTTCGATCGCGTCGCCGACCATCGGCACGCCATAGCTCATGCCGAAATCGCTGCGCTTGACCGTGGCGGTCGCGGTGAAGCCGATATTTTCCTTTTTCGTCATCGGATGCATGCCCGCGCCATAGAAATCGGCGTCCAGCGTCACCGGCTTGGTGATGCCCTTGATCGTGAGGTTGCCGGCGATTTCGGCATCGTCGCCATCGACCTTCACGCCGGTCGACACGAAGGTCGCCTTGGGGAATTTCGCACTGTCGAAAAATTCCGGCTTCATGAGATGCGTGTCGAGATCGGTGATGCCGGTCTTGAGGTTGGCGACGGGGATTTCGACCGAGACTTTCGCGGCGGACGGATTTTTCGGGTCGAGCGTCAGCGTGCCGGTGGGCTGGGCGATGATACCCAGATTGTTGGAAAAGCCCATATGATCATAGGCGAAAACGATCTGCGTATGGGAGGGGTCGATGACATAATTGCCGCCGGTGACTTTCGACACGTCCTCCGTGCCGGGGGCGGCGGGCATCTGCTGCGCGACGACGACGGTGCCTCCGGCCAGCGCGATCAGCGCGGCGGCGGGGATCAGATATTTCCGCATTTCGCAAGCTCTCCAAAAGGTTCAAGGGGCGCCGCCAGAATAAGCGACGCCCCCTGCAAGTCCAGTCTGGAAAGCGGAAACGGATCGTTCCCGCCCGCAGGCCTTAATTCTTGTCCTTGTCCACCAGCTTGTTCGCGCCGATCCAGGGCATCATGGCGCGGAGCTGCTCGCCGGTCTTTTCGATCGGATGCTGGGCCTGGAGCTTCCGCTTGGCCTTCATTTCCGGGTAGCCGGTCTTGATGTCGGTCAGGAAGCGCTGGACGAACTTGCCCTGCTGGATGTCGTTGAGGACGCGCTTCATCTCCGCCTTCGTCTCGTCGGTGATGACGCGCGGGCCGGTGTGATAGTCCCCATATTCGGCGGTGTTGCTGATCGAATAGCGCATGTTGGCGATGCCGCCTTCATACATCAGGTCGACGATCAGCTTCACTTCATGAAGACATTCGAAATAGGCCATTTCGGGGGAATAGCCCGCTTCGGTCAGCGTCTCGAAACCCGCCATGATGAGGTGGGTGAGGCCGCCGCACAGCACGGCCTGCTCACCGAAGAGGTCGGTTTCGCACTCTTCCTTGAAGTTGGTTTCGATGATGCCGCTGCGGCCGCCGCCGACCGCCGAGGCGTAGGACAGGGCGATGTCATGCGCGTTGCCGGTCGCGTCCTGATAGACGGCGATGAGGCAGGGGACGCCGCCGCCCTTCACATATTCGCCGCGCACGGTGTGGCCGGGGCCCTTGGGCGCGATCATGATGACATCGACATCGGCGCGCGGCTCGATCAGGCCGAAATGGACGTTGAGGCCGTGCGCGAAGGCGAGCGCCGCGCCGGGCTTCAGGTTCGCGTGGATGTCAGCGGCGTAGATGTCCATCTGGAATTCGTCGGGGGCGAGGATCATGAGGACGTCGGCCCATGCGGCGGCTTCGGCGTTGGGCAGCACCTTGAAGCCCGCGCCTTCCGCCTTCTTGGCGCTGGCCGAGCCGGAACGGAGCGCGATGGCGACTTCG
>JASGDV010000111.1:0-6993 GCA_049841255.1 Sphingobium sp.
CTGCGCTTGGCGAGGCTGAAGAACGGCCAGGCCATCAGGTCCTGGGCGTCGCGCGGCGCGATATCGCCCCCGAGCGACGGGAACAGCGCGAGCTGGGCGCGCTCGCCGGAACGGGAGGCGGCGCGCGGCTTCATCGGCGGCTCTGCGTGATCGCCGCATCCCGCTGCGGCATGAGATCGTTCTGGCCGGGGTCGGACGTGGAATATTTGGTGCCGAGGTCAGCCCAGGCGCGCAGATCATCCACCGAATAGACCACCCGGCCACCGATGCGCCGATAGGCCGGACCGCTCCCGAAATAGCGATGCTTCTCAAGCGTGCGCCCGGAGAGGCCCAGGAAGCGCGCCGCCTCGGGAGTCCGCAGATAGCGCGGCGGAAGCGTGACGGGAGGTCTGGACAAGGGGCATCTCCTGCGAAGCGGGGTGGCAGGAGGCGATCATGGCGAAGTGCTCACGGCAGGGTGGGGAACGAAGATTCGCAGCTGCGCCGCTGTGACCCCCCCCGGCCACGGGCACGCGGCGGGCGCCGTCAGCGGAAGCGCAGCAGCTTGCGGTAGTCGCCCTTCATCATCGCTGTGGCGTCGCGCACCAGGCGATAGGCGAAGGATCGGGCATCCGAGTTCTTGAAGTCGGATGCCGAGAGATGCGCGGCCTCGTCCCTGCCGAGCGCGATCGCGATTTCCCGGTATGTCGCCCCGGCGAGGCGCAGATCGAGCGCGCGAAGCATCAGCTTGAGCCTCGCCGCCCGAATTGCGGTGAGCGGCCATCCGCGCGGCAACGGGCCGGTTCGCTTGCCCGACATGAGCCGATGGAAACGCAGCAGGCTGAGGATGCGCTTGATGAAGTCCTTGTCCAGCGGGACGATGGCAGCGAGCGGCCGGCCTGGCGTCGGATCGCGCACCCACAGACGATGCTCACCCGCCGCGTCAGCGACGACGACATGGCGGCCATCGATTCCGGCCCGGTCGGCGAGCAGCGCGCCGAGCGCCAGCGGGTCGACGGCTTTTGCGCCGGTATATCCTTCCGGCGCGGCGTCGAGAATCACGGTGATGGCGGTCAGTTCCGGCCGCCAGATCACCGTGCCCGACAGCTCATCAGGCATATAGGCGAAAGGATAACCCCCATCGGCGGGCGAGCGCCGTTCGCTCGTTCGCCGGGGCGTCGCGGTTCAGACGCGCCTGGTCGGTGCGATACTGGCGGTTGCGTTGCAGGAACGCGGCGGCGAACTCGGGGCGCCCCGGCATGCCCGGTGCATGACCGGCACGCCGGGGCGCCGGCCTGGCGACGTCGACATAAGCATCCTCCCCAGCCGCTTGTTGCGGACTCTGGATCGGCGAGGATCGAGGGTTACACCTCGTCTCGACAGGGCGAAGGCCGCGCCGGGCCATGCTGGCGGCGCACCGGCATCAACGACCGGGAATATCCATTCCGGTCTGAATGTTAACCTATTCCGTGGCGCGCGGACCGAGCAAATATGCGTAGCCGATCTCGGTCATCCAGCGCGCGCGGGCGAGATGGCTTTCGTGCATCGCCCGGGCGCGTTCGGGTTCGGCGCCAGGATCGATCCCGAAGATATGCGTCGCCGCCTCGCGCCAGTCGGCACCCTCGTCGTCGGTATCGAGCAGGCGGATATAGTCGGCGAGGTGATCCTCGTCATAGGCAGTGAGCCGCGGCGCATCAGGCGCGCGATCCTCGAAAGGCTTGCCGGTCATAGCGCCCCCGTTCCTCCAGTCCCGTTAACCTTTTAGACCGAAACGGAGACAATTCTACGCGCGCGGCGGGCATGGTTCCGCGCGCCATCCGCAACGGCTGGCTCCTGGCCGAGAGGCGGTTTGTCTGCGGTGCGCCCCCGCAAACATCTCTCCTGACCCTGATCGGGGAGTTGGAAAACCGGAATATCTCGGTCCCTATGACCTTTAGCTCGGGTGAGCCTGTTGTATACGTCACAGGCTCCCCGACCATGTGGTCAAGGATGGCGGCGCCGTCACGGTCGGCACCGAACCGGATATTCAGGGGTTTCCACGCCCCAGGCCGCCGCGTAGCGGCCCGCGTCCTTCTTAGGATGACGCGATGATTTTGGCTACCGTCATCCCGCGAGCCGGGCGGTGCCCGGCGAGCGCGATTTTGCGGCTCGCGCGAACAGGCCGCCAGCCCCCGCGTGGGGCTGGCGGCTGCCTATTGGCGACAGGTCAACGGGTCGGATATGGCTCAAGCGGGCGCCACTGTGCCCGAGGGTCCGCCCGGCGATAGGTCAGCCGGCGACAGCGGGTATGGGTGTTCCAGGCGAATATGAGCGGCTCGAAGCCGTGCCACCAATCGGCGTCAATGTCGCCGCAACGTCCTTCAAAGCAAAGGTGGTTGCGCGCATCATAGAGCCGGAACTCCATAGGCAGGCTGTCACCTTCCTTCGGATCGGCGCGGCTGGGGATGCCCTTGGCATTTTCTCCGAGGCCCAGACAGCCGCCCATATAGTCGAACGTGATAATCCAGCGCATGATATGATTCCTTGTGCGGGTGGCGCCCGCCGCGGGGACGGGCGCGGATGATGGGGAAAGGATGGCGACCTATGCGGCCGCCCGGTGATCGACCTGCGCGGCAAGCCGCTTGCTGGCGGTGTGGTAATGGCCGTTGTCCAGTTCGATGCCGGTCCAGTCACGGTCGAGCTGCTGGGCTGCCGCCAGTGTCGAGCCGCTGCCGCTGAACGGGTCCAGGACAAGCTCGCCCGGCTGGGTGAAAGCCTCGATCAACGGCGCCAGTGCTTCAACCGGCTTTTGCGTGGGGTGCAAACGGTTCCCGCTGTAAGGAAAATCGAGCACATCGGGGATAGGACGTGCGGGCCGGGTCGGATTGCCCTTTGCGAGCAAATAAGCCTGTTCGTGCTCATAGCGGAGGAAGCGGGCCGACGACGCATAACGCTTGCGAAACACAAGATGGCCGACGACGCGGAAGCCCGCCGTCTTCCATGCGTCCATGAACAAATCGACCTTGTTCCAGCCGTAGAAGGAAACCGCGAAACCGCCATCCTTCAAGACGCGGTGCATTTCGCGAAACGCCGGACGCAGCCACCGGCCGTTATCGTCATTGGCAACCTTGCGGCCCTGACGGTCCCGGTAGCGGGTCACATAGGGCGGGTCTGTCAGGATGAAATCCACCGTGCCGCTATCAAAAGCCTGCATCACTTCAATGCAATCACCGTTGAAGATCACATTGCGGGGAGCCTGTGCCTTGCTGGTCATGTCTCAAATCCTTTGGGTCTGAAGTTCAGCGAAGCGGAATGCTGCGCCTGAACTTCTGCCCGGCGGCGAGCCAAGGGTAGCAACGGGGCAAGGGCGGCCGGGGTGGTGGGGCATCACCCGCCTGCACAAGGCGAAGCCGCGGAAGGTGGGGATACCGCCCCGGACGGTTCCACTTACCTTGACCGGCGCGAGGACAGCGTCCTTAGCAACGATCGCGCTGCCCTGGCGGCGCGCACGCAAATGATCGCCGGGATACCGGCGCGGCTTTCAGGCCGATCCTGTTCTTGATCCCCCTCCAGCCCGCCATCCTGCGAGGCACAAAAAAACCCGATGGCGTGTGGCGCCATCGGGTGCTTGTCCGCCTTACATGTCGCGGTAGGCGGCGACCTCATCGCTGAGGTAAGGGATGTATCCATGCGCGCGTGCCAGTTCGCGCGCTTCCCACTTCCGTTCCCATTCCGGCTTGGCCTGCTCGGCGGCCATCTTCCGTTCGGCCCTGATCTTGTTGATCCTGCGAATCTTTGCCCAATCCTTTTTCATATCTGCCTCCTGTATGTTGGCGTTGCTGATGCGTCAGGCAGGCTTTGGCGGGCGACGCGGGCAAGCTGAAAAACGGAGGGTCCGCTTGCGGAAACCGTAGGCGCCTGGCGCCGGTTTTCTGCTTGGTGGCTTTGCCACTCCCCGCATGAGGCGCCCGCCAGGGCCAGATGCGCAAATCAGCAGCCAGCCCAGGAGGGAGATGAACGGTTTTTTGGGCAAAAGCGGGAGCGCACGGTCAGGGCCATCGCGAAAAACACGCCGGGCGAGGCAGGAATGGGGATGGACGTGGGATGCTTCCTTCCACCTTGCGCGAATGGATATTCCCGTCGACCAGCATGCGGGGTCCGGGCTCTACCGCGACCAGGCCAAGCGGGCGCCTGTGGCGATCCTGCCATCGTCGTGTGGCAGGCCGATGCAATGGCCGGTGCCGATTCGCATGGCGGAGATCCTTTGGGAGAAATTGAAAACGCCCCGCCATTGCTGGCGGGGCGCTCTCGCGGTCAGTCGACCTTCAGCTCGAACTTGCCGGTTATCTCGGTCGAGACGAGCCGAAGATGAACGTCCGGCGCCAGGACCGGATTGAGTTTGAGTGAAGCGTAAGGCTTCTGGTCTTTGGTGGCCTTGAGCCAGCCCACACCGAATTCGATGCGTTCATCGTCGGCGGCGACGATGCGATAGTCGGGCGACTTGTCACTTGCCTTGTCGTCGAACCGAAGGATTTCCACCTTCTCGCTGAGGCCGAAAAACCGGATTTCGCCGTGGAAGCCGCGATCGGTGGCTGTGAAGTTTCCGCAGATCATGTCGTAAGTCCTTTCTTGACTCGGGACCGCGCCCCTCGCGGCCTCGTGGCATGTCGAAGATCGGGGACAGTCGGCTGCGCACCGCTGCTCGGGGTTCCCATCGCGCTCGCGCGGCGGGGTGGGCTTGCGGCCAAGGGACGGCCGAAGGGCGGCTTTTTTGTTTCGCGATGCAAAGCGCGCGCGCGCGGCGGAAAAAAGCAGCCCGGCGCCGTTGCGCCGCCAGGTGGACCCGATCAGATCAAGCCACGAGGGAGACCGCGAGGGTCGGTCGGGCAGGCATGACCGGAGACAATGATCCACCCGGCATTTCAGCGGAGCCGGCAGCTATGGCCGGGTTATGGCTTTTGCATCAGCGTGGCAGGATTCAGGGCCGCGCGAACAGCGCGTTGAACAGGCGTTCGGCTTCGGCCATGCCGTCGTCGGTCAGATGCACCGACTTCGCCTTGCGCGCCGGATCGGAGATCAGCCCGCGTTCGTGCAATCGGTCCATCGCGCTCCAGTCGAAGCCCTTCCAGGCTGTGCCGGTGGCGCTGAGGTTGAGCCACAGCAGGGCAAGCACCGCCTGATCGATTCGGTCGGTGTCGATGTCCATCCGCGAGTCCATATGTGAAAGGATAGCAAACCGGGCTGCACACGGCATCCGCGATCCCGCCGTGAGCACGTATCTCTGCTACGCTACGCTTCGCTATTTCCGCCTTGCGCCGCCGTGCGCCGAATCCCGCCGCCGTCGCTACGGGTCCGGCAGGTATGCGCCCAAGGGTGATTTTGCTGGATTCCCGAGAGATGCGCGGCAGCTTGAGCATATGGCACTCTCTCGCAAACGTCGCCACCGCGCGCCCCGCGGCTGGTCGGAAGGGCTGGAAGACCTGCACGATTACATGCAGCCGCCACCGACGCGCGCATCGTCTCACAGGCGCGCTACCAGCGCACCGATCGTCGTAACTGACGACTGGCCCGAGCAGGTTCCGATCGGCGATGCCGAGTTGCGCGTCATCGAAGGCGCTTTTCGCGAGGAACTGGACGCCCTGTTCGGGGCGCTGCCATGATGAAAATCGATCCTGCTGCCCCGTGTTTCTACGACCGGATGATGCGGCCGGCGCTTTTCGGCGAAGTTGACTGGCACGGTATTATGCCGTACATTTCTGGTCAAAGGAGATCGGGCATGTCAGCCGTTCAAAAACGCCACAAACCGGAACGCGAGATCAAGCGCGAGCGGATCGAGCTGCGCGTCAGCGCGTCGGCCAAGGATTTGATCCAACAGGCGACGGCGGTCACTGGCCTGACGGCCGGCGATCTGGCCTATGAAGGCGCGCGGCGCGTGCTCGACGAGCATCAACGCCTGGTGCTGTCCGGCGCGGATCGGGATGCCTTCTTCGAGGCGCTGATGAACCCGCCGGAGCCATCCGAGCGGCTGATCGCCGCCATGCGCCGTCACCGCGATCTCGTGGGCTGACGATTGGCGATCGTCTTCGAAGCTCTCGGCAAGCATCACGATCGGTCGCGCTTCTCTTGCGGACAGGCCGATCTGGACGGCTGGTTCCGGCGACGCGCCGGTCAGGATGACCGCCGCGATGTCGCGCGCGTTTTCGTCGCCGCGGATTCGGAGCTGGGCGTCGTCGGCTTCTACAGCCTGAGCGCCTTCAAGCTGGAGCTGGGTGAGTTGCCGGAGGAAATCGCGCGCAAGCTGCCGCGCTATGAAAGCGGTTATCCAGCGGCGCTGATCGGGCGGCTGGCACGGGACGTTCGGATGCGCGGCAAGGGCTTTGGCGAAGTCTTGGTGGTGGATGCGATCCGGCGCATTCTCGGCGCCGCCGAGACGCTGGCGGTGTTGGCCATCATTGTCGATGCCAAGGATGAACGGGCTGCGGCCTTCTACGAGGGGCTTGGCTTTAAGCCGTTCCCGCGCCGTCCTAACCGGCTGTTCTTGCTGGCGTCCTCGGCGGTGCGGGGACTGGAGAAGATGTAGTCGCGGTCGTGCAGGCCGCCGGTTGATGAAAGGATGTTGTCATGGCGACTGTCGCCCGTGCCGAAACCGAACCGCCCCCGAGCGTCTCTACGGCCCGCGCCGCGCTCTATCTGCGCGTTTCCACTCCGCGCCAGGCGGACCATGATCTGTCGATCCCTGATCAACGCCGCCAGCTTGAGGGCTATTGCCTCTCGAACGGCTGGGAGGTCGCGGCCGAGTTCCTCGAGCCGGGCAACACTGCCACAGATGACCGCCGACCCTCGTTCCAGGCGATGATCGACGCGGCGATGGAGAAGCCGCCCGCGTTCGATATCGTGGTCGTGCATAGCTTCTCGCGCTTCTTCCGCGATCAGTTCCAGTTCGAGTTCTACGTCCGCAAGCTGGCGAAGAATGGCGTGCAGCTCGTCTCCATCACGCAGGTTCTCGGCGATGATCCCGCCGGCGAGATGATGCGC
>JASGDV010000112.1:0-6923 GCA_049841255.1 Sphingobium sp.
CGCAGCACCTGGGCGACAAACCCTCGCGCCCTGGCGCCGCGGCGGCCCCTGTCGCCGACCTTGCCCGGCCGGATACGGAAATCGCCATCCTCGCTCACGGCCGGGCCGCTTTCCGCCAAAAATGGCCTGTGGTGCCATTCGGCGCTTTGATATTACTTACTTTTTTCTTCCGAGCGGCACGCTCGCCGACCGACGCACCCGCGCCAAATTGTTGAAAGACAACGGCTTTCAACGAATTTGGGGTGCGCTTTCTATCTTGCCGTCCCTTCCTTCGGCTTTTTCCTGCCCTTCCAGGCACTTCCACCTTCCAACCGGGCAATCTGAAAACGGGGGCGGTCATGGTGCGCCGGCCTGCCGCCGGCTTGCGGACGGCGCGCTGCCGGGCCGCGGCGATGCTGCAACGGGATCGCCCGGCAGCGCGAATTTGAGGCGCCAGGTCCGCCACGCTTCGGCGACGGCTCCGGTGCCGGGAAAGAGGTCGTCGAGCGTGTCGTCAGGACGCGCGGCGACCGTCTCGAAACACCAATGGCAGACCGCTTCGGGCTTTGCGCCCGTGAGTCCGCGGCGCAGCGTGATCGGGCATTCGATCCAGTCGCGCAGGACCAGCCGCTTGCTCACGACCGGCTTGCGCGCGGGCTTCACGATGACGGGTTCCCACGCATAAGCGACCGGGACGTTGCGCTTGAACGCGGCAAAGCCTTTCACCCAAGCCATCCACCGCGCGCCGGTTTCGCGGACCAGCGGCGCGAGCACGGCGACCGATTCCGGCGTCGCGGCGGCGTGCAATATCCAGCCGTCATAGTCGCACTGGAGCCGCTCGATCAGCGCGGCATGATCGACCTCGCCGGCATAGTCGGGATGGCCGCGATAGAGATGCGCGCAGCCGATATAGGGCGGATCAGCGTAAGCGATCTTCACGGCTGCCTCTGCCCCGACAGCGCGACGAACAGACTGTTCGCGGCCGGTTCGGCCGAGACGGGACTGTCGGCCGGGGAGTTATCCGACGCGGCGTCCGATGCAGGCGGGTTGTCGCCCGCCCGCGCCGCGAACAATGCGGCCCGACGCCATGCGAAGCGATCGGACTGCGGCGCGGCGGCAAGCTGAGTGTCGTCCGAACCGCCGGTGATCGCTGCCAGCTTTGCGAGATAGGCGCGGGTTTCGGTGGGCAGCGGACGGCCGCGCGACCGATATTCGTCGTAGCGGCCCGGCCCCGCATTGTAGGCCGCCAGCATCGCCGTCGCGTTGCCGTAGCGGTCGTGCATCGCGCGCAGATAGGCCGCGCCCGCCATGATGTTGTCGCGCACGTCATAGGGGTCGGCCCCCAGCCCATAGCGTGCGCGTAGGCCGGCCCAGGTGCCGGGCATGATCTGCATCAGGCCCATCGCGCCCGCCGAGGATACGGCGCGGGAATCGCCGTTGCTCTCGACGCGCATGACCGCCCATATCCATGCTTCGGGGATGCCGAAGCGCCGCGCGGCGTCGGCGACGTGAACGGCCCAGGGATGGCTGGTTGCCGTGCGTTCGGCCGGCGCGTCCTGCGCCTGCGCCGCGTCCGGCCCGATACCGGACGACAGTAGCAGAACCGCGAGCAGGACGACCGCTCCGCCCCCGCTCCGACGCAAGCCTGCCAGCGTGCTCGCTCCGGTAAAGGATGCGCGCAAAGCGCCGGCCGGGGGCCGCCCCCGGATCAAGTCCGGGGCAGGCTCTTGACCTTCGATGCACGCGCCGGCCGGCCTGCGACCGAGCGGGACGGAGGGATGCGGTCTTTCCGCGAACAAAGGGATGATGATCGGAACAGCCACCGTTCAGCTCCGGTCGTCGCGAGGCCGGGGGCGTTTCCACGACAGCCGGAACGTCCGGCCATCGTCATCGGCGCGGAACAGCACTGGCCGGAACGGCGAACCGAAAAGCGGGCTGTCGATCTCCAGCGCGATGTAATCGCCGGCACGTTCACCGACCCGTTTCCACGCACCGCCGACCTCTGGGCCGTCCTCGTCGTCAAGATGGATGCGGTAATCGGGTGCGTTCTCGGCATCGCCCGGATCGATCGCGACCAGCACGATCTGCTCGTCGATGCCGAAATACCGGGCACGTCCAGCGTAGCCGTCAGCGGTGGGTTCAAAGATGTTGGGGAGCATGGTCGATGTCCTTGTCGTTGCGGTTGGAAAGCGGTGGAGCAGGCGCGCGCAGGTGCAGCGGCGTTGCGCGTCCAATGACGGCGGACGCCGGCAGCGGGCCGAAGTAGCGGCCGTCGAGGCTGTCCGGGACGGACGGGTTGAGCAGGAATATCTCGTCGGCGCCGAGCGTCCGGCAGCCCCGCCAGACCGGCAGCGGACGGCCCCGGCCGTCACGCGCGCGGGCACTGGCGACGGAATGGCCGTCAACACTCACAACGTCGCCCTTGCGGCAAATCCGCTGCCCGGCTTTCGCCGCGACATGTTTCAGGAGCGGCACGCCCTTGGGCAGATAACCGCGCGCCGAAAGCCAGCGCGCCAGCCGTTCGGGCGGTGTGACGGCGACCAGCGCCCCGATGGGCGGATCGCTGTCGGGATGGATACGATAGAGGCCGATCGGCGCGCTGGCGCTGGCGTTCCAGATCACGCGCGGGAACGGGTCGGCGACGGCGATGGCGACGAACGCCGCGACGAATGTGGACGCGGCGATGGCCGTCGCCATGACATAGCGGCGGCGCGTCATCCTTCGATCTCCCGGCGCTTGAGCCAGGCGCGATGGCGCTCCATCGTGTAAGGACGCGGCTGGTGCCCTGCGGCGATCCGGTTGTGGAAGTGGCGCCAGTGATCGGCTGCCGCGTCGCAGGGATCGACACCCGCCGCTTCCACCGCGTCGATCGCGGCGAGCACCTGTTGGACCTTCGGCCAGCTCTCGATGTGCAGGAGGATGTCGCCGCCCGGCCGGACGAAAGGCAACGTGATGTATGGTTCGCCGGCATCCACCGCCCGCACCAAGTCGATGCGCGAGGTGATCGTGCCGTAGTCGTTGGCGGACCAGCGGACGAAGGCGAAGATCGCGCCGGGACGGAAACTCACCACGCGCGTCCGGCGCGTGAGGATGCGGTCGTGGGCGATACGGCCGAAGCGTATCCAGTGCTCTTGTCTTTTCTCGATCCAGGTGAGTTCCACCTCGGTCAGCCGGGAACTGGATACCAGCGCTGTGGGAATGGTCGGCGTGCGTGCGGCTTGCGCTTGCTCCGCCGCCTGTCGGCGCAAACCGGCTTCGAACCCGCTGAAGTCTATGCGCTGTGGACGCGCGGGATCGCTCATCGTTCGTCTCCGGTGCTGTCGATGGGTGCGCGTCCGAGCACGAGGTCGAGCGCGGCTTCGGTGCGCAGGATCGCGCGGCCGATGGCTTCGGGGATTTGCGGGAGAACGGCGTCGCCGAACGCCTCGACGATCAGACTGGCCGCAGCCGTCCCGCGTGGACCGCCGACCGCAATGCGCGTGCCAGCCACCCAGGCGGATAGCCCATCATCCATGCGTAAGTGGGCGGCAAGGCCGCCGTTCCAGTCAGCCCATGGCTCCGCAGCATGGTCGCCAAGGCCCGCGCTCCCGCCCATTTGTCCGGCGCCCGGTCGGTCATCGCGCCATCCATCACCGCGTCCATCGTCGGCGATTTCCTGCGGTCGTAGGCCGGGCTCCAGCCGTCCATCCGGCTGTCGCGCTTCGTCGGAGTCGGCAGGAGTTCCGCGGCATGGCGCAGCAGGTTCGGCGTGTCGATCTGTGCCTTCGCGCCGTTCGCGCGGCGTCCGGTCTCGATCTCCTGCCGGTTCAGTCTCCGGCCGCCGTTCGGTTTGACCGGCGTCGGCATCATGCCCGCGTGGCGGCTGGCATGGCCCTGCAACTGGCTGAGCACATCCCCCCGGCCGCCGCGTTCCGCATCCGACTTGCGGGGCGTCGCCAGGATCATCCGCAGCGGATATGTCGATCCCGCCCCGCCGCCCGCGCCGTCCTTCATCCCGTCCGTCGCCATCGGCGTCGGCAGCCTGTTCAATGCAGCGGGGTGCATCATCGTCGGCAGGTTCATGCCCGTCCGCTTCTCGCCGCGGACCTTGCACATCTCCGGGCCGTGCGCCGCGTCGCTGTATCGCGGCGTCGGCAAGTTGGCCGGGGTCGTAGCCGATGAGCCATGACCGCTTACGCACATGGTTGGCGCCGACATTTTCAGCAGCCACCACGCACGGTTCGCAGGCGTAGCCGAGCGTTTCCAGAAGAAGGAGCAGCCGGTCAGCGCCACGAGTTCTGAGATTAGCGCTATTCTCAAAAGCGAACCAGCGAGGGCGGCACTCTCCGACCAGGCGGACGGCTTCGAGGTAGAGGCCCGACCGTTCGCCCTCGATCCCCTTGCCTTTGGTGTTGGCGCTGGAGATGTCCTGGCACGGCGGCGAGCCGACGATGATGTCGGGGAGGAATCCGAGGTCGGAAACAAGGCGAGTTGCCGTGAGTCCGCGGACGTCTTCGTAGAGCCGGACATGGGGATTGTTCTCCGCGTAGAGGATGCGGCGCCACGCGACGATCTCGCAGGCGGCGACGGTGACGAAGCCCGCGCGGTGCAGGCCGAGCGACCAGCCGCCCGCCGCCGCGCTGAACAGGTCGAGCGCGCGCATCATTCGCACAGCCCATATTCGCTGTCGCAGCGCAGGCCGTGTTCATCGGCCTCGCGCTGTTCCTGGTCGATGAAAAGGTCGTAATTGCGACCGCCCCGGCTGGTGCGCGACCAGTCGATCGCCCTGTCGATGGTCGCCCGGCCGTGATCGTCGGGGTCGCCGGGAACCGTCGCCGCGGCGAGAAGCGATGCCGGCGTGCCGAGCGCCGCCGTGCGCCGCGAAACGAGGCCGACCAGCCGTTCCCATTCGCGCACGCGGTCGACTTCTGCCGGGAAACGCATGGCCCATTGGCGCAGCTCGCGCTTCCTGACCATGATGCAGGTCGAGCAGCCGACGCGGCTCATGCCCATCGTGTAAAGGGGATTATGGCGCAGGCCGTGGCGCGCGGAGATTGCGAAGGCGTCCGCCGCCGACCAGCGGAAAATCGGGCGGTAGAGCAGGTTGCGCGCGCCGGACGGGTAGCGCACCGACTGGATCGGCTTCTTCCTCGCCCGCGCCGGGCTTTCGTCGGCGCGCTCGCCGATCCAGTCGATGACCGAAACGCCATCGTCGAGCAGCGGGCGCTTGGCGTTCATCAGCGGAACGAGCTTGGTGTCGCTGGTGCAGAAGCGGACCCTGGTGCTCGGGAAGCGGCCGTGGAGCATCGCCGTGTCGAGGAACGGGATGCCGGTCGGATGCAGCAGTCCCAGCGCCCGTTCGATCAGATGATCGGGGACCGGCGGCGACACCATGACCGGGCAATCGCATCGAGCAGTCCATTCGCCCTTCGTGATCTTGCCCGCCCTCCAGGCGTCCCGGCGCTGGTTGCACGCGCCCTTGTGGCGCGTCCGCCGCTTCTCCTTCGACCATTCGTCGCGCAGCATGGCGCGTTTGCGGGCAAAGGCCGCCGCGTCGGTGAGGCCGGGCACATCGTTCGCCGATACCGTCTCGATGCGCAGGCCGGTGCGCTGCCGCAGCCACTCGTCGAGATAGGCGATGTGGTCGAGCGTAATCGGATTCTCGTGGCCGTTGTCGGCGGACAGAAAGCGAGGCGTGCGGTTGCCGAACGCGGCCAGCCCCTTGCGCTCGATCCGCTCGACCATCAGGCACAGCACGGCCTGGCTGTCCTTGCCGCCCGAGATGCTGCCGAAGTGCTGGACGGCGGTCATCGCCGGGGTTCCGGCCCGCGCCGCGCGACACTGCGTTGGGCTTGATCGCCGCGCGCAAGAGGCGTAGTATAGCGTAGTGGAAACGGCGGATTTACTGCCAGAGATTTCGCGCTATCTCGCGAATTATCCACACCGCGAAATCGCGTTAGCAAGAATACGAAGTATTCTTTACTGTTAGCATAGTTAGAAGGGGACCGATTTCGCGAGCGATTCCATGCGCTTGCGAGGGATGCGCGTTCCCGATCGGCCGAGTCCCGCGTTCCTGATCGGCCGAGTCCGGCTGTTCCTGATAGGCCGAGCCTCATGGCCGGTTATCCACAGCGCCGCGGCCCAATCGGCGCCGGGCCGCATCGAAGGAATCGACGGGAACCGGAACAAAGGTCAGCCGGTCGCGGCCGAACGCATGATCGAGGGTGAGGACATAGCCGGGGAGCGGCTGGCGCGCGACGATGGCGCGCAGCTCGAAAGCGAACCGGCGCAGCGGCGACAGCACGCCGGACTTGAGGTGGAGGTGGGCGACATCGAAACTCCAGCCGCCACTCTGCCGTCCGCCGTGCTTGCGCACGATCCGGTAGAGCCAGCGTTCGAGGCCGCCCGTCAGATCGAAATAGGCCCGGTCGATGGTGAGCACGAACGTGCGATCGACCACGCCGGCATAGAACCAGTCGGGCAGGATCAGCTCGATGCCGAGCGGACGGCCGTCGCCGTCAAGCCGCTCCTGCCATTCGTTGATCCACGAGAAGCGATGGCGCCGCCGCTGGTGCTGCTGGCGGATCGAGGTCGCGACCGTGGTCGATTGCAGCCGGTCCAGCGCGGCCTTCAGCCGGTCGTAATGATCCTTGCCGGTGCCGCGTCCGGTGAAGGTGAGGATTTCGTGCGGAGTCGTGGCCATCAGCCGCGAGGTCGGCAGCCCGGCATCGCGCGCCGCGACGATCTGGCTCGCCGCCCATATCAGCACGTCGGCGTCCCATATGGTCGCCATGCCGTGCTCGGGCACGGCCTCGACCGATATCCAGGTCGCGCCCATGCGGAAGTCGATCGGCGTCACCCGCCTGCGCTTGGCGAGGCTGAAGAACGGCCAGGCCATCAGGTCCTGGGCGTCGCGCGGCGCGATATCGCCCAGCTCGCGCTGTTCCCGTCGCTCGGGGGCGATA
>JASGDV010000113.1:0-18691 GCA_049841255.1 Sphingobium sp.
CACCGTGCTCCTGCGCAGGCAGGAGCCCAGTTCCGCCGTCTGATCTGGGCTCCTGCCTGCGCAGGAGCACGGAGCATGTTGGAAGCAGACCGTCCGCTCCCCACCCAACCCCTCAAACCTTCCGCCCGTCCGCATCGAACCGCATATCCTCCGGCACGGTGATGAAGGGCCGGTCCATCTCGCTCGCCATGCGGTTTTCCACGCGGAAGACGAAGGCCAGGACGGTCGCGACCGCCATATACAGCCCTTCGTCGATGACCTGCCCCGCCCGCGAGGTGAAGTAGACCGCGCGCGCCAGTTCGGGAAACTGCATGACCGGCACGCCATTCTGGTCGGCGAGGTCGCGGATCGCCGCCGCGATGGCGTCGCAGCCCCGCGCCACCACGATAGGCGCGGCGTCCTGCCCCGGCTTGTAACGCAGCGCGACCGCGAAATGGGTCGGGTTGGTGATGATGACGCTGGCCTCCGCCACCGCCTTGCGCGTCGATCCGCTCAGCACCTCATATTGCTTGCGGCGGATATGGCCCTTGAGTTCGGGCGACCCTTCGCTTTCCTTATTCTCGTCCTTGATGTCCTGCTTCGACATGGCGAGCCGCTTGCCGCGCTGGAAAATCTGCGCGGGCACGTCGATCCCGGCGATCAGGAACAGCCCGCCCGCCATGATGAGGCAGGTCATGATGAACATGTCGCCGAGCGTCGCCATGGCCGGCGCGACCCCCGCCTTGCCCAGCCCGACGATGGCCGTCATCCGGTCCCAGATCACCCACACCCCGATCGCGCCGAGCAGGGCGACCTTCGCCATCGACTTGGTCAGTTCGATAAGGCCGTTGACGCCGAACATGCGCTTGAGGCCCGATGCGGGATTGAGCTTCGACGCCTTGGGCGCGAAGGCTCCCGGCCGGAAACCCAGCGATCCCAGCAGCGCGGGCGCGGCGATGGCGGCGATCAAAGTCGCCAGCAATATGCCCCCCACCGGCAATGCGATCCCCGACAGCAGCGCCATGCCCCGGTCGGCGGGCGCAAAATCCACGATGTCCTCCCGCCGGAACCGCAGCGCCTCGATCATCATATGGGACAGCGCCTCGACGATCGACGGACCGGTGATCGCCAGCCACGCGATCCCCGCCATCACCACCAGCGCCGTCGCCAGTTCGCGCGACTGGAGGATGTCGCCCTTCTTCGCGGCATCCTGCAATTTCTTCTGTGTTGGCTTTTCGGTCTTTTCGCCGCCATTCCCCTCCGCCATGGCTCAGCGTCCTTCCGAAATCGACTGGGCCTGCTCCAGCCCGGCCTTGAGCGCGGCGGCGATCCCCTCGCCCATCACCGGCGCGGCGACGGCCAGCAGCACCAGCCCCGCCATCAGCGCGACCGGCATCCCCACGGCGAACAGGTTGAGCGACGGCGCGGTCCGCGCCAGCATCCCCATCACGATCTGCACCAGCACCAGCGCGAAACCCACCGGCAACGCGATGGTCACGCCCGCCCCCAGCAGCGCCCCGCCAAACTCGACGATATGCCACACCGCGTCATTGCTCAGCATCGCGCCACCCGGCGGCATCGCCTGATAACTTTGCACCACGAAGCTCGCCAGCATCAGATGCCCGTCCATCGCCAGCAGCAGGAAGGTCGCGAGGATGGAGAGGAATTGTCCCACCACCTGCGTCGACTGGCCCGATTGCGGATCGACCATGGCGGCAAAGCCCAGCCCCATGGAGTTGGCGATGGCCTCCCCCGCGACGAAAGCGGCGGCATAGCCGATCTGCACCGCGAACCCCATGGCCAGGCCCGCCAGCACCTCGCCCGCCACCATCATCACGCCTTCGAAACTGGCGATACCGTCCTGCGGCAAATGGATCGGCACGGCATTGAGCGCGGCCATCCCCAGCGCCATCGACAGGATCAGCCGCAACTGGATCGGCACCGACTGCGCGCCGAAGACCGGCGCGGCGATGAACGCCGCTCCCGGCCGGATCATCGCGATCAGCCATATCCAGAGCTGTGTCTCCACGCCCGCGAAGCCGGGCGCGATCATTGCAGCAGGTCCGGTATCCGCTCGAATATCTCGCGGGTGAAGTCCGCCACCAGCACCATGATCGACCCGCCGAACAGGGCCAGCATGGCGCACACGACGATGATCTTGGGAATGAAGCTGAGCGTCTGTTCGTTGATGGAGGTCGCCGCCTGCACCATGCCGATCAGCACGCCCGCGATCAGCGCCGGAATCAGGATCGGCGCCGCCGCCAGCGCCGTGATCCACAGCGCCTGCTGCGCCAGCCCCAGAAAGAAATCGGCGTTTTCCATAACCGATTACTCCCCCAACGGATGGTGGATGCTCGAAGTCTTCATGTCGCAAACGATCCCGCCAGCGAGCCCATGGTCAGCGCCCATCCGTCCACCAGCACGAACAGCAGCAGCTTGAACGGCATGGAGATGATCGTGGGCGACAGCATCATCATGCCCAACGCCATCAGCGTCGACGCCACCACAAGATCGATGATGAGGAAGGGCAGGAATATCATGAAGCCGATCTGGAACGCCGTCTTGAGTTCGCTCGTCACGAAAGCGGGCAGCAGGATCGAGAAGGGAATATCGTCCGGCGAGCGGAACGCCGGGGCCTTGGCCATATTGGCGAAGAGCTTCAAATCCGTCTCCCGCGTCTGCTTGGCCATGAAGCCATGCAGCACCTTGGCCGAACGGCCCACCGCTTCCTCGATGGGGATCTGCCCCTTGCCGTAGGGGTCGAAGGCCTGCGTGTTGATCTGGTCGATGAAGGGCCGCATCACGAACAGCGACAGGAACATCGCCAGCCCCACCAGCACCTGATTGGGCGGCGTCTGCTGCAGGCCCAGCGCCTGCCGCAGCAGCGACAGCACGATGATGATGCGCGTGAAGCTGGTCATCATCAGCACCAGCGACGGCAGCACCGTCAGCAGGCTCATCAGGATCAGGATTTGCAGGCTCAGCGATAGCGGACGGCCGTCGCCCGAAATCTGCCCCATGGCGCGGGAAAGCGCCCCGCCATTGTCGACCGGCGCGGCAGGCGCGACTTGCGCCAAAGCCGGATGGGCGAGCAACAGCCCGCCCAGCAGCAACGCGAGAGCGGTCAGAAGCGCCTTAACGCGCACGGAACGGATCGCCTTCCGCGATCTTCTCGATCCGGCCGCGGGTCACGGACAGCAGGATTTTCTTCCCCTCGAACTCCACCACGGCGAGCTTGCCGAAAGTCCCCATCGGCAACGCCTCCAGCAGTTTCAGGGATCGCCCTTCCTGTCCCGCCATCATGCCGGGCTGATATTTGCGCCACAGCCACAGCGCGCCGAAGGCCATGCCGCCGACCAGCGGCAGCAGGATCAGCAGTTTGACGAAGTACCAGAACATGAAGCGGCCCCGCGACTATGGTTAATGCGCCATCCGATCCGAAAGAACGGCCCGCAACGCAAGCGAAAATGCGTGGCAGCGCGATCAGCCGCGCCGCTCGACGCCCGCCAGACGGGTTTCGGTGGCGGCGATGTCGACGATGCGGATGCCATAGCGGCCATTGACCGTCACGACTTCCCCTTTGGCGATCAGCGCGCCGTTCACCATGATGTCGAGCAGGTCGTCGGCCTGCCGGTCCAGTTCCACGATGGAACCTTCGGCCAGGTCCATGACCTCTGCCAGACGCAGCGAGGTGGAGCCCACCTCCACCGACATGCGGACGGGAATGTCCGCCAGCAGCCGGAACTGGCGATTGGCGGCCATGCCGACCGCCGCATCCTCTTGCCGCTCCATGCGCGGGGCTTCCATCATGTCGCTCATTGATCCGATCCTTGTGCCAGTTTTTCGATCTGGAAGGCCGCGCGGCCATCCTGTTCACCTATGGTCCCGTGCGCCACGATGCGGTCGCCGACGATCAGCGGCAGGCTGCGCCCGATGGTCACGGGAATGACGTCGCCCGCCTTCAACTGCATGAGGTCGGCGAGCGAGAGATTGGGCCGCGCCAGCACGGTGCGGGCGGGCAGGCGGATGTCCTGCATCCGGCGGGCGATGCGCGCCTGCCAGACGGGATCGGCATGCTCCTCGTCGGCGGGCACCCGCGCGCCCATCAGCGCCTCGACCCCGCGCAGGGCGGACAGCGGGAACAGCAGGTCGATCGGCCAGTGCTGGTCGCGGCTGAGGCTGAGCGTGAAGCGTTGCAGCACCATCTGGTCGCCCGGCTGCGCGGCGGCGGCAAAGCCAAGCCCGGTTTCCCGCGCGACCAGACCGGCGTCCAGAGCGATCACTTCGCCCCAGCATTCCACCAGCCGCGTCACCAGCGCCTCGGCGATCCGCGCGATCAGCCGGTCTTCGGTGGGCGTGAATTCTCCCTTGGAGGGAATGGGCCGGTTGCCGGCCCCGCCATAGAAGCAGTCGACCAGCACCGAAATCATCGCCGCGTCCATCCGCAGCAGCATCTGCCCCTTCAGCGGCGCCAGCCGATAGAAGGACATGCTGCAAAAGGCGGGCAGGTCGGCACACCATGCGCCGAACTCCAGCACGCGCGTCGCTTGCGCGGTCACATGCGGGCGAATGCCGGAAATCGGCTCGATCAGCGCGCGGATGCGCCGGCCGAGCTTCTCGCTCAGCCGGTCCAGCCCGGACAGCATGACCGGAGCCTGCGGTTCCCCACGCCCGAATGCATAGGATTGAACGTCTTCCATGAAAGTCCCCAGCCCTCTGGCCGGGGGACTTCCCGACGTTCAGGCAGCCCTATTGAATAACGAAATTGGTAAAATAAACGTTATCGATGCCGCCATAACCCGTCTTTTGCTTCAAAACATCGTTGATGACGGCCTTGATCCTGCCCTGAAGCTGCTGCTTGCCCTGCGGCGTCGCCAGCATGGCTTCGGGCTGCTGGGCCAGCAGCATCAATATCTGACTGCGAATCGCCATCTCATGCGTCTTGATCGCCTCGATCACGCGCATGTCGTAATAGGTCGATACGGCGATGGCGATCTGCGCGAAGGCGTCGGTATCCGACATGTTCGACGTGAAGGGCGTCTGGAGCTGGAAATAGGTCGCCTGATAGGCCGCCGGATTGGCGGGCGTCGGCAGGTCGATGCCCTTGCCCGGCGCATGGCCCGCGACGGCCGCGCCGCCGCCATGACCGCCTTCGCCGCCGCCCATGCCGTGCGCCTTGGCGATTTCCTCGGCATTTTCGCCCGCCAGAACCAGCACCGGCTTGTTCGGATCTTCCTTGGGACCCTCTTCCTTATGTGAGAAGAACCCGGCCGCATACAGCCCGCCGGCGGCGCCCGCGCCCCCGACCAGCGTGGCGATGACGAGCAGGAGGATCATCTTCATGCTCCCGCCCTTCTTCTTCTTGGCCTTCGGCTCGTCACTCATCGTTCATGTCCCCTGGAACTGGTCGATCACGCATAGCGCGCGCGGCGGACGTCGCCCGCGCCGCCATCTGCGTCCTTTTGGTTAATAACGGCCCGGTCGGCGCTTCCTTTAAGGCCCGAAGCGGAATTTTCCCGCGCTTGGCCATGGCCCTGCCCGCCATTGCGCTCCGCGGCCTGCCAGCCCGCAGCAGCTCCCTGCGAAGAGGATTGCTGTCCCGATGGCTGCTGCCCCGCGCTATCCGGGCGAGCCGCCTCGGCGACATGCGGCGCGCGTTCGATCCGGACGTCCGAAATCCGCACGGCCGCAAGGCCCGCGTCCAGCCGAAGTCGGTCGCTATCCTGCTTCAAGGCAAGCTCCGCCGCTTCATGCGCCACGGTCAGGCTGACCGCCGCGCCGTCCGCGCCTTGCCGAATATCGACCTGCACCGGCCCCAACTGGCTCGCATTGATCTGGAACCGTCCCTGCGCGCCATTCTGCGCCAGCCCGGCAATGTCGCGCGCCAGCCCGTCGATCCACTGACCCGACACACCCATGTCCACCACCCGCGCGCCCAGACTCGCGCCCAGATCGGCGGAGGGCGGAGCAGCGGCGGGAAGAGCGGAAGCGCCAGCCGCCGTCAATTGCGGCAGGGGCGCAGGGGCGCTCCCGGCGCCATCGGGCTGGGTGATGGTGGCGACGGCGGCGGGCAGATCGACCATCATCGCCTTCCCGTCCCGCGCGTTTTTGGGCGAAGGCATGGCGACGGCTTCGGCGCGGACGCCTTCCACCGGAACCCGCGAAAATTGCTCCCGCACCATCTGAAGCAGCGAAAGCGCCTCCGACCGCGATATTTTCGCGGCGGGCGCAGCAGGCGGCAAGGCGTCGTCCGATGGAGGAACCGGCGCAGCGCCATCCTCCACCAAAAGGGCCGACGGCTTGCCCGATCCCTTCCCGCTTTCCTTCACCGCCTCCGCAACAGGCGGGACAGCGACATTCGCCTGAACTTCCGACGCCGCCGTTCCCTCTGACGCATTTTCAGCAGCGGGAAGCGGAACCGGCGCGACAGGCGAGGCAGCGGCTCCTTCCGTCTCAAGCGGCTGCGCGCTGTGCCGCTCCATGGAAGCCACAGGAGCGGCCGCGCTCACCGCTTCCGCCTTCCCGGTCATTTCCTTCGGTGCGGGCGCAGCAACCGCCAACGGCACCAACGGCGGAGGCGTCAACAGCGGCGATGCGTCGGAAGCGTCCTCAGACACCTTCTCCGCCTTGTCATCGCTGACCGGAGCCTCGCCTTCGCCAGGCGCGGCAATAGCTTCCACCACAGCTTGCGCCGGCGCGATCCGTTCCGGCATCTTTTCCGCGCGAGCCTTGGGCTTACCCTCCACGCGCGGCTCCATCCCTTCCTTCGAGGGAGAAATCGGAAGCGCCGGAATTGCGCCTTCCTCAACCGCCGCAATGGGCGCGAAATCCAGCGGGACCGCATCGCCCTTGCCCGGATCGGCATCAGTCTGGGCTGCCGCCGGAGCATCGGAAGCAACAGCCCCCTCCCCCTTCATCGATCCGCCGAGCAAGGCCGCGAAATCCGCTTCCCCCGTCGCGGGGGCCGCGCCCATGCCTTCGCCCATCCCTGGCCTCTTCATCGCGGCGGAGGAAAACAGCAGCGTCCTGAGACCGGTCAGCATGTTCATGTCACGCATCTCCCCTGCGCTGCATCCGGCGATAACGGGGCAGAGCCACCAACCGGCTTTCGCGCCATTCTTCCAGGTCCGCTTTCGCACGGTCCTTCAATCTGGTTGCGATTTCCTTGTCGCGGTTCGCCGCGAGGCTCAGGCTTTCCTTCGCCTCCACCTTGCGCCGCGCGTCGTAGAGCGCCCCGTCTAGCTGCCGCCCCGCCTGTTCCAGACGGCTCGCCAGTTCCTGCATCGCGGCAAAGGACGCGCCGTTCGCAGACCCCTCCACCTGAAACAGGTCGCTCCGCACCCGCCGCAGACGCTCGGCGTTGAGCGCGATCCCCTCCGCCTCGTCCCGCGCGCGCGCCGTCTCGGCGGCGGCCATGGCATGTTGCACATGGCGCACGCGCAGCACGCGATGGCGGCGGGCGACGAGCCCCTTCACGCCCCGAACTCCGCCACCAGCGCGTCAGCACTGGTCGAAAGATCGACGCGGCTCTTCTGATCCTGCCGGATGAAGTCGAGTATCTCCTGCCGCCGCTCCACCGCCTCGTCGATGACCGGATCGTTGCCGGGACGGTATGCGCCCATCAGGATCAGGTCGCGATTCTCCTCATAGGCCGCCCAGAGCCGCCGATAGGCCGCCGCCGCCATGCGATGATCGTCCGGCACCACGTCCGCCATGACGCGCGACAGCGATTTCCCGATGTCGATGGCCGGAAAGATCGCCTGCTCCGACAGATGGCGCGACAGCACATAATGCCCGTCCACAATGGCCCGCGCCGCGTCCACGATGGGATCGTCGGTATCGTCGCCATCGGCCAGCACCGTATAGAGCGCCGTGATCGACCCGCCGCTGCGCGCATCCACGCCCGCCCGTTCCACCAGACGCGGGATCAGCGCCAGCGCGGAGGGCGGATAGCCCTTCATCGCGGGCGGCTCGCCCAGCGCCAGCCCGATCTCCCGCTGCGCATGGGCGCAACGCGTCAGGCTGTCGAGCAGCAGCAGCACCTTCTTGCCGCGCGCCCGGAAATATTCCGCGATGGCCGTCGCCCGCGCCGCCGCGCGCAGGCGCAGGATCGGCGGATGATCGGCCGGAACCGCGACGACGACGCTCTTGTGCATCGCGCCCTTCAATTTGGTTTCGAGGAAGTCGCTCACCTCGCGCCCGCGCTCGCCGATCAGGCCCGCGACGACGATGTCCGCTTCCGCGCCCTGGATCATCTGACCCATCAGCACCGACTTGCCGACGCCCGATCCTGCAATGATCGCGATCCGCTGCCCCCGCCCGGCGGTCAGCAGCGCGTTCACTGCGCGCACACCCAGATCGAAAGGCTCGGTCACGCGCCCGCGATCCAGCACATTCCCCTTGACGCCGTTCAGCGGCCAGCTTCCCCCGGCGATGATCGGCCCCTTGCGGTCGAGCGGCTGGCCCATGGCGTCGATCACGCGCCCGATCAGCCCTTCGCCGACCTGCACCATGTTCGCCTGGCTGTCCGGCTCCACCCGCGCGCCATTTTCCAGCGGCGCGTCATTGTCGAGCGGCACCAGCAGCGTCCGCTCCCCCCGAAAGCCCACGACCTCGGCCCGGCACACCGTCCCGTCCGCCGCAATCACCCGCGCGCCCGCGCCGATGGGGCGGCGGAAACCCGTCACCTCCAGCATCCCGGCATCATGGCTCACCAGACGCCCGACATGGCGCGGCTGGCGGTTCTGCACCTGCAAATGATCGAACAGCGTCTCCGCCTGCGCGAGCGCGGCCCGGATCACGCCTTGCCCTCCATATCGTCGAGCAGGGCGCGAAGCCGCGCCAGCCGCACGTCCGGCCCATCCTCGACCCAGCCGTCCGCCGTATCGAGCCGCACGCAGCCCCGGCTCATGGAAGCATCGGGAACCAGCTTCACCCCGACCTGCGAACCCTCCACCAGCGGCAGGTCGTCGGGATGCAGATGGAGCGCGCTCTTCCCCTCATTCTCGTCGATGAAGGAAGCGATGCTCTCGCACCGCTGTTGCAGCAGGTCCGCGTCGATCGCCACCTCGCCCACGATCTGCGTCACCAGACGGATGACCGTGGCGGACAGCATCGTCGCCAGCGTCCCGCTCGGCGCGGGCGTCAGCATCTCCAGCGCCTCGGCCAGCCGATGGCGCGCCTCCGCGTCCGCCGCCATGCCCTCTTCGGTCACGCGGCAACCCTCGTCGAACCCCATGGCGAAGGCTTCGATCCGCGCCTGTTCCATCGGGTCGGCATCCAGCTCCGCATCGGCATGGGCCGCCATCCGCATCGCCTGCGTCTGCGCGCCCGCAGGCGCGGTATAGAGGCTGCGGAACCCGCCGCTCTCGATCCGCGACACGCCCGCCACGGGAATGCTGGCGATGTCGACCCCGCTGTCTGCGGTCCAGAAATTAGACAAAGTCGTTCCCCTTGCCGCCCAGCATGATCGTACCCGCGTCGGCCATGCGCCGCGCCGTGCCGATGATGAGCTTCTGCGCGTCGATGACTTCGGCGAGGCGGATCGGCCCACGCTCCTCGATCTCGTCGGCGATGGCCTGCGCCGCGCGGGCGGACATGCAGGCGAAGATCTTCGCCTTCAGCACCTCGTTCGCGCCCTTCAGCGCGACCACCAGCACCTGACTGTCCACCGTCCGCATCAGCGTGCCCAGATTCTTGTCGTCCATGTCGATCAGGTTGTCGAAGACGAACATTTCCTCCTCGATGGTCTGGGCGATCATCTTGTCCCGCTTGGCCAGCGCCTTGATGATGCGCTGCTCATTATCCTTGCGGACGTTGTTCATGATCGCCGCCGCCTCGACGGTGCCGCCGCGCTGCGACGCCGCGCCCTGCTTCTTGGTCGCGGGTCCGCGCATCAGAAGCTGTTCCAGATCGTCCAGCGCCTCATTGGAGACAGGCCCCAGCGTGGCGATGCGATAGACGATCTCCTCCTGATATTCCGTCGGCAGCAATTGCAGCACATCGGCGGCCACGGGCGCTTCCAGATGGGCGAGCACGATGGCCATGATCTGCGGATGCTCCGCCTCGATCAGGGCCGCGATCTCCTTCGCGTCCATCCATTTCAGCATCTCAAGCTGGGTCGAGCGGGTCGGCGGCGTGATCCGCGCCAATATGGTTTCCGCCCGCTCTTCGCCCAGCGCCTTGGTCATCGCGCCCCGGATATGCTGGGTCGCGCCATAGCCGATGGTGGTGCGCTTCTTCGCCTTGGTCACGAAATGGTCGAGCGCCTGATTGACCTCGTCCACCTCGACATCGGCGACGTCATACATGGCGTTGCCGAGCTGGCGCACTTCCTCCGGCTCCAGCCGCGAAAGGATCTGCGCGGCCTCATCCTCGTTGAACAGCATCAGCAGGACGGCGGCGGCGGCGCTGCCCTTCAGCGCCGAAGGGGTGATGGAAGCGGCCTCAGGCATTTTCCTTCTTCCCTTCCTTCAGCAGGTCGCGGACGACCAGCGCGGCGCGATCCGGGTCCTGCTTCACGAAATTGCGGATCAGGTCGGCGCGCTGCGCATAGTCAGGAGCCGAAGAGATCATGTCGAGCGTGATCGGACGCCCCTCGCCCGGATGCTCCGCCGCCTGACGGTGGAGTTCGCCCGAAATCTCGCGCCCGATGCGCTGGCCGTTTTCGGTGGCCTGCGCGGCGGCGGCTTCCTGCGCGGCGGCCCGGCGCTTGAGCAGCGGACGGCCGATCCCGAAGATCAGCAGCAGCGCCACCAGCAGGGCCGACACATTGCGCACCAGCGGCGACACCCATTCGGCTTCATACCATGCGGGTTTCACTTCCTCCGCCTTGACGAAACCACGCGACGATAGCGCCACCACGTCGCCCCGCGCCTGATCGAAGCCCACCGCGCCCTTCACCAGCGCCTCAAGGGCGGCGATTTCCTGCGCGCTGCGGGGCTTGCCGTCCGCGCCATTGTCGAGAGCGACCGCGACCGACAGGCGCTTGACCGTGCCGATGGCGTCGCGAGTGACGGACACTTCACGGCCCAGTTCGAAATTGCGGTTGAATGTCTCTTCCGTCTTCATCAACGGATTGGGCGGCGTGCCCGGCTGACCGGCGTTCTGGCCGTTTTCCGTCTGCCCCTGCTGCACGGCCTGCCCATTGGGATTGGTCTGCGTCACGGTCGGGTTGACCGGCGCCTGATTGCTGAGCGCGCCGGGGATGCCGCCCGCCTCGCCATTGCCCTGCCCGCGCGGGTCGGACTGCCAGCTACCTTGCTCGCTGCGAAGCCGCGCCTCGTCCTGCGGATAGGTTTCGCGGGTCGCCTGCCGCTCGGCGAAATTGAGTTCGGCATGCACCTCGGTCGAAAAATTGCCCGCGCCCAAAATCGGCGTCAGCAGCGCGATCACCGACTGGCGATAGCGGTCCTCGACCTTCCCTTGCACCGCCAGTTGGCGGTCGTCGGCGGAATTCGCGTCATTGTCGCTCAGCAGGCGGCCATTCTGGTCCACCACCGAAATATCCTGCGGGCTGAGTTCGGGAATGGAGGACGCCACCAGATGCACGATGGCGCTCACCTGGCTGTCGGTCAGCGTCCGCCCCTGCGCCAGACGCAGCATGACGGAGGCCGAAGGCTTGGCCCGCTCGCGCAGGAAGACGCTGGGCGGCTCGACCGCCAGATGCACCTTGGCGCTCTCCACCGAATCGATCGCCTCGATCGTGCGGGCCAGGTCCATCTCCCGCGCCGAGCGCAGCTTTTCGCCTTCCACGGCGCGGCTCGCGCCCATGGGCAGGCTGTCGATCATGCTGTTGCCGTCGGGCGCGCTCTTGGGCAGGCCCTGCGCGGCGAGCATCATCTTCGCCTTGAAATAATCGTCCTGCCCGACCGTCATCGCCCCGCCATTGTCGAAGCTGTAGCGGATGCCGTTCTGGTCCAGCACCTGCGCCACCGCCGACTTGTCGGCATCGGGCAGGCCCCGGAACAGGTCGCGCTGCGGCGGCTCGCGCAGCGCCAGCCAGGCTGCGCCCGCCAGAGCGACGACTCCCAGCAGGCCCAGCAGCGGCAGGCTCTTCGCCACGGCGGGCTGTTTCAGGAAGCCGGTGAAGCGCGCCTTCAGCGCGTCGACGCCCTTCGCTCCGCCAAAGCCGGAGGAAGCCGTCGCCGGAAGGGCGGAAGCAGCGGCCGCGCCGCCATCGATGGTCAATGCGTTCTCGCTCATATTACACCGGCATGCTCATGATGTCCTTGTAGGCGGACAGGAGTTTGTTGCGGACCTGAAGGGTAGCTTCGAAACTGACCGACGCCTGCTGCTTGGCCAGCATGACAGCGGCGATGTCCGTCGTTTCCCCCCGTTCGAAGGCGGCGGCGGCTTCCCCCGCCTGGCTTTGCAGGCCGTTGACCTGATCCAGCGCGGATTTCAGCGCCTCGGTAAATCCGCCGGGCTTGGTCGCGTCGGTCCCGCCCGCGCCGCCCACGCTCCCAGCATTGCCGGTCGAGGCGACATCGCGCAGCGCGGCGTTCTTCTGCAGGATGGCGTTGCGGATCGCCATCACGCTGTCAGTGGGAGAGATGCTGCTCATCGGCTATTCTCCTCAGGCGGCGGCCAGTTCGCGCATCTCGGCCAGCCGATAGCGCAGGGTCCGTTCCGAAATGCCCAGCTTCCGCGCGGCGGCGGCGCGATGCCCGTCCGTCTCGCGCAGGGCGAGGCGGATCGCCTCCAGCTTCGACATGCGCGCCACGTCGCGCAGCTTCACCGGCTCGTCAGGAACCAGGATCGGCGCGGAGTGGCGCACCGGCTGTGGCACGGCGGCCAGATGCAGGTCACCGGCATCGATCCGCGCCCCGTCGCGCAGCACCAGCGCGCGCTGGAGCACATTGCCCAGCTCGCGGGCGTTGCCGGGCCATGCATGATCCTCCAGCTTCGCCAGAGCATCGGCGGTCGGCCAGACGAAGGCGTCCTTCGCCAGATCCTGATGCCGCAGCAGCATGGCGGCGGCGATGGCGGCGATGTCGCCGGGGCGCTCGGCCAGCGGGCGCAGTTCCAGCGGCATGACGTTCAAACGCCAGTAAAGGTCCTCCCGGAACCGCCCGGCGGCACATTCGTCGGCAAGGTTCCGGTTGCAAGCCGCGATCACGCGCACATTCACCGGCACCGGATGGGTCGCGCCGACGGGCAGCACTTCACCCTCCTGCAACGCCCGCAGCAGCTTCGCCTGCAAGGCCAGCGGCAGCTCCGCGATCTCGTCGAGGAACAGCGTGCCGCCATCCGCCGCCAGGAACAGCCCTTCCGACGCATTGGCCGCGCCGGTGAAGCTGCCCTTCTTGTGTCCGAACAGCATCGCTTCCATCATGGTTTCAGGCAGAGCGGCGCAGTTCACCGCGATGAAGTCGCCCGACACGCGGCCCGACTGGGCATGAAGGAAGCGTGCCATGCCTTCCTTGCCCGTGCCGGTGTCGCCCTGAATAAGGACCGTCGCATCGCTGCGCGCCACGCGGCCCGCCAGCGTCATCAGCCGCGCGCTGGCATTGTCGCCCACGGCGGGGATGGTATCGGGACGGGCCAGCTCCGCGATCAGCGCGAAGGCGAAGCCCATATCCTCCAGCCCGAAAGCCACCCGCGCGGGCAGCCCGTTGGCGGCAGGCACCAGCGAAGGCGCCCCTTCGACCAGATGGATGAGGATATCGCGATGGGTCGCATGGGCGATCTCCGTCGCCAGCAGCACGCGGCGTTCATCCCGTTCGCGCGGCGCGGCGGCATCCACCGCCCGCACGGCGAAAAAGGCATTTTCAAGCCAGTGCTGCAACCCCGGAACCAGCGCGCAGACCCTTTGGCTGACGTCGAGAGACGACATGCACATTCCCCATCATTGCTGCTGTCCGGCGCCCCCGCGCTTTTCCAGCCCCCTTTCGATAGGCCGTTTTTGCGCCTCTCATGGTTATCATATGGTTAACTTCACTTATCCCTTGCCGCCGCCCGGCAATTTTTTTCCGCCCCGGCAAGGATGTTCCTGCACTCTATTATAGACGCGCGCGCGTAAGAGGCGGTTTTTGCAGTTATTTTCGAAAAAAACGCATGTCCCCCTAAAAGCTTTTTCCGCCCCGCCGTTATCCCCTTTCGAGGCCGCAAGCAGCCTGATGGCAGCGACCTGAAGTGAAACGAAAGGGAACATCATGACTGTTATCGGAACCAACTCTTCCGCTCTGCGCGCCACCAACGCTTCGGCCACGTCGAGCAAAGCTCTCAGCACCGCGATGGAGCGCCTGTCCACCGGCAAGCGCATCAACAGCGCGAAGGACGACGCCGCCGGCCTCGCCATCGCCGCCACCATGACCTCGCAGATCAAGGGCATGACCCAAGGCATACGCAACGCGAACGACGGCATCTCGCTGGCGCAGACGGCGGAAGGTGCGCTGGACGAAGTCACCAACATGCTGCAGCGCATGCGTGAACTGACCGTCCAGTCGGTCAACGGCACCAACGACGCGGATGCCCAGGCGAACATCGCGGCCGAACTGACCTCGCTCTCGGCTCAGCTGACCGATACGCTCGCCAACACCAAGTTCAACGGCCTGACCCTGTTCGACGGCACGGCCGGCACCTCCGGCGTGGTGACGATCCAGGCCGGCGCGAACAGCAGCGACGGCGTCGACGTCACGCTGGACAATCTGACCACCGACGCGACGATCACCGCCGTCACTGGTCTGACCTTCACCAGCCTAACCTCGGCCGACCTCGACAAGTTCGACGAAGCGATCCAGACGGTTTCGACGACCCGCGCCAACCTCGGTGCCGCCCAGAATCAGCTCGAATCGGTGGTCAACAGCCTGACCGCGAACGTCACCAACCTGACCGACGCCCGCAGCCGGATCGAAGACGCCGATTTCTCGACGGAAACGACCGCTCTCGCCAAGGCGCAGATCCTGAGCCAGGCGTCGACCGCGATGCTCGCCCAGGCGAACCAGAGTCAGCAGAACGTCCTGAAGCTGATCCAGTAATCCGCTTCGGCAAAGAATGATCGGTGAGGTCCTGGCCACCTCACCGGACATGGAGCCCCGGCGCATCAACAGTCCCCACCGCACCGGGGCGACACCTTTCGATCAACGGCCAGCATCCGAAGCCTCCGTCCCCCCGGACGGAGGCTTCATCGCATTTGCGCGGCGCCATGGCTTGCAAAGCGCGCCGTCCTTCCCATGATGGGGCCATGACCATGATCGACCGGCGCGCGATGATCGCCGCCTCCAGCGCCGCCCTTCTCCTTCCCCGCCCGCTTTTCGCCCAGGGCAAGGACGACGCCTTCTCATGGGACGTTCTGGTCGCCATGGCCCAGCGCCTCGCCCGCGCGCCCTATCAGGAAACGCCGCTCCACCCCGGCGCGGCCAAGGTCGATTATGACGCCCTGCATCAGGCCCGCTTTCGGGAGGATCGCACGCTCTGGGGCGACCTGCCCGGCCATACGGGCATCCGCTTCTTCCCCTTGAGCGCCAACGCCGCCCAGCCCGTCGCCATCGCCATCGTAGAGAAAGGCCGCGCCCGGCCTCTCGCCTATGATCCCGCCATGTTCGACACCCCGCCCGGCAACGCCGTGTCGGCGCTCGGCCCCGACGCCGGTTTCGCGGGCTTCCGCATCATGAACGCGGCGCGCGACGGGGACTGGCTCTCCTTCCTCGGCGCGAGCTATTTCCGCGCGCCCGGCCCGCAGAAACAGTTCGGCCTCTCCGCCCGCGCCATCGCGATCAACACCAGCATCGCGGGCAAGGAGGAGTTCCCCCGCTTCACCCGCTTCTGGCTGGAGCGCACCGGCCCCGACAGCGTCACCGTCCACGCCCTGCTGGACGGAGCCTCGATCACCGGGGCCTTCCGCTTCGTCAACCGATACACGCCGCAGGGCGTCCAGCAGGACGTCACCGCCGCCCTCTTCCCCCGCCGTCCCATAGAAGAATTAGGCCTCATGCCCATGACCAGCATGTTCTGGTACGATCAGGCGAACCGGACGCAGGGCACCGACTGGCGGCCGGAAATCCACGACAGCGACATGCTCGCCATCGCCAGCGCGGACGGCACGGCGCATTGCCGTCCCCTCACCAATCCCTCCGCCCCGCGCGTCGATGTCTTCAAGGAAAGCAATCCGGCGGGCTTCGGCCTGCTCCAGCGCGACCGCGACTTCAGCCATTATCAGGATGACGGCGTGTTCTACGACCGCCGCCCCTCGCTCTGGGCCGCGCCGTCGAAGAAGCCCGGCGCGGGCGAGGTCCGCCTCTACGCCTTCCCGACCGACAGCGAATATACCGACAATATCGCCGCTTACTGGACCCCCTCCGCCGCCGTCCGTCCCGGCCGACGGATCGACGCCAGCTACCGGCTCGACTGGTCGGCGGCGCAGCGGCCCGCTTCACAGACGATGGCATGGGTCGCGGACGTCTGGCGCGGGCGCGGCGACCAGCCGGGCCACGACCGGCTGGTCATCGACTTCGCGGACGTGAAGGACGCCAAACCCGAAATCTGGGCCGACGCCGCCCATGGCGCGCTTCTCAAGAAAGCCGGTTATCCGGTGCTGGGCCAGCCCGATCTCTTCCGCGTCGTGCTGGATGTCGCGCGGCAGGGCGGCGGAGCGACGGATATTCGCGTTCAACTCCGCTCCGGCAATCGCGCCATCAGCGAATATGTGCATTATCCGCTGGGCGCATGACCGGAACCCTTGGGGAATGCAGGGGGTTGTGCTTGCGGGTCAAAAGGATACGGAACTGGAATGAACGGCACGGACGGCATAAAGCCGGTGCATGAACAGCCGAAAAGCGCATCCATGACGCGGGCCTTCGAACAGGTGCCCGCCGAAATGCCGCTGGCCATGCCGGTGCAGGATTTTTCCGCCGCGCCGGAAAATGTGCCCGCGCGCCCGCTCAACATCGACCTCTGGGCGCGGCGGCTGCTGGTCGTGCTGCTCGCCCTCCTCCCCGCCTCGATCGCCGCGCATGAAATGCGGATTTCCATCGGCCTCGACGGCATTTCGCTGTGGGAAGGCATTTATCTCGCCCTGTTCATCCCGCTTTTCGCGTGGATCGCCTTCGGTTTCGCCACCAGCTTCATCGGCTTCCTGCTGCTGACCATCGGCCGTGGTCGCGGCGTCCAGCCCCGCCCGCTTCGCCCCGGCGATCCGTTGCGCGGGCAGACCGCCATCCTCCTCCCCGTCTGCAATGAGGATTTCCTCGGCGTCCTCGGCCGTCTCTCCATCATGGAACGGTCCCTGACGCAGGTCATGGGCGGCGAGCGTTTCGAATTCTTCATCCTCAGCGACTCCAACCCCGAAAATGGCGAGATCGAGCGGGAAGCCTATCAGGCGATCCGCCACAGCTTTTCCCGCGCCGTCTATTATCGCCGCCGCGCCCTCAATGTGGGGCGCAAGCCCGGCAATATCGCCGAATGGGTCCAGCGTTTCGGCGGCGGCTACGACCATATGATCGTGCTCGACGCCGACAGCGTCATGAGCGGGCAGACCATGGCGCGCCTCGCCGCCGACATGGAGCTGCATCCCCATCTGGGCCTGATCCAGACCGTCCCCACGGTCGTCGGCGCCTCCACCCTCTTCGCCCGCTGGCAGCAATTCGCGAGCCGTCTTTTCGGCCCGATCTCGGCGGCGGGCATGATCTGGTGGGCGGGGTCCGAAGGCATGTTCTGGGGCCACAACGCCATCCTGCGCGTCCGCGCCTTCGCGGAAAGCTGCGGCCTTCCCGAACTGCCGGGCCGCGCGCCCTTCGGCGGCCACATCATGAGCCACGACATGATCGAGGCGGCGCTGCTGCGGCGGCGCGGCTGGGACGTGCACATGGTGACGGCGGACGACAGTTTCGAGGAATTCCCCCCCTCCCTCCCCGACCTCGCCACCCGCGACCGGCGCTGGTGTCAGGGCAATATCCAGCACGTCCCCCTGATCGCGAAGATCAAGGGATTGCATCCGGTCAGCCGATTCCAGCTCTTCGTCGGCGCGTCGGCCTATTGCACCTCGCCGCTCTGGCTGGCGCTGATCCTCGTCGTGCTGGGCGGCGCGGCGTCGGGTCTCTGGCCGCCCAGCGCGGTGCTGCCCTCGGGCAGCCTGCTGGCGCTGACGGCGGTGCTGCTGTTCGGCCCCAAGCTGCTCTCGATGATCTGGGCGCTCGCCGATCCCGCCCGCCGCATCGGCTTCGGCGGCGCGGCGCGGATGAGCCGGGGCGTCATGCTCGACATCATCCTCTCGATCCTGATGGCCCCTGTCAGCATGCTGACGCAGACCATCAACCTCTTCGGCATCCTCATGGGCCGCAAGAGCGCATGGAACGGCCAGACCCGCGACCGCGACGGCATGGCCCTCGCCAGCGCGATCTGGCTCTTCAAATGGCACATATTGCTGGGCGGCGGCCTGACGATGCTCGCCATCCGGGGCGACACGCCACTCGGCTGGATGCTGCCGGTGGTCGCGGGCCTGATCCTCGCCCCGCTGCTCGCCGCCGTCACCGCGCGCAAGGGCCTCGGCCGCAAGGCGGACGAATTAGGTCTTTTCCAGGTGCCCGAACCCTGGTGGCGCACGCAAAGCTACCGCCCGCTCCGCTACCGCCTGTCGGTCAACGGCAGGACCATCACGCCGACATGGCCCGCGAATGACGGGTGAGGGCGCGGACATTCAGATCCTCCCCTGCAAGGGGAGGGGTAGCGCCCTCTCGATAGGGAATTACCCCTCCGTCTGGCCTTCGGCCAG
>JASGDV010000114.1:0-3230 GCA_049841255.1 Sphingobium sp.
GCAGCGCCAGCGCGGCTCCGGCGACGCCATATTTGCCGATGGCCGCGCGATAGGGTTCGACCAGGGCCTGCGCGGCGGGGTTGAAGGCGGCGGCCTGCGCGCCCGTCGCGATGTTCCGCGCCTCGCCCAACAGGGCGGAGCGGGAGAAGGCGTCGGCGGGCAGGCTCTGCGCCGCCGGATCGCTCAGCACCGACTGGGTGATGAGGCCGGGGGACAGATTGGCCCACACCGCCAGGAAAAGGCAGGCCGGGATCAATGTCCACAGCGCCACATACCAGCCATGATAGCCCGGCAGGCTATGCACGGCGTCACGCCGCCCCGACGCGCGCGCGGCGGTTTGCAGCCGCAGCGCGCGCGCGCGGGCGCTGACCCAGGCGATTGCGCCCAGGCCGGCCAGCAGCAGGAAGATCGCAGGTCCGGTCATGCCCGTCCGCTTATTTCAGGACCGAGCCGTCCAGCGAAGGCAGCGATTTCACCGCCTCCGCGCTCGCCTTGCGCACCTCTTCGGGCGCGGCGACCATGCCGCGCTTGGCGAGCGGGCCGTCCGGTCCCCAATTGGCGGCGAAGCTGTTGAGATAGGCCTGCAATCCCGGCACCGCCTGCATATGCGCCTTCTTCACATAGATGAAGAGCGGGCGGGCGCCCGGATATTGCCCGGTGGACACGGTTTCATAGGTCGCCTCGATCCCGTTGATCGGCACGTCCTTCAGCGTGTCCTTATTCTCTTCCAGATAGCTGAAGCCGAACACGCCCAGCGCGTTGGGGTTGGCGGCCAGCTTCTGCACGATCAGATTGTCGTTCTCGCCCGAATCCACATATTTGCCGTCCTCGCGGATGCGGGTGCAGGTGGCCTTGAACTCGTCCTCATTCTTTTCCTTGAGCGCCTTCATCGCCTCGTCGCTCTGGCAGCCTTTCTCCAGGATCAGCTCGGCGAGCGAATCGCGGGTGCCGCTGGTGGACGGCGGGCCGAAGACGGAGATGGCGACGGCGGGCAGGCTGGGGTCCACGTCCTTCCACGTCTGCGTCTTGTTCGGGCCCTTGCCGTAGGGATTGGCGGCCAGCGCCTCATAGACGATCTTGGGCGTCAGCTTGAAGCCCGGCCCCTTGTTGGATTCGGCGAAGGCAAGGCCGTCGACGCCGACCTGGATCTCCACGATGTCCTTGACGCCATTCTGCTGGCACTGGTCGAATTCGGCCTTCTTCATGCGGCGCGACGCGTCCGCGATGTCGGGGTGCTGCGCGCCCACGCCCGCGCAGAACAGCTTCATGCCGCCGCCGGTGCCGGTCGATTCGATGATGGGCGACTTCATGCCCGGATTGTTCTGCACGAACAGTTCGGCGACCGCCGTGGCGAAGGGATAGACCGTGGACGAACCCACCGCGCGGATCTGGTCGCGGGTGCCGCCCGCGCCGCCGCCCGCATGGTCGCCGCAGCCGGAAAGGGTCAGCGCGGCAACGGCCGTCGCGGCGAAAAGAGCGAGATGCTTCACGAAAACCTCCGTCATTGCAAAGGCCGCGATTCGCTGGTCGCCGCCCCCATGGGTCCGCGCCTAGCTGCGGTTCATCGCGCCTTTGTGACACTCAGGTTTCATTTTCATGACAACAGGATCGGGAGCCCGCGAAAATAGGATAGGACCTTCCGAAAAAACGCGATCACTTCGCTATCTCACTCGCTATTTCGTCCGAAGGAACCTTCGGCAGCAGCACTGATATGGTCGTCCCCTTGCCTACCGTGCTGGCGATGTCCATCCGCCCGCGATGGCGCTCCACGATATGCTTGACGATCGCCAGCCCAAGGCCCGTGCCCCCCATGGCGCGGCTCCGCCCCGAATCGACGCGATAGAAACGCTCGGTCAGCCGGGGCAGGTGGCCGGGCGGGATTCCTTCCCCCTCGTCCTCGACGGTCAGCCGGTTCATGCCGCTCGGCCCTTCGCCCAGCGTCACGCGGATCGGCGTGCCCGGCCGGCCATATTTGGCCGAATTGCCGATCAGGTTGTGGAGAAGCTGGGAAAGCTGCGCCCTGTCCCCGCGCACCGGCGGCAGGCCGGGATCGACGCGCGCCTCCACTTCCGCCCCGCGCTCGCCATGGCTGGTGCGGAACACGCCCGCCACCTCGGCCACCAGCGCGGAAAGGTCGACCGCGCTGTCGGGCGCGCGATATTTGTCCGCCTCGATCCGTGACAACGATATGAGGTCGTCGATCAGCCGCTGCATCCGCCGCGCCTCGCCGTCCATGATCTTCAGGAAGCGGTGCCGCGTCTCGCCATCCTTGCCCAGTTCCGGATCGGCCAGCGTCTCGATGAAGCCCAATATGCCCGCCAGCGGCGTCCGCAACTCATGGCTGGCGTTGGCGACGAAATCGACCCGCATCCGCTCCGCCGCATAGGCGCCGCTATGGTCGACCAGATGGACGAGCCGCCGCATCTCCTCCGCCGCGCCCAGCGGAGCGATCCGCATCTGCCAGCGTTGGTCGCGGGTGCCCAGACCCACCAGCTCCACCATGTCCGCTTCCGTCATGGCGGACATGTCGGTCAATCTTTCGGCGGCGGCGGGATGGCGGATGGCGATGCGGGCATCCTCCCCCTCGATATGCGCGCCCAGCAACAGCCGCGCGGCGCGATTGGCGCGCAGGATGCGCCCCTTTTCCAGCAGCAGCAGCGGATCGGCTATTCCCTCCAGCAGATCGGCAAAGCCGGGCTGATCGATCAGTCCACTCGATTGCGATGGACTTTCCGCCTCTTCTCTGGCCGCTTCATGGCCGCTTCCTCCGGCGGCGCAGATCAGCAGGACGATGACGCCCGCCAGCACCGGCAGCGCGATCGCCAGCGGCGACGCGCCCAACAGGAGAGCGCCGCCCGTGCCCAGCAACAGCATGGCGATGGAGGCGGTGATCTGCGATATGCTCAGTCGATTCATGGTTACCGCGCTGGATTCTTCCGGCTTTTGCTGCGATGGCTAGGCATAGCGCGTAAAATTTACGCTTTGGCAAGCGCGATAGCGGATCATGACGGAATGAGCGAGCCCATGAGCGGACAGGACGATCCCCGGCAGGAGCGGGAAGGGACAGCCGATGAAGCTGTGGCCTCCCGGCGGCAATTGCTGATGGGAGGCGCGGTCGCGGCGTCCGCCATCGTGTCGATCCGTCCCGCGCTCGCCAATACGGCAGCGTCCGTGCTCAACTGCACCATTCCCGTGCCGGATCAGGCGCGGGCGGGCAATTACATCGCCCC
>JASGDV010000115.1:0-24364 GCA_049841255.1 Sphingobium sp.
ACGAAGATTGCGCCATTGCGCCTCGCTCAACTCATATCGCTTCACGCCCATCCATAGCCTCCGCTCAATCGCGGAACCCTATGAATCAGCACTTACGCCCTTTGGGAATCCTGAATGTCGATCGGCCCTAAGGCGCCCCGCCCTTTCAAAATCCGCGCAAATCGGCTATGGGCGCGCTCATGCAGACAGCCGCCAACCCGCTCATGCCGATTCCTGGCGCTATCGATCCTGTGCCCGTGCCGCGCGCCGTGACACCGCGGGAGGATGGGCGCGTCGACCTGCTCGGCCTCGCCCGCGACCAGATCCGCGCGGTGCTGGAAAGCGCGGGGCTGGAGCCCAAGCAGGCGAAGCTGCGGGCCAAGCAGCTTTTCCACTGGCTCTATCATCGCGGCGAGACGGATTTCGACAGGATGACCGACCTTGCCAAGCCGATGCGCGGCTGGATGGCGGAACGCTTCATCGTCGGCCGCCCGCAAGTGGTGGAAGCGCAGGTGTCCAGCGACGGCACGCGTAAATGGCTGCTCCGTTCCGACGACGGGCAGGATTATGAGATGGTGTTCATTCCCGATGCAGACCGGGGGACGCTCTGCGTGTCGAGTCAGGTCGGCTGCACGTTGAACTGCCGCTTTTGCCATACCGGCACGATGCGCCTCGTCCGCAACCTGACGCCGGGCGAGATCGTGGGGCAGGTGATGCTGGCCCGCGACGCGCTGGGCGAATGGCCGCGTGGGAGCATGGCGTCCGCCAATGACGACGAGGATGACGATGCCTCCCAATATTCGCCTGACGGGCGGATGCTGACCAATATCGTGATGATGGGCATGGGCGAGCCGCTCTATAATTTCGACCATGTGCGCGACGCGCTGAAGGTCGTGATGGATGGCGACGGGCTGGCCCTGTCGAAGCGGCGCATCACCCTTTCCACCTCCGGCGTGGTGCCGATGATGGCGCGCGCGGGGGAGGAGATCGGCGTCAACCTCGCCGTGTCGCTCCATGCCGTGACCAAGGATGTGCGCGACGAACTGGTGCCGCTCAACCGCAAATATGGGATCGAGGAGCTGTTGCAGGCCTGCGCGGATTATCCCGGCGCGAACAATGCGCGGCGCATCACCTTCGAATATGTGATGATAAAGAACAAGAATGACAGCGATGCCGACGCGCATGAGCTTGTCCGCCTGCTGCGCCAGTTCAAACTGCCGGCGAAGGTGAACCTGATCCCGTTCAATCCCTGGCCCGGCACCGATTATGAATGCTCGACGCCGGAGCGGATCAGGCGCTTTTCCGACATCGTGTTCGAAGGCGGCATCTCCGCCCCGGTGAGGACGCCGCGCGGGCGGGACATCATGGCGGCCTGCGGACAATTGAAGTCCGCGAGCGAGAAGAAGAGCCGTGCCGAACTCAACCGGCTGGCGGAGGAGAAGCAGGCGGCTTTGGGCTGAGCGGGCGGCGAGGGGACGGTCCTTTCCGGACGCTCATTCATCCGTTCGGGCTGGGTCTGTCGAAGCCTTGTCCTTCCTTTTCAAGGCACGATGCATGTTGGTAAAGCGGTTCATCTGCACAGCACCCAAAATCGCCTTCCGATACCGGGCTTGCAAACGCCACGACCCCCGAAGTTAAAGGGCGGTCCGCGTGATGCCGTCGAACATGTTGCGGCATCACCATGGATATTGGGGAAGATTGAGGCTTTTGCGCAACAGCCGATATTCTCACCCTGACGGCATGCAAAAAGGGCGGCCCGCAAGGGGGGCCGCCCTTCTCCTTTACGACGGACTTGCGCTTTTAGAAGCGGAAGCCGATGCCGACGAGGCCCGCGTCGCGGCCGCCGAAATTATCCTCATATTCGCTACGCTGATATTCGGCCGAAATATAGGTGCGCGGGGTGACCGCATATTCCAGGCCGCCGCCGAAACGCACGCCTTCCAGCGACTGATGCGCGCCCGCGAACTCGAAGCGGGTGTTGGCATAGCCGACCTTGCCGAACGCCAGCAGCTTCGGATTCACGACATAGCCCAGACGCAGCGAAGCGGCGAGATCGCGGCTGGCATGGACGCCCGCGTCCTTCGTGGTGGAATCGCTGAACGACACTTCCGGGCCGACGGTGATGCGCGGCGTGACCGCAATGTCATAACCGGTCGAGGCGCCGTAGGTGAAACCATCGCTGCCCTGGATATTGTCATAGCCCAGAATCACGCCGGCGCGCGGACCAGTAAAGGGAGCAGCGTCCTGAGCAAAGGCAGGAACGGCAACGGAGGCAGCAGCAATCGCCGCGAGAATCGCAGTCTTCATGATATTCCTCATATGTATTTTGACACCCTGAACCGGGATGAGCGTTATCTAGTTGCTCAATCAGTTTTTAAAAGGGACTTATCTATATTTATTTTGATCCATACCCTCTTGAAAATTCCGGGTGTCTTTCCGTAGTCAATTCAAATCCCGCCGCGCTTATTGGCGACGGCATCGCGCTTATGCTCCCGCCAGATGGCTGCCACATGAACGGATTCCGTCATCGTCGTCAGGAACGGCCATTTTGGCCCGACTGATGCAAAATGGTAACAGTGCGGTCATGGCCCCCGGAACGGCAAGCAGACATTTGACGCCCGCGCCGCGACAGGGCAGGTTGGCGCGCATGAAAATATTCGATCGGGTACTCAAGCGGCTGGTTTCGCAAGGCCAGCTCACGGTCATCTATCATGACGGCTCCAGCGCCACGGTGGGAACGCCCGATCCGGCTTTCCCTTCGGTGACGCTTAAATTCCTCGATTCGCGGGTGCCCATCGACATCATGAAGGACCCGCGGCTCGGCATGGCGGAAGCCTATATGGACGGGCGCGTCCAGATCGAGGGCGGCGGCATCATGGAACTGATCTCCCTGATCCGCATGAACAACGCCTGGGAAAAGGGCAGGTCGATCAGCGCCAAGGGGCCGATCAAGCGCGGGTTCAAGGCGCTGCGCCAGACGCTCTGGCGCGCGAATCACCGATCCCGCGCGAAGACCAATGTCGCGCATCATTACGACCTGTCGGGCGCCCTCTATTCGCTCTTCCTCGACAAGGACCGGCAATATAGCTGCGCCTATTGGCCCGACGCGGACAACCGGGCAGGCATCACGCTGGAGCAGGCGCAGGAGGACAAGAAGGCGCATATCGCCGCCAAGCTGCTGCTGAAGCCGGGGATGAAGGTGCTGGACATCGGCTGCGGCTGGGGCGGCATGGCGCTCTATCTCCACCGCACCTGCGGCGTGGACGTGACCGGCATCACCCTGTCGGAGGAACAGCTCAAGGTCGCGCGCCAGCGGGCGCAGGAGGCGGGCGTCGCCGATCGTGTCCGTTTCGAGCTGATCGACTATCGCGACATAGAGGGACCGTTCGACCGCATCGTGTCGGTCGGCATGTTCGAGCATGTGGGGACGGCGCATTACCGCACCTTCTTCAACAAGTGCCGCGAACTGCTGACGCCGGAGGGGGTGATGCTGATCCACACCATCGGGCGTGTGGACGGGCCGGGCATCACCGACGCCTTCACGCAGAAATATATCTTCCCCGGCGGCTATATTCCCGCCCTATCGGAAATGGTGCGGGGCAGCGAAGGCACGCGCCTGATGGTGACCGACGTGGAGGTGCTGCGTATCCACTATGGGCTGACGCTGCGCGAATGGTACAAGCGCACGATGGCGCATAAGGACGAGATCGTCGCCCTTTATGACGAGCGATTCTTCCGCCTGTGGACCTTCTATCTGGCGGGGGCGGCGACCGTGTTCGAACATGGCAGCATGGTGAATTTTCAGATCCAATATGTCCGCGACCGGCGCACTCTGCCGATCACGCGCGACTATATGGGCGAGGCCGAGGCGGCGCTGCGGAAAGCCTGAACCGAAACTGACAGATGCGTTCCCGGCCGGTTCAGTCGCCATCGGCCATCTTCCTCATGCAATGCCCGCCGGGTGGAGCGGCGGCACGGCTTTGAGGAGAAGCATCATGACCCTTTTATGGAAAGGCGTCGCCGCGCTGGGGCTGGCGATGGCCACTCTGAGCGCGACGGCGGTTCCCGCCCAGGCGCGCGACTATAGTTATCGCGACGGCTGGCGCGGCGACCGCGATCATCGCTGGAACGACCGCCGGGACTGGCGCCATGACCGGCGCGACTGGCGGCGCGACCGGCACTATCGGAAGAACTGGCGCGGTTATCGCCAGCGTTGCTGGACCGAATGGCGCTACAACCATTATCGGGACAGGCGAGTCCGCGTCCGCATTTGCCGTTGACCGGAACAAGAAGGGCTTCCCGTCCCTTTTTCCCCGCCGCGCGACGGTTGACGCGCGGCGGGGTGACGGGCTAGGCGCGCCGCATAGGTCACAGGAAATGCAAGATATGAGCGACACGCCCCCGGATCGTCTTTCGACCAACCCGCGCAGCCCCCATTTCGACATGGAGGTCCTGCAACGCGGCGTCGGCATCCGCTTCAAGGAGCGTGAGCGCAAGGATGTCGAGGAATATTGCATTTCCGAAGGCTGGATTCGCGTCGCGGCGGGCAAGACGCGCGACCGCCACGGCAATCCGTTGACGATCAAGCTGTCCGGTCCCGTTGAGGCCTGGTTCGAAAATCCCGCCGAAGACGCGCAGGCCGCGACCGGGGAATGATCCTCAGCGCAGCCGCGCTTCCTGCTTCACGTCGCTGATGATGTCGCGCAGCGAACGCGAGGCAACCGACGCGTCGGCATATTCCAGGACGCGCGGGTCGCTCTCCAGCCGGGGGCCGCGCGCGGGCTTGCGCTGATCCCGCGCGTCCGCGAATACGGCCCGGCGCAGCGGCGCTTCGTCTGAAGCGGCCGCGCGGATCGCGACGCGCGCATCGTCCCATGTCTTCTGGCTGGCGAAGCGGACGCTGGTGCCCAGATCCGGATCGGGCGTGAAGGGATTGAGCTTCCCTTTCGCGCCATAGATGAAGCCGAAAGTCGGATTGACCCGCGCGCCCATCCGGCCGGTCGGGCTGTGCCACACGCGCACCTCGCTCCAGTCCCCGGCGGGAGACACGTCGACCGCCATCACATCCTCCTCGATGGCGCCGGGCGCGGACCAGTTGGCGTGGCGGATCAGGATGCGGCGGTCGCCCAGAACCTGACTGACCACCGCGACATGGCCCAGCGTCATCGGTCCCGCCGGGCGAAAGGCCAGGACAGCGCCCTTGCGCGGCTCATGCCCGCGCTGATAGCGGTTTTCCGCCTGATCCCACCAGGTCAGCGCATCGCCGTAGATCTGGACCCCGGACACGATCCGCGCATAGGGAACGCATTGCAGCGCCGTCGCGCCCAAAGGCGCGGCCATCGCGCCGGACAACAGCAGCGCCGCCGCCCAGCGAAACCATCGAAACATCTTGCGACCTCAAACAGAGAATCGCCCCACCGGGGACGATCCTAGGCCGCGATCTTTAGGAAGTGGTTAAGCGCTCAGTAGGCACCGCGCGCCGCGTCGGAACCAGCGGTGGCGCGGTCGGCCGAAGCGAACTGCACCTTGGCCTCGTCGCGCGGAGCGTCGGCGTAGATGAAGCCGCGCGCCGGATTGGAACGAATGCCCAGCTTGCCGATGGGGCCGTACCAGACGCGCACATCGGTCCAGTCATTGTTCGGCGACACGTCGATGGCGCGGACATTGCGCTCGATCCCGCCGCGATAGGACCAGTTGGCGTGGGTCAGCAGAACCTCCCGGTCGCTGACGACCTTGCTCACCATGGCGACATGCCCGACGGGCATGGCGCGGCTGGACGAAAAGGCCAGGACGGCGCCGACGCGCGGTTCATGCCCACGGCCGTAACGGCCTTCGGCCTGCGACCACCAGGTATTCGCATTGCCGTAAAGATCGATGCCGGACACCTGACGGGCGAAGGGAACGCACTGGAGGACGCCAGCACTGGCAGGGGTCACGGTCAGGGCGCCGAGCGCAAGCATCACTGCCGCGAAAAGCGCGCGAAAACCACCGATCATGCGTTGCGACCCCCAATATTCCCAAAGGCGTTTCTTGCCGTGACGGCCTTAGGGCAGAGGCAGGACGGATTGAAAAGCGCCGGGCGACGAGTCGTTGCTACCGCGCGTTAGCTGGCGGAACGAAAGACCTGCCCGGACGTGACGGACAATCGCGTCGCTTGCCCAATATCCTGAAAAAGCGCGCTTTCCGTGCCCGTCATCCATACCTGCGCGCCCATGCCGCGCAGCCGGTCGAACAGCGCGCCTCGCCGCGACGGGTCGAGATGCGCCGCCACTTCGTCGAGCAGCAGCACCGGCGGCTGCCCCCGCTCAGCGGCCACCAAAGCGGCGTGGGCAAGCAGGATGGACAGCAGCAGCGCTTTCTGCTCCCCCGTCGAACAGAGCGCGGCGGCCTGTCCCTTGGCGACGTGGGTGACGGCCAGATCCTGCCGGTGCGGTCCCGACAAGGTGCGCCCCGCCGCCGCGTCGCGCCGCCTTTCGCGGGCGAGGCGGGGGCCGAGCGGTTCGTCCCGCTCCGTCTCCTCCGATTCGAGCGCCAGCAGCGGCCGGGCGAAGGGTGCGTCGGGCTGGTCGGCCAGCACATCATTCAGCCGCGCGATCAGATCGGCGCGCGCGACGGCCAGCGCCGCGCCATGCTCCCCCATCTGCGTCTCCAGCGCGTCAAGCCAGAGCGGGTCGGCGCCGCGCAGATCGCCCAGCAGCCGATTGCGCGCCCGCATCGCCGCTTCATAGCGGGCGCTGTGCACCGCATGGCCGGGATGGAGCGCCAGCGTCAGCCGGTCCAGGAAGCGCCGCCGCCCGCCGGGGCTGTCCATGAACAGCCGGTCCATGGCCGGGGTCAGCCAGACGATCGCCAGATGATCCGCAAGGGCGTTGGCGGACGAGGCCACCCCGCCGATCCGCACCTGCCGCCGGTCGGGCGCGCTGGCCGCCACGCCGGTGCCCAGCATCACGCCGTCCACCTCCGCCGCGATGCCAAAGCCGCCCGCGCCGCCCTGCCGCGCCATATCGCGCAACGCCACCCCGCGTAGGCCGCGCCCCGGCGCCAGCATCGACACGGCCTCCAATATGTTCGTCTTGCCCGCGCCATTCTCGCCGGTCAGCAGGATGAAAGCATGATCGGGCACGATCAGCGCATCCGCATGATTGCGGAAATCGCTCAGGGTCAGTCGGCCGATCATCAGGTCGCTCTAGCGGGACGGGCGCGGTTTAGGAAGCGCGCTCGGCGCGGACTCAGCTACAGCGTTTCCGCGTCACCGCCACGCCGTCATTCACCATGGTGAGTTCCTGCCCCTTGGCGGACGGCTTCAGGATCAGGCTTCGGGTCCAGCTTTGTCCTTCGCCCGTGAAGGATGCGTCGATCTTCAGTTGCCCGTCCGCCTGCCGCTCGACGCCTGTCACCGTGCCGACGCTTTCCAGGAAGACCAGCGTCCTGGGCGTGATGGACAGTCGCAGTTCGGCGCTTCTGTCCTTGCAATCGTCGCCGATGCCGGTCCAGCGCCCCTGCAAGGATGTCGGGATCAGCGATCCGCTTTCCTCTCCGCCCGGCGCGGCTCCATTGTCGGGCGGGGCGGCGGCATTATTGGTCGGAAATTCCTCCACCGCCTCCTCCGGCGGAGTCGCGTTTTCGATATTGGCGGTCATGCCCGATTGCCGGTCATGGCCGTCATCGCAGGCGAGAAGCAGAAGCGGGAGCCCCAGGGGCAGATAGAAACGCATCCGCAAGGAACCAGCGACAGGGCCAAGAGTTCCGCTGCCAAGGAGGCAGCGACGGACCTTTCCATCGGACGCGCTCCATGGAACAGCCCTTCTCGACGCTTGCGCGCCGCCTGGATCGCGGCCATCCTGCCCTCATCGCCAGACAAGGACAATTGACCATGCCAAGCCATTCCCTCGCCCGGATCGCGGCCCTATCCCTCGCCGCGGCTGCAACCCTCTGCGCGCCCGGCGCGATGGCGGCGCTGGCCGTCGGCGCGAAGGCGCCCGACTTCACCACGCGCGGCGCGATGGCGGGCAAGACCTTCACGCTCACCCTGTCGCACCAGTTGAAGCGCGGGCCGGTCGTCCTCTATTTCTTCCCCAAGGCGTTCACTCCCGGCTGCTCCGCCGAAGCGCGCGAATTCGCCGAGCATATCGAGGATTTCAAGAAGGCGGGCGCGACCGTCATCGGCATGTCCGCCGATCCGGTCGACGATCTGGTCGCCTTCTCCACCAAGGAATGCGCGGGCAAGTTCGCGGTGGCATCGGCGGGGCCGGGCATCGTGCAGGGCTATGACGTGGCGCTCAAGATGCGGCCGGGCATGACCGACCGCACCTCTTACGTCATCGCGCCGTCGGGCCGCATCGCCTTCGTGCATAGCGAGTTGAACTATGCGGGCCATGTGCAAAGCACGCTGGCGGCGGTGAAGGCGATGACGGGCAAATAATCACTGGCCCGCCTTCACATAGCGGTCGAACCAGCCCAGCGTCGCGGTCCATGCCGCCTTGGCGGAGGCTTCGTGATAGCTGGGCCGATAGTCCGCCATGAAACCATGGTCCGCGCCCGGATAGACGGTGATCTCGTCGGGCGGCGTCTTGCCCGCCTGCTTGAGCGCGGCGCGCATGGCGTCCACGTCGGCCAGCGGAATCCCTTTGTCGAGCGCGCCATATTGGCCCAGCACCGGCGCCTTGAGCTTCGCCGCTTCCTCGATCGCGCTGAGCGGCTGGAGCGCCGTCTTCTCGCTGACGATGCGGCCGTAGAAGGCGACGCCAGCATCCAGTTGCGCGCTGTGCGCCGCATAGAGCCAGACGATCCGCCCGCCCCAGCAAAAGCCGGTGATGCCGCGCCGCGTTCCGTCCCCGCCATGGCTACCCGCCCAGCCATAGGCCGAGTCGATGTCCGCCAGCACCTGCGCGTCCGGCGCTTTGGACACGATGGTGCCGATCAGCTCCTTGAAATCCGCGATCTTCGTCGCGTCGCCATGGCGCGCGAAAAGATCGGGCGCGATGGCATAATAGCCCGCCTTGGCAAAGCGGCGGCATATGTCGCGAATCCATTCATGGACGCCGAAAATCTCATGCACCACGCAGATGACCGGCGCGTCCTTTCCCTGGGCGGGGCGAGCGACGAAAGCGGGCATCGCGAAGCCGTCACTCGCCGGGATCGTCACGCTTTCCTCCGCCAGCCCTTCGGCGGAAGTCTGGATCGCGCTGCTGGACACAGGGCGGCAGGCGGCGGCGAACCCTGCCGCGAAGGTGCCGCCGATCAACAGGCGGCGGCGGTCCAGTCCGGCCGAACCGATCCAGTTGCGGTCTTCCGGCAGGCGCTCGATCCGGTCATCGGGATGCTCGCTCATGACTTGGCTCTCCTCCTTGTCCCGCCCGGATCGCAGAGTAGCGAGGATGCGCCGGGACGCAATCATGGTCAGCCGGACGGATCGTCATCCGCTGACGGCGATATTCATGGAGCGGCGAGGAGCGGACCTTTTATCCATCGCCCCAAGGGGGAGAGGGTTGCGAAGACTTGGGCAGCTTGCCGTAGCTGGGTGAGGGGAAAGCACCTTCCCGATAGCGCAGAACCTGGCCTCCACCCCCTCATCCAACTGCGCCTAGCTTCGCTCCGCTCAGCAAGGCTTCGTATCCTTCTTCCACAAGGGGAGAAGGGAAACATATGTCCGCTTCGCAAGATTGCAGGTTTGTGAGCGACGCAATCGCCAAATAAAAAAGCCGCCCTTGGCGGATGCCCGGGGCGGCCTTTTTGAATCCCGAAGGCAATCGGGAAGAGGAAAGCGCAGGAGATGCGCTCAGGCGAAAAGCACCGAGTAGAAAGTGACCAGCTGGGCGCTGACCGCGACTACCAGCGCGACGCCCTGAAAAGCGTGACGCATATTATCTTCCTTCGAACATCTTGTGTTTTAAGGCCCTCCAAAGGAGCCGGTGGCGCGCCTATGGCCCTGTCATGCTCTTGTAACAATCGCAAAGCGCGCCTTCGCAGTTGCAGCAAATGCAACAGCCTGTTGCGCAAGCATCACACAACCCGCCTTCAAGCCCCCAGACGTTCGATCATCGCCATGGCCGCCGCCGGATTGCGCGGTTTCGCGCCGCTGATGAAGAAAGCGAACACATCGCCCGTCTTTGCCCGATCGCGCAGGACGTCCGCCCATCGCGCCATTTCCGCCGCACCATATCCGGCCGGTTCCTCCTCGCGGCTCCGCATCAGCCGCAGATAGGAAAAGCCGACATCATGGCCGTGGATCGCCGGATATTCCGGGTGATCGGCCAACACCACCGCCGCGCCCGCATCCCGCGCCAGAGCGAGAAAGGCCGGATCGTCGAAACTCTCATGCCGCACTTCCAGCGCGTGGCGCAGCGGCACGCCCCCGGCGCTGCCGGGAAGGAGTTTCAGGAACGCGCCGAAATCCTCCGCATCGAATTTTTTCGTCGGCATGAACTGCCAGAGGACCGGTCCCAGACGGTCGCCCAGCTCCGCCAGTCCCTGATTCACGAATTTCGCGACCGATTCGCCTGCCTCGGCCAGCACGCGCCGATTGGTGCAGAAACGCGACGCCTTGACCGCGAAGCGGAAGCCGTCCGGCACCGCCTTCGCCCAGTTGGCGAAAGTCGCGGGCTTTTGCGTGCTGTAATAGGTCGCGTTGATTTCGGTCGCGGTCAAATGCGCGCCGACATAGGCCAGCTCGTCCTTTTGCCGCAGCCCTTCGGGATAGAAGGCGCCGCGCCACAGCTCATAGGTCCAGCCGCCGATTCCGACCCTGATCCGTCCGTTCATGACGCCTTCCTCCTGCGCCCATATTGATCGGTCGAAGCGATCAGAGCCAGCGGGAAAAGATGTTGGCCATTATTGCGATTGATTCTTAACTATGGCGGCAGGAGATTTCGCCATGCCGCTCGACCTCGTCAAGACCGCCACTTATTTGTCCATCCACCTGACCATCGGCTTTTCCGTGGCTTATGTGCTGACCGGATCGGCCGCCATGGCGGGCGGCATCGCCCTGATCGAGCCGATGGTGAACGCCGTCGCCTTCTTCTTCCACGAGCGCGCGTGGAAGCGCATCATGGCCCGCCCGCCGCGCGGGGCGGGGCGTGAATGGATGCGGAACAGGGCGCGCTTCGCCTGACGGCCGAAGCCCTTGTGGCGCGCCGCCGATCCGATAAAGGAGGCCACGCGACCGATCATCTTCGTCCGGGGAATCCATGGGTGCCTTCAATCCGCTCGTCCAAAAGCTCGATCCTCCGCCCGTGCCTTCCGTCCTGGCCTGGGGCCGCGCCTATGACGGATCGCGGGGGCCGCTGATCGACCTTTCGCAGGCCGTGCCCGGCTATCCGGCCCATCCGGACATGCTGCGGCTGCTGGGCGAGACGGCATCCTCCGCCGCCTATGCCGGTTATGGGCCGATCGAGGGCGAACCGGAATTGAGGGCCGCCTATGCCCGGCATGTCTCGCAGGTTTATGGAACGGGCGCGGGACCGGAAAACATCCATATCACGTCAGGCTGCAATCAGGCGTTCGCCTGCGCGGCGATGGCGGTGGCAGGACCGGGCGACAGCGTGCTGATGACCGATCCCTTCTACTTCAATCAGGAAACCACGCTGGCGATGATGGGCATCCGCGCCGCCTTCGTCCCCTGCGCGGCCGAAAACGGCTTCCTGCCGGACATCGGGGCGCTGGAGGAAGCGATGACCGCCGACGTGAAGGCGCTGGCCATCGTCTCGCCCAACAATCCCACCGGCGCGATCTATCCCTCGGCGCTGCTGGAATCGATCTTCAGCCTCTGCCGGGACAGGGGCGTCTGGCTGATCCTCGATGAAACCTACCGGGATTTCCTGCCGCAAGCCGGTCAGGCGCCCCATGGGCTGTTCAACCTGCATGGCTGGGAAGATACGTTGATCGGCCTTTACAGCTTCTCGAAATCCTTCTGCATCCCCGGCCACCGGCTGGGCGCGATCATGGCGGGCGCGGGCGTCGTGGAGCAGGTCGCCAAGATCATGGACAATCTGCAAATCTGCGCGCCCCGCGCGGCGCAGGCCGCCGTCGCCCTGCCCCTGCTTGCCGGATGGCGCGAGGAGAACCGACGGGAAATCGGCCGCCGCGCCGACGCGCTGAGGGCCGTCATGCGGGCGGCACCGGACTGGAAGATCGACGCCATCGGCGCTTATTTCGCCTTCGTGCGCCATTCCTTCCGGGGAAGGGATTCCAGCGAAGTGGCGGAACATCTCGCCCGGCGGGCGGGCATCCTTTGCATTCCCGGCAGCTATTTCGGCGAAGGACAGCAGGATTATCTGCGCTTCGCCTTCGCCAATGCCAATGGGGAGACGATCCGGCTTCTGGAAGAGCGCCTGCGGGATTTCTCCCTGTCCTGATCCTTCCTTACCCGTTCACGATGGTCCCGCCATTGGGATGCAGCACCTGCCCGGACATGTAACTGGCATCCTCGCAGGCCAGGAACAGGAAGCTGGGGGCCACTTCATTGGGCTGTCCCGGCCGCCCCATCGGCGTGGATTCGCCGAAATGCTCCAGCTTTTCCGGACTCGCGCCGCCGCAGCGATTGAGCGGGGTCCAGATCGGTCCCGGCGCCACGGCATTGACCCGGATGCCCTCCCCGATCAGATTTTCCGACAGCGACCGGGTGAAGGCGGTGATGGCCCCCTTGGTGCTGGAATAGTCCAGCAGTTCCTTCGATCCCTGATACATGGTGACGGACGTGCAATTGATGATGGCCGCGCCCCGCCGCAGATGAGGGCGAGCCGCCTGCGTCAGGAAGAACATGGCGAAGATGTTCGTCTGGAAGGTGCGGCGCAACTGCTCCTCGCTGATGTCGGTGATGTCCTCGTCCGGGTGCTGCTCGCCTGCATTGTTGACGAGGATGTCGATGCCGCCCAGTTCCTCCACGATCCGGTCGACGGCGCGTCCGCAAAAATCGCTGTCCCCCAGATCGCCCGCCATGGCGATGGCGCGCCGCCCCTCGCTTTCGACGATTTCCACCGTCTTCTTCGCGTCGTCATGTTCGCAGAGATAAAGGATGGCGATGTCGGCTCCCTCGCGCGCGTAGAGCGCCGCGACCGCCCGCCCTATGCCGCTGTCGCCGCCGGTGACGACCGCCACCTTGCCATCGAGGCGGCCGGAACCGGGATAGCGCGGTTCCCATTCGGGTTTGGGGTCCAAGGCGCTTTCATGGCCGGGAAGCGGGTCTTCATGGATCATGCCGGTTGTCTGGGTCATGGGGATTCTCCTGCTGCGATATCCCAACGAAGCCCGTCCGATAGAGTTCACGCCATGCCGCGACGCCTCGCCCCGCATCGGGCACGGCACATCCGCCGCAAGATTTGAACCTCGCGGCAAGGACCGCGTTCTCAACGCCATGAGCGCGAAGGGGATATTTGCCGCAGGAGAAAAAAGAGGATGAACAAGCTCTTCACCAAGGTCGCCGGGCAAATCGCCTTTCTTGCCGGAAAGCCCGCCACCTTCATTCTGGCCGCGGTGCTGGTCCTCATCTGGGCGGTCACCGGACCGCTCTTCGCCTTTTCGGAGGTGTGGCAGCTCGTGATCAATACGGGCACGACCATCGTCACCTTCCTGATGGTGTTTCTGGTCCAGAACACCCAGAATCGCGACGCCTGCGCCATGCAGGCCAAGCTGGACGAGTTGCTCCGCGCCATCCGGGAAGCCCGCGCGGAATTCATCGGCATAGAACATCTGACCGACACCGAGATCGAAGCGATCCGCGCGCGGCTCGAAAAGGATCAGGAAGCGACGCCGGACCGCCCGCCCGCCCATGCCACGATCGGCCGCCTGCTGGGCCGCCATTAGGAAGGAAGAGCCATGGAACCGCTGGTGGACCGTCTGCCGGAGGATATCGACGCGCTGGCCCGCCACTTGTTGGAAGAAGCATGCGGACGGCGGCTGAGGCTGGCGACCGCCGAAAGCTGCACCGGCGGGCTGATCGGCGCCATCCTGACCGACGTGGAAGGCACCAGCCATGCCTTCGAACGGGGCTTCATCGTCTATAGCGAGGATGCGAAGGTCGGCCTGCTGGGCCTTTCCCGGTCTTTGATCGATGCCGAAGGGGCGGTGAGCAGGCCCGTCGCGCTGGCGATGGCGGAAGGCGCGCTGGCGTATTCACCGGCGGACATCGCTCTGGCCGTCACCGGATTTGCCGGATCGGCCGGGCCGGAAGGCGAACCGGGGCTGGTCCATTTCGCCTGCATTCGGCGCGGACGGGAGGCGGCGCATCGCGAGGAGCATTTCGGCAAACAGGGACGAACGGCCGTCCGCCTCGCCGCCGTCCGGGTCGCCCTTGGAATGATGATCGACCGGCTCGATTGATCCGCGCTGCCCAGCGCGGCGAGGCGGAGCATGCCCAACTTTCGATTGCGCATCGGCACATAAGAACATATGAAGAACATATGTCGCAATCCTCCATGGCCGAACGGCTCGGCATCCTGGCCGACGCCGCGAAATATGACGCATCCTGCGCTTCTTCCGGCACAAGCAAAAGACATAGCAGGGACGGCAAGGGCCTGGGCTCCACGGAAGGCATGGGCATCTGCCATGCCTATGCGCCGGACGGGCGCTGCATTTCCCTGCTGAAGATCCTGCTGACCAATCACTGCATCTTCGATTGCCATTATTGCGTGAACCGCAAGAGTTCCAACGTGCGGCGGGCGCGGTTCACGCCCCGGGAAGTGGTGGACCTGACTCTGCGCTTCTACCGCCGCAACTATATCGAGGGACTGTTCCTTTCGTCCGGCATCGTCAAATCGTCGAGCCATACGATGGAGCAACTGATCGAGGTCGCGCGCGCCCTGCGGGAGGATCACGGCTTTCGCGGCTATATCCACCTCAAGACGATTCCGGAGGCCGAGCCGGAACTGGTGGAACGGGCCGGGCTATGGGCGGACCGGGTGTCCATCAATGTCGAATTGCCCACCGACGGCGGCCTTGCCCGGCTCGCCCCGGACAAAGACAGCCGACAGATCGAAGGCGCCATCGGCCGCATCGGCGAGGCCATCGCGGAAGCGCGGGATTCGCGCAAACGCTTCAAACATGCGCCGCGCTTCGCGCCCGCGGGGCAGTCCACGCAGATGATCGTCGGCGCGGACGGCGCGAATGACGGCCAGATCATCGGGCGGGCGAACAGTCTCTACGACCGCTTCCGCCTGCGCCGCGTCTATTATTCCGCCTTCAGCCCGATCCCGGACGCCAGCGCCGTCCTGCCGCTCAAACGCCCGCCCTTGATGCGCGAGCATCGCCTGTATCAATCGGACTGGCTGATCCGCTTCTACGGCTTTTCAGTGGGGGACGTGCTGCAGGCGACGGATGCGGACGGCATGTTGCCGCTCGATATCGATCCCAAGCTGGCATGGGCGCTGGGCCACCGGGCGGATTTTCCCGTCGATGTCAACGGCGCCCCGCGCGAGGCGCTGCTGCGCGTGCCGGGGCTGGGCACGCGCGCCGTGGACGCGATCCTGCAAGCGCGCCGCCATCACCGCCTGCGACTGGACGATCTGGCGCGGCTCACGCGGTCCGTGGCGAAACTGCGCCCTTTCATCGTCACGGCGGACTGGCGGCCGGTGCGGATGATCGACCGGCTCGACCTGCGCCACCGTCTGGCCCCGCCGCGACAGATGGAATTGTTCGGATGAGCGCCGCCGTCCGCATCCTGATCGACCGGCCGGACGATTTCGAGGCGTGGCGCGGCAAGGCGCGGACGATGGCGGCGGGCGGCATCCCGCCGGAACGGATCATCTGGACGCTCGCGGCGGAGGGCGCGGGCGACCTGTTCGGTGCGGACGATGCAAGGGCGGCCAGCCCGCCGCCGCGCCGCGCCGTCCGCGCCAGCAAGGCTTTCCTGCGATTGGCGGGCAAAGTCGTCCTGCACCGCGACCGCGAGCGTTTCGCCCTGCTGTATCGCCTGCTGTGGCGGCTTCAGGATGACGCGCCGCTGATGGAAAAGACGAGCGACCCGGACGTGCGCCGCCTTTCCGTCATGGCCGGTCATATCCGCCGCGACATGCACAAGATGCGGGCCTTCCTGCGGTTTCGCACGGTGACGGAGGCGGACGGCGGCGAACGCTATGTCGCCTGGTTCGAACCGGACCATCATATCGTGCGGGCCAATGCCGATTTCTTCCTCAATCGCTTCGCCAGCCAGCACTGGTCCATCCTGACGCCCGATCTCTGCCTGCATTGGGATGGTATCGCGCTGACCGAAGCCCCCGGCGCGGACCGGCGCGACGCCCCGGCCGAGGATGCGGCGGAGCATCTGTGGCAACGCTATTATGCCTCGATCTTCAATCCCGCCCGGCTGAAAGTGGCCGCGATGGTGAAGGAGATGCCGCGGCGATACTGGAAGAACCTGCCGGAGGCCCGGCTGATCCCCGGACTGATCGCCGGCGCGCAGGCGCGGGAAGCGGCGATGGTGGAGAAAGGCAGCGTTCCCCTCGACCGGCGGCCTCCCGCATCGCTGGAGGACATCGCGCAGGGAATCGCGGCCTGCCGCCAATGCGCGATCGGTTGCAACGGAACGCGCGCCGTGGCGGGGGAAGGCCCGGCAAAGGCCCGGCTGCTGATAGTCGGCGAACAGCCCGGCGATTGCGAGGAGCGCGAAGGGCGGCCTTTTACCGGCCCGGCAGGACAATTGCTCAACCGCCATCTGGAACAGGCGGGGCTGGATCGCGCGCTGGTCCGCATCACCAACGCGGTGAAGCATTTCAAGTTCGAACGGCGCGGCAAGCGCCGCATCCACCAGAATCCGACGGCGGGCGAGGTCGACCGTTGCCGCTGGTGGCTGGATGCCGAACGCCGCCTCGTCCAGCCGGACGTGATCCTGGCGCTCGGCGCCAATGCGGGCCGGGCCATATCGGGCCGCACGCCCAGCATCGGGAAGGAACGTGGCAAGGTGGGGATCTTGCCCGATGGAAGCCGATTCCTGCTGACGATGCACCCCAGCTATCTTCTGCGCCTGGGCGCGGATGCGGCGAAGGACGCGGAAGGCCGGTTCCGGGATGACCTGATGCTGGCCGCGGCGCTGTTGCGGGAAGAAGTGCCGCAGCGGGCAGAATTGTCTTCACGCGGCGGCTTATGAAGCCGGGCCCTGCTGCTGTTGCTGCTGCTGCAACTGCCGCTCCTCCAGCCCTTCCTCCGCCTGTGCGATCCGCACGTCCGCATCGATCCACATATCGCCCGTCAGCGTGACGGAACCCCGGATCGGCGCGGCGTCGTCCGCATCCAGACCGCATGCGAGACGCAGATAATGTTCCGTGACGCAGACCTGATTGGAGGGGTCGAACCCCACCCAGCCCAGATCGGGCACCAGCGCTTCCGCCCAGCCATGCGTTTCATGCAGGGCGTCGCCTTCCTCGGCCAGCAGATAACCCGATACATAGCGCGCGGGCAGTCCCAGAACCCGCGCGCCCGCGATGAATATCTGGGCATGATCCTGACAGACGCCCGCCCCCAGGGCGAAGGCTTCGGCCGCGCTGGTGTCCGCCGAAGTGACGCCGGGGCGATAGCCGACCGCGCTGCGGACGGCGGCCGACAGGGCATGAAGCTGCTCCAGCGGCGTTCCCGCTTCCCCCGCCGCGAGCGCCATCTCGCGAATCCCGTCCGACGCGCGGGTCAACGGGGTATCGCGCAGGAAATAGCGGGGATCGACCTGTCCCGACGGCCAGCCCATCACGCCATGCGTCTCCGTCGTCTCCACCAGCCCATCGGCGACGATCACCGCATGATCGAGCTGGTCGTGGCGAATCCAGATCGCTTCCTTTTCCCCGAAGCTGTTGACATGGAATGCCGTGACCGGATCGCCGTTCACGCTGACGCGCCATTCCAGCACCCTTTGCTGGGGCGTGTCCGCTGGCATGAGTTTCAACCGCATGGCGACGCGCCCCGCCGACTGGGCGTAGCGATACACCGTCTGATGACGGACGAGCAGCTTCATGGCCGGCGCTTCCCTCCTTCTCTATCCGAAATGGTAAGTCTCGGCGATCTCCACGCCCAGCCGGTTGGTCATCTTGAGCCCCAGTTGCACGGTTTCATGCAGGCCCCGGCGGAAAATCTCCCCGCTGTCCAGCCCTTCCAGAACGGTGAGCATCTCCTGCGCGGTGTCGTGGCATGCTCCACGTGAATCATGCCATCCCGCCAGACGGTTGAGCCGATAAGCAAGCTGGTCGGCGCAAAAGGCGACGCTGCGCGGAAACAGGCGGTTGAGCATCAGGAAGTCGGTGATTTGCCAAGGCGTATAGGTGCCGCCATAGACATGGTGATAGGCGCGCTCGCCCGACAGGGCATAAAGCACGGAAGTCCACTGATAATGGTCGCGATTGCCGCCTATGACCTCCGTTTCGGGCAGGAGGACATAATATTTGACGTCCAGCAGCCGCAGCGTCATCTGCGCCCGCTCCAGCGAGCCGCCCGCGCGCAGGAAATCATGCCCTTCGTTGCGAAGCTGCCCCGTGTCGGCCGCGCCCCGGAAGGTCATGACCCGCGTTTTCACCCAGTCGATGAGCGCCGGGAGCTGCTGCCGCGCCTCCGCCAGGTCATAGCTGTCGAGCTTGCGCCAGCCTTCGTTGAGCGATTCCCACATGTCCTGCGTCAGCATGGTGCGCGCCGACCGGGCATTGGCCCGCGCCTTGAGCAGGCAGGACCGGATGGACGAGGGATTGTCCGGGTCCAGCATCAGAAAGGATACGACATCGCTTTCGGTGACCGGGGTTCCCGACGGGAAATGCTCCTCGCACCCCGCCGCGCGCACGACCGATCGCCACTCGTCGCGATAATGCGCGCCGGGAAGGATCGTCATCCGCTGCCCCATGGTCAGCAGCCGCGCGGTGGCCTCCGCCCGCTCCATATAGCGGGCCATCCAGAAGAGGTTTTCAGCGGTCCGGCTCAGCATCGCATCAATCCTGTAGAATCCAGGTGTCTTTCACGCCGCCGCCCTGGCTGGAATTCACCACCAGCGACCCTTCGGTCAGCGCCACGCGGGTGAGGCCGCCGGGCACCAGCCGGATTTGCTTGCCGACGAGGCAATAGGGACGGAAGTCGGCATGGCGGCCCACCACGGCGGCGGGCCCCAGCGTCGGGACGGTGGACAGGTCCAGTGTCGGCTGGGCGATGAATTCGCCGGGATTGGCCCTGATCCGGTCGGCATAGGCCTCGATCTCGGCAGCCGATGCCTTCGGCCCGATCAGCATGCCATAGCCGCCCGATCCGTGGACTTCCTTCGCCACCAGTTCATGCAGATGCTCCAGCACATAGGCGCATTCGTCGGGCTTCGAGCATTGCCATGTCTGGATATTGTCGAGGATCGGCTGCTCACCCAGGTAGAAGCGGATCATCTCCGGCACGTAGATATAGACCGCCTTGTCGTCCGCGATCCCCGCTCCGGGCGCGGAAGCCAGCGTCACGCCGCCGTTGCGGTAGACATGAAAGAGTCCCGGAATGCCTAGCAGGCTGTCGGGCCGGAAGGTGAGCGGGTCGATATATTCATCGTCGATCCGCCGGTAGATCACGTCCACCGCCTTGGGGCCCAGCGTGGTCTTCATCCAGACCCGGCCTTCATCCACGAACAGATCCGCTGGCTCCACCAGTTCCACGCCCATCAGGTCGGCGAGGAAGCTATGCTCATAATAAGCGCTGTTGAGGGCGCCGGGCGTCAGCACGACAACCACCGGATCGCCCTTGCAGGCGGGTGGCGCGACTTCCTTGAAGCTGCGGAGCAGATCGGCGGGATAGTCGTCCACCGGCGCGACCAGCCCCTGCGCGAAGAGTTCGGGGAACATGCGCGTCATGATCTCCCGGTTTTCCAGCATGTAGGATACGCCGGACGGCGTGCGGCAATTATCCTCCAGCACCTCGAAACGGGTCGGGCCGGTCCGCACGATGTCGATGCCGACGATATGGCTATAGACCCTGCCGGGCGGCGTGAAACCCACCATCTCCGCCAGATAGGCTCTGTTGCGATAGATGATGTCGGCCGGGACGATCCCGGCCCTGACGATCTCTCCCCGGTGATAGATGTCGAGAAGGAAGGCGTTGAGCGCCCGCGCCCGCTGCCGGATGCCGCGGTCCAGCACCCGCCATTCCTGCGCCGTGAAGATGCGCGGCAACAGGTCGAAGGGGATCAGCCTTTCCGGATCGCCTCCTTCGCCATAGACGGCGAAGGTGATGCCGATGCGACGAAAGATCGCTTCGGCTTCTTCCATGCGGCGATTGAGCCCGGATATGCCGGTCCGCTCCACCCATTTGCGCACCTCGTCATAACAGGCGCGGACGGAACCGTCTGGCTCAAACATTTCATGGAAGGGCAAAGCGTCGATCCTCCCTCCGGCCAAAGGCCATTGTGCATTGCAACATTAGTGCAACGATGGCCGGGAATTGCAAGACCAAAATGCGCGGAGCCTCCTCATCTCCATCCGGCACTATGCCGCACTCTTCGCGGCAACGCGATATCGAGCGCAACGGCATGGATCGGATCAGTCTCCCCAATGCGCATCGCCCTCCCGAGAAAGCCTATCGTCCTCCCCCTCGAACCGGGCGTTGGCAACGGCGTCGGCATGGTTCATACGCGCCTCGGTCACTGCATCGGTGACGGAAGTCATACAAGCCGATTGGGAGATAGTGTCTTGTCACGCATTCTTGGCCATCTCGCCCTGTTTACGGCCCTCATGGCAGCGCCAGCGATGGCGGTTGCCGTCGAGCCACTCACACCCGAGGAGGATTTCGATCCCAATAGTGTGAGCGAGGCTGATGCGATCGACTGTCGTCTCGATGTGCCGACCTATAATGGCTTTGCATTCGCATTGGGAGACAAGGACGGCGTGGCTGCCAGACGCGGATGGAAGAAGATCGAATCCGGCAATATCTTCATGAATGAATATGAGCTGCCCGCGCCGATCATTGTCGCGGAAAGATACAGCACCCGGAGGATCGGCGTTACATCCAACGCCATGGTGGCCATTCTCGATCTGGCCGACCCCAGCGTCATTGCAAAGCAGGAAGGGGTGGAAAACGCGCTGGATGCAGAAGACCTCATCGAGGCGGCTGCCGAGCATGGCATATCGCGCGAGCAGGTGGAGCGAGAGTTGCCGTTCCGCAAGTTCATGGGGGAACGGGTTCTTGTCGATGAGACCGAAGCGCCTGGCACGGACGGTGCTTTCGGTTCGCACGTCACCATCGCCCGGTCGATTTCAAATGTTACCACCCATCCCGGCAAGACCCTATATGGCTGTTCCTATCGCATGGAGTTGCTGGGCAGGGATGGCAAACCGCTTTGATGACTTAACTCTTGATCCACGAAGCCCTCCGCAACATCGTCCAGCGGCCTTCGATAGCATCTGCGCCCATGACCGGTTTCTTGTAACTCGAACTTTCTAAAGCCATTTGGAACGCCTATCACCGTCCCGACACGAATATCCCATCCAAACTATGGCGTGATCGCCACTTCGCTGCTGGCGACACCGCCGCGAGTGCTCGCGACCTGAACCTTCGCCGTCATCACCTTTCCCTCGGGCACGCATATGCGCGCGGAGATCACCTTGCTCTGGCCGTCGTTGCCCGCGCCGTCCACCCAGTATTTCATACGCCACAGCAGACCACCCGAAGGATGCACCAGCAGATGCAGTCCTTTTTCGTCGGCCAGCTTGTAGGCCTTATCCTTCGGCTTGGCATTTTTGATCGCGGTATCTGTCAGCGCCATTTCGGCCACTCCCAAATCCTCGCCGCAATCTGGGGGTATTTCGATCAGCCCTTTTGCAGACCACCCCCAGCCATACCCCCCAACGGAGCGTGATTGCTGGCAAACATAGCCGAACAAGCCCGGCCATTTTCGCGAGCATTTTTAGCAGTTTTCTGGGGGTTTTCTCAATCATTCGCGGGACTTGGCGAACAGAGATATGGTCGGGGACGGAGTCGAACCGCCGACACTGCGATTTTCAGCGAGGCCGGGAGTCTTTTCAAGCTGTTGTATTTAGGTGCATTTTCTCCGTCCGGGTTGTGATTTCAGGGGTCTTCGGGGAAGCACAATGTTGCAGATCGTTGCAAGGTCTTTCACTCAATTCGATGCGTCTGTTTCCCCATTGATGCCCCAATGAGGTAGATGCTCATCTTGGCGTAACAGACTGCCAATGTAGCAGGAAAGTTTGTTGATATGCCATTACACATATATAATGATATGAGATATGCTTTAACATATATTGCAATGGGATTGGCTTATTGATATGTCACTACATATGAAAATGTATAGGCATATGTGATGACAGATACCCATCTTCCAGTTTCCGATATTGCTGCAAGCGTGAAGGCAGCGCGTCAGACAAAGGCGCTGACACAGCGGGAATTGGGGCGACGGGTGGGATTGCCGCAGAGCCATATCTCGAAGATCGAGTCAGGCGGGGTCGATCTTCAGCTTTCCAGCCTGATCCAGATTGCCCGGGCGCTCGATCTCGAAATCAGACTTATTCCTCGCAAAGCCCTGCCTGCCGTGGAAGGGGTGCTTCGTAGTCAGGAGGCAGGGGATGGGAAAGCTGCCGATCAACACCCTGCCTATCGGCTGGAAGAGGATGAAGAATGATGGATGCTCCTGCGCTCGACATTCTCCTCCATGGCCGTCGTATTGGAACGATAGCCCGCCTTGATGGTGACAGGAGCATCTTCACCTTCGATGACGTCTATATCGCGGATGCCGACCGCCCGACGCTCTCACTTGCCTATAAGGACCAACATGGGGCGGTGCTAAACCAACCGCGCGCCTACCAGACGAAGATCGAACCTTTCTTCTCGAATCTCCTGCCCGAAGGAGCATTGCGGGAGTATCTGGCGCGCAGGGCCGGAGTGAAGGCGGCGCGCGAATATCCCCTCCTTGCGCAATTGGGTGGTGACTTGCCTGGGGCGGTAACCGCCATGCCCGTCCAAGGTGCCTATCAATCCTCTCATACCTCCGGGCCGGAAGCAGCGGCCGGGAGGGACAGCGCAAGATTGCGTTTCTCGCTGGCGGGCGTCCAACTCAAATTCTCTGCCATCAGGAACGGAGGGAAAGCTGGCGGCTTGACCATCCCTGCAACCGGGGCTGGCGGCGACTGGATCATTAAACTGCCTTCCGCTCAGCATCCCGACCTGCCGGAGAATGAGTATGCGGCGATGCACCTTGCCGAGCAGGTGGGGATCGACATACCGGAAATCGATCTTCTGCCCTTGCAAGCCATTGATGGCCTGCCGGACGGGATCAGCCGTTATGGCGCATCGGCCTATGCGACCCGCCGCTTCGACCGCAGCATGGACGGTCCCATCCATATCGAGGATTTCGCGCAGATTTTCGGGGTCTTTCCCGACGACAAATATAAGGGCAGCTACCGGGAAATCCTGCGGGTTCTCGCGATTGAAACGGATGAACGGAGCATCGTGCAGTTCATCCGCCGCCTGACCTATTCGGTGCTGATCGGCAATGGCGACATGCACCTTAAAAACTGGTCGCTATTCTATCCCGACCAGCGCAGGCCGAGTCTTGCGCCAGCTTATGATCTGCTGTCGACCCTCGCCTATCTTCCCGATGATGACGCCGCGTTGAAATTCCATCAGTCGCGCGCATGGTCCTCCTTCACCTATGATGCGTTGACGATGATGGCGGACAAGGCGCATCTTCCTTCACACCTTGTCACCGCGACAGCCAAAGAGACGGTGGAACGGTTCGATGCGTTATGGACGCAAGAAAAAACGCATCTTCCTTTCTCGCGGGAAGTGGTCAGGGCCATTGAAGAACATCGCAAACATTTGGCGATATGATTGCCGACTCCCTTGGTGGTTCATGTAATATCGTGAAAGCCAAAAGGCCGAAAACTGGATAACCGGACCTGATGTGATCCTATGATTGATTCGCCCGTCTAAAAGACCCCCGGGGTCGCTATGTTCAGATATGCTAATCGTTTCGGGATGATTTTTTCTATTGCATTCTGTCCAGATTCAGTAATTTCTTTGAGATTGCATGACTTCTGTGATTATTGGGATGTCATCGAAAGGATGACATCATGCGTAAGGCGCTTTCAGACAAGACTGTTTCGGCACTGAAGCCCGTGCCGAAACGATATGAAGTTCGCGATCTCCATCTTCCCGGTTTTGGGGTGAGGGTTTCGCCGTCGGGCTATAAATCCTTTTTCGTCACCTATCGTTATGGCACATATCAGCGCCGTATCGATATTGGCCGTTATCCTGTCAAACGGCGCGCAAACGGGACCCCCTATCGGCGTCGAAGAGGGACCCCTTTTCGAGATTGAACGGAGGGTTGTGGGGGACGCCCTGCGCTGGGTGCGGCGGAGGTCGGCGTAGCCCGGCCGGAGGCGCCCCCAGCGCAAGCCGGTTCTGAAGCTGGGGTGAGAGTGGCGGCTAGCTGCGGTTTTTGAAG
>JASGDV010000116.1:0-26246 GCA_049841255.1 Sphingobium sp.
CCATGACGACCTTGCCCTTGCCCTTCGCGCCCGGCTCCTTCTGCGCCTCGATGAAGGGGAGCAGATGGGCGACGGCCTTCTTCATCACCCGCGCGGACTTCACGACCTGGGGCAGGAACATCTTGCCCGCGCCGAACAGGTCGCCGACCACGTTCATGCCGTCCATCAGCGGGCCTTCGATCACCTCGATAGGCTTGGCGGCGGCGAGGCGGGCTTCCTCCGTATCCTCGACCACATACATGTCGATGCCCTTGACCAGCGCATGTTCGAGCCGCTTGGCGACGGGCCAGCCGCGCCATTCCTCGGCGGCCTTGTCCACCTCCCCGCCCTTGCCCCGGAATTTCTCGGCGAGTTCGACCAGCCGCTCGGTCGGCGTGACTTCCGGATCGCGCTGCGGCCGGTTGAGGATCACATCCTCGCAGGCTTCGCGCAGTTCCGGGTCGATGGCATCATAGACGTCGAGTTGCCCCGCATTGACGATGCCCATGTCCATGCCCGCCGGAATGGCGTGATACAGGAAGATGGAGTGCATCGCCCGCCGCACCGGCTCATTGCCGCGGAAGGAGAAGCTGAGGTTCGACAGGCCGCCGGAGATATGGGCATGGGGGCAGCGCGCCTTGATCTCCTTGCATGCCTCGATGAAGTCGACGCCGTAATTGTTATGCTCCTCGATTCCCGTCGCAACCGCGAAGATATTGGGATCGAAGATGATGTCCTCCGGCGGGAAGCCGATGGTCATCAGCAGCTTGTAGGCGCGTTCGCAGATTTCGACCTTGCGTTCTTTCGTGTCCGCCTGCCCCGTTTCGTCGAAGGCCATGACGACCACTGCCGCGCCATAAGCCATAACCTTTCGCGCATGGGCGAGGAAGGCTTCCTCTCCTTCCTTCATGCTGATCGAATTGACGATGGGCTTGCCGGACACGCATTTGAGGCCCGCCTCGATCACCTCCCATTTGGAGCTGTCGATCATCACCGGCACGCGGCTGATGTCCGGCTCGGATGTCATGAGCTTGAGGAAGGTCGTCATCGCCTCCACGGCGTCGAGCAGGCCTTCGTCCATGTTGACGTCCACCACCTGCGCGCCATTTTCCACCTGATCGCGCGCGATGTCGATGGCGGCGGCATAGTCGCCCGCCATGATGAGCTTCTTGAACTTCGCGGAGCCGGTGACGTTGGTGCGCTCGCCGATGTTGACGAAATTGGTGGCGGAGGGTTTCTCAGTCATTTTCTCAAAAAAGTCCGTTCGCTTCGAGCGAAGTCGAGAAGCAGTGGCGCGCCCGTGTCTCGACTTCGCTCGACACGAACGGAGGCGGGATCAGGCCGCGATATGCATCGGTTCAAGGCCCGCCAGCCGGGTCACGACCGGCAATTTCGGCACCCGGCGCGGCTTGTGCCCCGCAAGCGCCTTCGCCACCGCCGCGATATGCGCGGGCGTGGTGCCGCAGCAGCCGCCGACCATGTTCACCAGCCCCTCATCGACCCATTGCCGAATAAGGCTGGCCGTGGTCTCCGGCAATTCGTCATATTGCCCCAGCTCATTGGGCAGGCCCGCATTGGGATAAGCGAGGATCAGCGTATCGGCATTCTTCGCCAGTTCGCTCAGATAAGGCCGCAGCAAATCCGCGCCGAAAGCGCAATTCACTCCGATGGTAAGCGGCTTCAGATGCCGCAGCGAATACCAGAAGGCGTTGATCGTATGCCCCGACAGGTTGCGCCCCGACATATCGGTGATGGTGAAGCTCAGCATCAGCGGCACCGGACGGCCCGCCGCCGCCTCGGCCTCGCGCGCGGCCATGCCCGCCGCCTTGGCATTGAGCGTGTCGAAGCAGGTCTCCACCAGCAGGAAATCGACGCCGCCCTCGATCAGCGCGTCGCATTGCTCGCGATAATCGGCCTTGAGCGTGTCGTAATCCACCTCGCGATAGGCGGGATCATTGACGTCCGGCGAGATCGACAGCGTCTTGTTCGTCGGCCCGATGGAACCGGCGACGAAGCGCGGACGCCCGTCCTTCGCGGTCGCCGCATCGCAGGCCCTGCGCGCCAGCTTCGCAGCGGCGATGTTGATGTCCCGCACCAGATGCTCGCAGCCATAATCGGCCATGGCGATCTTCGTGGAGGAGAAGGTGTTGGTTTCCACCATATCCGCGCCCGCCTCCAGATAGGCGGCGTGGATGCCCTCCACAATGTCCGGGCGCGTCAGGCAGAGCAGGTCGTTATTGCCCTTCTGGTCCTTCGCCAGATCCAGATCGCCGCGATAGTCGGCCTCCGTCAGCCCATGCTTCTGGATCGACGTGCCGTATCCGCCGTCGAACACCATGATCTTTTCCGCCGCGATGGCGCGGAATTGTTCCTCGGCGGTCATGCACTTTTCTCCGGTCGCAGGCCCAGCAGGTGGCAGATGGCATAGCTCAACTCGGCCCGGTTGAGCGTATAGAAGTGGAAATCCCGCACCCCGCCCGCATAGAGCTTGCGGCACAGTTCCGCCGCCAGCGTCGCGGACACGAGTTGCCGCGCGCCGGGATGCGTATCCAGCCCCTCGAACAGGCGGCCCATCCAGTTGGGGACATTGGTGTTGCACATGGCCGACATGCGCTGGACCGCCGCGAAATTGCTGACGGGCATGATGCCGGGAATGATGTCCGCGTCGATCCCCGCCGCCGCCGCCGTGTCGCGGAAGCGGAAGAAGCTGTCCGGCTCGAAGAAGAATTGGGTGATGGCGCGGGTCGCGCCTGCGTCCAGCTTGCGCTTGAGATTGTCGATGTCGCTCTGCGCGCTCGCCGCTTCGGGATGGGTTTCCGGGTAGGCCGCGACGGAAATCTCAAAGGGATGGCGCTTCACCAGTCCCTCGACCAGTTCGGCCGCGCCTTGATAGCCTTGCGGATGCGGCTCGAACCGCTTTCCCGCTTCGGGCGGATCGCCGCGCAGGGCGACGATATGGCGCACGCCCGCATCCCAATAGGCATCGGAAACTTCCGCGATCTCATCCTTGCTCGCGGCGACGCAGGTCAGGTGCGCGGCGGCGGCGAGCGGCGTTTCCTTCGCGATCCGCGCGACGGTGTTGTGCGTGCGCTCCCGCGTCGACCCGCCCGCGCCATAGGTGACGGAGACGAATTTCGGCCCCAGCGGCGTCAGCGTCTGGATCGCGGACCAGAGCTGCTCCTCCATCTTCTCCGTCTTGGGCGGGAAGAATTCGAAGCTGACGTTGAGGTCGCCCGCCAGATCGGCATAAAGCGGCGCATCCAATGCGCGCCGCGCCTCTTCGACGGAGGGGAAGTGGAGGGTCATGCGGAAATGCGTCCTTCGATGGGCAGGACCCGCGCGCCACGGCGGCGGCCCAGCCAGAGTTGCACGGTGAGTTCCTGTCCGGGCAGGCTTTCCACCCGTTCGAGATCGAGGCCCGCCTGCGCAAACCAGTGGGCGATCTGCTCGTCGGAGAAGCCCAGGCGCGCATGCTGGTCGCGCAGGCGCAGTTCCTCGCGCTCATGGGCCGCGAAATCCGCGATCAGCACCCGGCCCTGCGCGGCGGCGACGCGAGCGGCTTCGGCGATCACGGCTTCAGGCGCCTGCGCATAATGCAGCACCTGATGCAGAACCACGGTGTCGGCGCTGCCCCGCTCCATAGGCAGGGCGCCGAAATCGCCCAGCACCAGCGCATATTTGTCGCCCGCATCCTCCGGCAGCTTGGCGCGGGCGAGGCGAAGCATGTCCGGACTGCGGTCAAGCGCCGTCACCTGCTCCGCATCGGGGCCGAACAATTCGATCATGCGCCCCGTGCCCGTGCCGATGTCGAGCAGATGGCCGATGGGTTCCTGCCCCAGCAGCGCCCTCATGGCCGCCTCCACATCGGCTTCCGCGACATGGAGGGACCGGATCGCATCCCATTCCTCGGCATGTTCGGCGAAATAGGCTTCGGCGGCGCGCGAACGGTCTGCGCGCACGGCGGCAAGGCGGGCAAGGTCGGCCTGTTGCCACAAAAGCTCCGCTTGCGACGGCTCGATCCGGTCGAAAATGGTGAGATAGGGCGCGATGGCGGCATCCCGGCCAAGGCGCAGGAACACCCAGTTCCCTTCCTTGCGCCGTTCGACCAGCCCCGCTTCGGCCAGGATGCGGACATGGCGCGACACGCGCGGCTGGCTCTGCCCCACGACCTGCGCGATTTCGCCCACCGCCAGCTCCATCGCGCGCAGCAAATGGATGATCCGCAGGCGCGTCGGATCGCCCAAAGCCCTGAAAATGTCGAGTGCGGCGCTCATGGCAGAGTTATATAAAGAAAACTTTATATACGTCAATCGCGCTCTTTATCAGGGAATTTTATATAAAATTGCTGAAATACCGCTCTTAATCCACATGAAGAGGATTGCCTTGCAAGGGCCAAGGCATTACGAATCGCCCCGCAGACGCGATGGGGGGTGAGCTTTTCTCCGAGATGGTCTGCACGGTTTTTTGTTCTCAGAGAGGGGTTTAGCCCATGACCAAGTCGATTGCTCTTTCGCTCGTTCTCGCCGCGTCGCTCGGCCTTGCCGCCTGCTCGGGCGGTGCGGAAAATGCCGCCAACGCCGCCGCGAACGCCGCGGATAACGCATCGAACGCCGCCGACAACGCGATGAACGCTGCGCTGAACGCCGCCGACAATGCGTCGAACGCTGCGGCCAACGCTTCGAATGCCGCTGCCAACGCTGCTTCGAACGCGATGTAATCCCGTTTCGGGCAAGTTTTCGAAAAGGGCCGCGCCGGAAACGGAGCGGCCCTTTTCTTATGCGCGAGGAGAATGGAGATGATCCGCATTCTTGCAGGCGTCGCCGCATTGGCCTGCCTGACCGCCTGTGGATCGGCGTCAGGGGACGGCGTGGGCGGCGTCAGCGCGAGCGAGGCCAGCGCGCTCAACGATGCGGCGGCGATGCTGGACGCGCGCGCCGGACAGGTGCGCAAGGAGGACGCAGGCGTCAATCCAGCGGCGATGACGGCCCTGCGCGCGGATCGGAACAGGATCGAGCCTGCCGCCGGCAATGCGGCCGGCGCAAAGGCTCCCTAAGTCCACCCCGCTTCTTTGGAAATCGTGCCGTTTGCAAACCCGGTGAGGGAGGCGACTATGGGTGGATAGCGGATGGTCCGGTTTTACTCACCTCCGTTCGCCCTGAGTAGGGGCTGAGCGAAGTCGAAGACCCGTATCGAAGGGTCTTTTGCGCCATATCCTTCGAGCCATATCCTTCGATACGCCATTTCGACAAGCTCAGTGGCTACTCAGGACGAACGGTGGTGAGATGAACGTCCGCTCATGGCCGAAACCCGCCACTACAAGTCCACAAGTTCGCAAAATATATGGCCATTCCCTTGTCCTTCCGCTCTTGCGACCCGAAGGACGGCCCAAGTCAACGCAGAAGCACGGTGATCTCCAGAACAACAAGGGCCGCCCCTTGCGGAGCGGCCCTGCCTTCGATCCTGTTGGGCTATTTTAGCAATCGCGGTCGATGGCGCGGCCTGCGAGGGCGCCGACGCCCGCGCCGATGATGGCGCCCGTGGTGCCGTCGCCCCGGCCATAACGTCCGCTGCCCTTGCCCACTTCGTTGCCGAGCAGGCCACCGGCGATCGCGCCGATGATCGTGCCGCCAGTACCGCTGTCACGGCAGCGATAGCCGCCCCGGTAACCGCGATAATAATCGTTACGATAATAACGATCGCCCCGGTTGCCGCGATAATAATCGCCGCCGCGGTAACCGCGATAACCGTTGTAACCCCGGTAGGAATGACCGCGATCATAATTGCGGCCCCAACCGTCGCGCGCCATGGCCGGGCTCGCGGTCACCGCGAAGGAGGCGACGCCCATGGCCAGCGCAGCTCCCATATTTACAAGAAACTTCATCTTCATGGCGTTGCTCCTCCAAAAGCCATCGTCAAAGGCGTTTCCGAAGGGCGGATTCGCCTTGATTGCTGTCTTTCTATCCGAGTCGCATTGAGCCAAGCCTGAATGAGCATGACAGGCAGCGTTCAGCTAGGGCCGATCCGTCACGCAGATGCTGCAAGCTGCCCGATATTGTCCTATGGCAAGCGCGATGCGTCGAATCCTGATCGTTCTGGCCCTTGCCATCCTGCTGTTGCCAGCCGCCCACAAGAACAAGCCGAAGCTGGTGCATCCCGGCACCCTGCCCGTGGCCGCGCGCGCCGTGGCGCTGAGCGCCAACGATCCCGCGCTGCGACGGGTAGGCAGTCTGGACTATGTCGGAGGATGGGAACTGACGAGCCGGAATCCCAATTTCGGCGGCATATCGTCCATGCTGGTGGAACCGTCTGGACAGGTTCTGGGCCTGAGCGATTCAGGGGTTTTGATGGGATTTCATGTCGGCGGCGGACAAGCGCCGCGCCGTTCCTTCATCGCCCCCCTGCCCGTCCGCCCGCAGGACAGGGACAAGCCATGGTGGGCATGGGATTCGGAGTCCATGACCCACGACCCGGCGACGGACCGTTATTGGGTGGGCTTTGAATTGCAGCAGATGATCTGTCGCTATTCATCCGGCTTCGCGCGGGTCGAAGCATGCCGGACATGGCCGGAGATCGAGGCATGGCCGAAAACCGGCTCCATCGAATCCCTCGCCCGCCTTCCCGATGGGCGCTTCATCGTCATCGCCGAGATGGGGATGACGGCGGACGGCAACCATGACGTCCTGCTCTTTTCCGGCGACCCGGCGGACCCGGACACCCCCTCCCCCATTCATATGCGCTATACGCCGCCGCAGGGCTATCGCCCCACCGATGCGGTGGCGCTGGATGAGCGGCATCTGCTGGTGCTGAACCGGCGGCTGACCTTGCAGGAACTGTTCACCGGCGTGGTCGCCATGGTCGAGTTGCCGGATAGGCTGGAGCCGGACACGCGGCTGCGGGCAGAACCGCTGGCGCGCCTTGCGCCACCGCTATTGGCCGATAATTTCGAGGGGCTGGCTGTCACGAAGGAAGCCGGGCAAACGATGATCTGGATTGTGTCCGACGACAATCATGAATTCTTCCAGCGCACCCTGCTGCTGAAATTCGCGCTGCGGTGAAGGCCGTGGATGGTTGACGGTATCGGTCAGGAACGGACACTCCCACCTCCGTCATCCCAGCGGAAGCTTGGGATCTCTCTTGGGTCTGATTGCGCCTCAAGAAGAGAGATGCCAGCTTTCGCTGGCATGACGGGCAAGCAATGTCCCTTCCCATCCAAATTGAAGTGCACCGTGCTAAGCAGACCGTCCGCAATCCACCCAAAACCGTCTCCAATTTATCATTTCCGCCATATCGCGCGCTCAGGCCGTATGGCGCAAAGCCGCCAATTTCGCGCCACCGACACAAAATAAAAAGGGCGCCGTCGCGGGCGCCCTTCTCCTCATCCTTGCGGATAAGATTATTTCTTCAGCGTCAGACCGCCGAAACGCTTGTTGAAGCGCGCCACCTGGCCGCCCTGATCCAACTGACGCTGACCGCCGATCCATGCCGGATGCGACTTGGGGTCGATGTCGAGCGCCATCGTATCGCCTTCCTTGCCCCAGGTGGAGCGCGTGCGGAAGGTGGTGCCGTCGGTCATCTGGACGGTGATGAAGTGGTAATCGGGATGCGTATCGGCTTTCATGATCTGCTCCGTATATGGCCGGTTTCCGACCGGCCGTGGATGCCAAAAATGCGCCCGAAGCGGACGCCAAAACTGGTGAAGGCGCGCGGTTACATGGCTTTCCGCCCGAAAGCAAGGGGAAAGGGCGCGCCCCTTCCCCATCGCCCTCAGTCCTGCGGCGGGTCGGAGATCATGGCGACGAAATTCGCTTCGGCCGCCAGCTTGCCTTCGATCATCGCCTTGCCCGCGAACTTGCAGATCGCGCCCCGCGCCTGCGTGATCTCGACATGCAGGTCGAGCAGGCAACCCGGCTCCACCGGCGAACGGAACTTCGCGCCGTCGATACTCATGAAATAGACCAGCTTGCCTGAATTGGCGAGCTGCATGGTTTCGACCGCCAACACTCCCGCCGCCTGAGCCATCGCTTCCACGATCAGCACGCCCGGCATGATCGGCCGCGTCGGGAAATGTCCCTGAAAGAAGGGTTCATTGACCGAAACCGCCTTCACCGCGTGGATCGCGCTGTTGGGCACGAGCGAAACCACGCGGTCGACGAGCAGCATGGGGTAGCGGTGCGGCAGGGCCGCCATGACCTTACGGACATCCATGGGGCCAAGGGCGGACGCAACCGCGTCAGGCTGATCCGTCATCGCAGATCAGCGCGAGGTCGGCTGCTGCGAGGGGTTGGCGGGAGCAGCGGCGGCAGGCGCCTGACCCTGCTGCTGCTGACCGCCCGGACGCCAGCCCGCGGGCGGGGTGATGCTGACGGACGGCACCAGCGCATTGAGTTCTGTCACGACCGCCTGGGTGATGTCCACGGCGGGCTGATAGGAAACGGTGGCGTCGGGGCCGAGCACCAGATCGACCTTGGACTTGGTCATTGCGGTCTTGAGCGCATCGGACAGCTTCGCCGTGATCTGCTCTTCCACATAGGCGTTGGCCAGCGCGATCGGCTCGCCCAGACGCTGCAATTCGGCCTGACCGTCCTGCTGGGCCTTCTGGGCCGCTTCATATTGGGTCTGGATCGCCGGGGTCGGCTTGCCGCCGGCGGCCTTGATCGCGGCGTCGAGCGCCGTGCTCTTGGCGCGCAGATCGGCATCGATGGCGTTCTTGCGCGCGGTGAAGCTGTCGATCTGCGCCTTGTAGGTGGTCTGGATCTGGGTGCGGGCCGTGGTGTAAGCGGTGCTGGTCGCGACGGCGCGCTGGATGTCGACCACGGCGATGCCCTGCTTCGACTGGGCAGCGGCGGGCGCGGCGGAAAGCGCGATGACGGAAACGGGCGCGAGCGCGAGCGCGGCGGCCTTGGTGATCATTTTCATCAGAATTGAGTCCCTACGTTGAAGGTGATGAGTTTGGTGTCGTCCCCTGGTTCCTTGAGCAGGGCCTTGGCGATGTCGATGCGGAACGGCCCGAAAGGCGAGTTCCAGTTGACGCCAAAGCCGACGGACACGCGCGGTTTCAGCGTATCGCCCAGATAAACTTCCTCGAAGCCCGAACCGTCGATGTAGGTCGCGGTCGAACCTGTCGGCGGTGTACTGCAAGTCCCTAGCCCGGCGGCCTGCTGCGTTGTGGTCGTCGCGGTGTCGCCGCTGCCGGTCTGGACACTGCAATAGCCGGAAAAGTTCAGCGTTGTGGGATTTTTGAGGCCGGCTACAGCACCTGCATCGACGAATACCGACGGACGGAGCCCCATTTCACGAGCGCCGGACCCAAGCGGAATCTCCACCTCTGCCCGCGCCATATAATAGACCTTGCCGCCCAGGGCGTCGTCGCTCACACTGTTGCTGCCGGAGCTACGGATATAATTTCCGTCGTCATCCTTGGTCAGATAGTAACGTTTCACGCGCGGACCGATGCCGCGAATGTCGAAGCCGCGAATCTGCGGCTCGCCCAGGAAGAAACGGTCGGTCAGGCGCACCTTGTCGACCAGATCGCCCGCGTCATCCCGCCGTTCGCCTTCCAGCGAATGGATATAGCCGCCTTCCGCCGAAAGCGAGAAGATGAACCCACCGCCCAGCGGCCAATATTTGGAACCGTTGAGCCGGGTTCGGACATATCGGACGCTGCCGCCCAGACCCGCGAAATCCTGGCTCAGGACGACATTATGACCTCGCGTCGGACGGATACGATTGTCCCGGGTGTCATAGATCAGCGAATAGCCGAGCGAGGACGTCGTCCGCTTGCCGATAGCATCGCACAGATAACGGCCGGCGCGTATCGGATCGCAGCTATCGCCGTCGCTGTTGCCCAGGACACCATCATTATTGATGTCGGTGTAGTAGGTGTCTTTATCCAGCGTCACATCGTCGAAGTTCAGGCTATAGCGAAGCGCCAGCGACATATATTCCGTGACTGGCACACCCGCACGGATCTGAAAGCCAGTGGTTGTCTGCTCGTAGGTCGTGTTGCGATCGTTGTTGATATAGTTGAACGAGTTGTAATCGCGACGATAGATATCGCCACCCAATGCGATATTCTTGTCCAGGAAATAAGGTTCGGTGAAGCCCAATTCTATGGATTTGGAATAGCGTGACAAACTTGCGCTGGTTCTCAGTTCCTGGCCCTTGCCGCGGAAGTTGCGCTGCGTGATCGATGCGGAGAGGATGAAGCTCTCGAGCGAAGAGAAGCCCGCCGACAGCGACAGTTCACCGGTCGATTTTTCCTGCACATTGGTTTCAAGGACGATGCGGTCGGGCGTGGAACCAGGCTTCTGCTCGATCTCCAGCTTGTCCTGGAAGAAGCCCAGCGAGTTGATACGGTCCTTCGAACGCTTGACGAGGAAGCTGTTGAACGCGTCGCCTTCGGCCAGACGGAATTCGCGGCGGACGACCTTGTCCTGCGTCAGCGTGTTGCCGTTGATGTCGACCCGCTCGACATAGACGCGCGGCGCGTTGGCGATGCGGAAATCGATCCCCATCGTCAGCGTGTCCTTGTCGCGCTGGAAATCGGGCTGCACGTCGGCAAAGGCATAGCCGAACAGGCCCGCCGTCTCGCTCAGCGTGTCGACCGTGTCCTCGACCTGCTTGGCGTTATACCACTGCCCCTTCTTCATCGGCAGCATCTTCGTCAGCGAATCGCCCGACAGGTCGCGAATGTCGGATTCGACCTTCACGTCGCCGAATTTGTAGCGGTCGCCTTCCTCCACCACATAGGTGATGATGAAGTCCTGCTTGTCCGGCGTCAGCTCCGCCACGGCGGACGTCACGCGGAAATCGGCATAGCCTTCGGTCAGGTAGAACTGGCGCAGCTTCTGCTGGTCATAGGCAAGCCGGTCCGGGTCGTAGCTGGTGCCGGACGAGAAGATGCGGAACCAGCGCGACTGCTTCGTCACCATCTCGCTGCGCAGCTTGCCGTCGCTGAACTTGTCGTTGCCGATGATGTTGATCTGGCGGACCTTCGACTTGGGGCCCTCCGAAATCTCGAAGACGATGTCGACGCGGTTCTGGTCGAGCTGCACCATCTTCGGTTCGACGGTGGCGGCGAAGCGGCCCTGACGGCGATACAGTTCGATGATGCGGGCGACGTCGGCGCGCACCTTGGACCGGGTGTAGATCTGGCGCGGGGCGAGTTTGATTTCCGGGCGGATCTTGTCTTCCTTCAGGCGCTTGTTGCCTTCCAGAACGATGCGGTTGATGACCGGATTTTCCTTCACCTCGACGGTGAGCGCGCCATTGTCGTTGCGGATCTGGACGTCGGCGAACAGTTCCGTCTCATAAAGATCGCGCAGCGCCTGATCGAGCGATTCCTGCGTGAAGGACTCGCCCAGGCGCAATTTGGTGTAGGAAAGGACGGTGTCCGGCTCCAGACGCTGCTGCCCCGTGACGGTCAGGCTGCGGATGGTTCCGGCGGGAGCCACCGCAGGGGCCGCGGCAGGCGCGGGCGCAGGCGCAGCAGCCGGCGCAGGCGCGCTTTGCTGCGCATAAGCGGGCACGGCGGACAGCCCCGCGATCATCGTCGTCGCCAGCAAGGCCGCGACGACCGGACGCTGCCTGTTGCTGCTCATCATCGCTGTCACCCGCTCCACCCTCAAAATAAAATCCGTTGCCGTCCGTAAAGACGATGCGAAATCGCGTCTCCCTGCCCGATGCGGATCAACCGATCAAGTCGGACAGACGCTTCCAGAGCCCGAAAGAAGACAAATCGTTGAAAGTCACCAGCATCATCACGGTCAAAAGCAGCGCAAGGCCGGACCGATAGGCCCATTCCTGCACCTGCGGGCTGACCGGCCGCCGCTGTATCGCCTCCAGCCCGTAAAACAGCAGGTGGCCGCCATCCAGCATGGGGATTGGCAACAGGTTGATGAACCCCAAATTAATTGAAATGAGCGCCATGAAGAAGACGAAGCTCTCCACGCCCAGCGTCGCGGCCTGACCCGACACCTCCGCGATCTTGAGCGGCCCGCCCAGTTCCTTGACGGAGCGGCCGCCGCCGACGATCTGGCCCAGCGTCTCCACCATGGTCCGCACGATGTCGCCGGTCCGGTCGATGGCGACGATGGGTGCGCGCCACAGGCTCACCGGCTCGATCACCGGCTCGCCCGGCGCGATACCCAGCCGCCCGATGCGGAAGCTGTTGCCGAAGCCGTCCTTCTCCTCGACCGCGCCGATCCGGCCCTGCCGCGTGAATTGAGTGCCGTCGCGCTCGACGATGATCGTCACCGGCTCGCCGGGGCGAATCTGGGCATAGAGGCGGATATCGTCGAACGTCCCCATCTCCCGCCCATTGAGCGAGACGATGCGGTCCCCCGCCTCGATCCCGGCGGCGGCGGCGGCGCTGCCCGGCTGCACCTGTCCGGCAACGGCAGGAGTGCGGCTCTCGCCATGGATGAAAGCGAAGGTGGCGAGAATCAGGATGGCGAAGAGGAAGTTGATCGCCGGTCCTGCCGCGACGATGGCTGCGCGCTGCCACAGCGGCTTGCCGGGGAAGCTCTCCGCGCGTTCGGCAGCGGATTGTTCCAGCCACCGGGGATCGGTCTGGCTCGCGGCGTTCATATCGCCCTTGAACTTCACATAGCCGCCCAGCGGAAAGGCCGCGATCCGCCAGCGCGTGCCACGGCGGTCCACCCATGCGGCCAGTTCCGGCCCGAAGCCGATGGAAAAGGCGTCCGCCTTCACCCCGCACCAGCGGCCGACGAGATAATGTCCCATCTCATGCACGAAGACGAGGGGTCCGATTACCGCGACGAAAGCGAGAATGGTCAAAAGGAAACCGGGACTATGGATCAAACCGTCAATCTTTCCATCACCTGCCTTGCGACCGCACGCGCTTCGGCATCCGCCGCCAGCACGTCGTCGATCCCGCGCGGCACAGCCACGCTATAGCGGTTCACTACATCCTCCACAATTGCGGCGATATCAAGGAAGCCTATGGCGCCTTCGAGGAAGGCGGCGACCGCGACTTCATTGGCCGCGTTGAGGATCGCGGGAACCGCGCCGTCCGCCCGCGCCGCCTGCCGCGCCAGGCGCAGGGCGGGAAAGCGATCCTCATCGGGCGCCTCGAAATCGAGCCGTCCGATGCGCGTCAGATCGAGCGGCTGGCACGGCGTGGCGATCCGCTGCGGCCAGGCAAGCGCATGAGCGATCGGAATCCGCATGTCGGGCGACCCTAATTGCGCCAGCGTGGAACGGTCGCGGAACTCCACCATCGAATGAATGACCGATTGGGGATGGACGAGGATCTCGATCCGCTCCGTGCCGATGGGGAAGAGATGCGCGGCCTCGATCAGTTCCAGCCCCTTGTTCATCATCGTGGCGCTGTCGACGCTGATCTTCGCGCCCATCGACCAGTTGGGATGAGCCACGGCCTGCGCCGGGGTGATGGCGCGCATCGCCTCGCGGGTGAAGGTGCGGAAGGGGCCTCCGCTGGCCGTCAGCGTGATGCGGGCCACTTCATCGAGGCTGCTTGCGGCAAGGCACTGGAAGATCGCATTATGCTCGCTGTCCACCGGCAGCAGCGTCGCGCCGGAGGCTTTGGCCGCGTCCATCATCAGCGGCCCCGCCGATACCAGCGACTCCTTGTTCGCCAGCGCGACCGTGCCACCCGCCCGCAGCGCCGCCATCGTGGGACGCAGCCCCGCGCAGCCGACGATCGCCGCCATGCTCCAGTCCGCGCCCGCCTGCGCCGCTTCCACAAGGGCATCTTCGCCCGCCATAGCCTGCACATGGGAGCCAGCCAGCGCCTGCCGCAGCGGCTCATATAGCTCGTCCCGCCCGATCACGGCCATGGCCGCGCCGCACTCCCTGGCGAGGCGCGCCAGCCCTTCCACATCATTATGCGCGGTCAGGGCCACGACTTCATAGGCGTCCGGCTCGCGCCGGATGAGATCCAGCGTCGACATGCCGACCGATCCGGTCGCGCCGAAGATCGAAACCTTCCGCATCAGGCCGCACCGGCCAGCAGGAACAGCGCGGCCGCCAGCGGCGCGGCGGCGACCACGCCGTCCAGCCGGTCCATGACGCCGCCATGACCGGGAAGCAGGTTGCTGCTGTCCTTGACGCCCGCCCGCCGCTTCATCCAGCTTTCGAGCAGGTCGCCCAGTTGCGCCGCCACCGCCAGCAGTCCGCTCGCCGCCGCAAGCTGGATCGGCAGGCCCGCAAAACGGTGGAGGAGGAACCCGACCACCAGCGCCGCCAGCACGCCGCCCGCAAGGCCCGCCCATGTCTTCGACGGGCTGACGCGCGGGGCGAGCTTGGGCCCGCCGATCGCGCGCCCGGCGAAATAAGCGCCGATATCCGTCGCCCACACCAGCGAAAGCGCCCAGAAGGCGAGCAGAAGGCCCAGCACGTCAGGCTGCTGTCCCCGCAGCAGAAGGAGGGCCATCACCGGCACGCTGACATACAGCACGCCCAGAGCCAGCGCGAGCGAACGCGCCGTCAGCAACACGAAGAAGAATGCGCCCGCGACAAAGGCGAAGGCAAGCCAGGAAACCCCCGCCGCCAGCGGGCACAGGATCGCCAGCGGGAAGGAGACGGCATACATCGCCATCTTCCGTTGCTGCTCGGTCGCGCCGACCAGTTGGCCCCATTCGCCTTGCATCAACACGCCCGCCACGATCAGCAGCAGCCAGAAGGGGAAACCGCCGAACCACAGCGCGCCCACCGCCACAGCGATCAAAATCAGGCCCACGACCGCCCGGGTCCGCAATTCGTCCGTCATGCGATCACAGCCCGCCGAAGCGGCGGTCCCGCGTCCGGAACGCGTCGAGCGCCTGCGCCAGCATCTTTCCGTCGAAATCGGGCCACAGCGTATCCGTAAAGTAGAGTTCCGCATAGGCCGCCTGCCACAGCATGAAATTGCTGAGCCGCTGCTCGCCCGATGTGCGGATGAGGAGGTCGAGCGGCGGAAGGTCCGCCGTGTAAAGGGCCCGGTCGATGTCTTCGATGCCGATCTGATCCGGCGCGATCTCGCCCGTCGCGGCCTTCTGCGCCAGCAATTGCGCCACGCGGACCAGCTCGTCCTGCGCCCCATAGTTGAGCGCGATGGCGATGACCGGCCCGCTGTTCCCGGCGGTGCGCGCGACGGCGCCGTCGATCAGCGCGACGAGCGAAGGGTCGAGCGCCCGGTAATTTCCGATCACGCGCAATCGCACGCCATTGGAATGGAACTCATCCAGATCGGACTGGATGAAATGGCGCAGCAGGGCCATCAGGTCGGCGACTTCACTCGCCGGGCGCTTCCAGTTCTCCGAGGAAAAGGCGTAGAGCGTCAGGCATTCCAGACCCAGTTCCTGCGCGGCCCGCGCGATGCGCCGCACCGCCTGCACGCCCGCCCGGTGCCCGGCGATGCGGGGCAGCAGGCGCTTCTTCGCCCAGCGCCCATTGCCGTCCATGATGATCGCCACATGGCGCGCGCCATGGGCGGGACCGGACGGGCGGGGATCGGGCTGGGCCTGGCTTGCCATCAGGGGAGAATGCTCGCGGAGGTCACGCGGGACAAGAGGCCCCGGCTCAACGGCCGAGGATTTCCTTCTCCTTGGCCGCGGCGGCCGCGTCGATGTCCGCGATGGTGGCGTCGGTCAGCTTCTGGACCTCGGTTTCCAGCCGCTTGCGCTCGTCCTCGCTGATCTCGCCCTTCTTCTCGTCGGTCTTGAGGCTGTCCATGCCGTCGCGGCGGACGTTGCGGACGGCGACGCGCGCGCCTTCGGCATATTTGCTGGCAAGCTTGGCCAATTCCTTGCGGCGCTCCTCGGTCAGGTCCGGGATCGGCAGGCGCAGCGTCTGGCCGTCGACAATGGGGTTGAGGCCAAGGCCCGCCGATCGGATCGCCTTGTCGCAGGGGCCGACATTGCTCTTGTCCCACACCTGCACCGACAACATGCGCGGTTCGGGCGCGGAAACGGTCGCGACCTGATTCAGGGGCATGTGCGCGCCATAGACCTCGACCGTCACCGGATCGAGAAGCTGGATGTTGGCGCGTCCGGTGCGAAGGCCCGTCAGGTCCCCCTTCAGCGATTCGACGGCGCCCGCCATGCGGCGCTCAAGGTCCGCCTTGTCATATTGAGCCATGGTTTTTCAGCGCTCCTGATTTTGCACGATCGTCGCGACCCCGTCTCCCGCCAGAACCTTGGCGAGATTTCCGGTTTCGCGGATGTTGAAGACGACGATGGGAATATTGTTTTCGCGGCAAAGCGCAATGGCGCTGGCGTCCATGACCTTGAGGTTGTCGTTCAGCACCTTGTCGAAGCTGATCGCGTCATAGCGCGCGGCGTCCGGCACCTGCTTGGGATCGGCATTATAGATGCCGTCGACGCTGGTGCCCTTGAACAGCGCGTCGCAGTTCATTTCCGCCGCGCGCAGCGCGGCCGTGGTGTCGGTGGTGAAGAAGGGGCTGCCGGTGCCCGCCGCGAAGATGACGATCCGGCCCTTCTCCATGTGCCGCACCGCCTTGCGCCGTATATAGGGCTCGCACACCGACGCCATCGGGATCGCCGACTGGACGCGCGTGTCGTAACCGATCTTTTCCAGCGCGTTCTGCACCGCCAGCGCATTCATGACGGTGGCGAGCATGCCCATATAGTCGGCGCTCACCCGGTCGAAGCCCTTGGCCGCGCCCGCAAGACCCCGGAAGATATTGCCGCCGCCGACCACGACGCACAGTTCGAAGCCCGCGTCCTTCGCCGCCGCGATTTCGCCCGCGACGCGATCCACGGTTTCGGGGTCGATGCCGAACTGCCCCTGCCCCATCAGCACTTCGCCCGAAAGTTTCAGCAGGATACGCTTGAAGGCCGGGCGTGACATGCGGGGCAATATTCCATTTATGAACGGGCAAGGAAATGGCGCGCACCTTAGGCAGTGCGCGCCATATTGTGAAGTCCTTAGCGTCCGCTGCGGACTTGTCGAGAAGCGCGGCCTCCCGACGTCGTCCGAAGGGAACGGTCTGTCAGGTCAGGCCCGAAAGATCAGGCCAGGGATCACGCGACGCCAGCGGCGGCGGCGACCTCAGCGGCGAAGTCGCTCGTTTCCTTCTCGATGCCTTCGCCAAGCTGGAAGCGGACATAGCTCTTCAGGCTGATCGACGCGCCAGCGTCCTTCGCCGCCTTGGCGACGACGTCGGCGACCGGGGTCTTGTTGTCCATCACGAAAAGCTGCGACAGCAGAGCGTTTTCCTTGGCATATTTCGCGACCGCGCCGTCGACCATCTTGGCGACGATCTCGGCGGGCTTGCCCGATTCGGCGGCCTTTTCAGCGGCGATGGCGCGTTCACGCTCCAGCAGAGCCGGATCGATATCGGCCGAGGACAGCGCCAGCGGGAAGGCAGCGGCGATGTGCATCGCGATCTGCTTGCCCAGCGGCTCCAGTACGTCGGCGGGCGCATCGCCTTCCAGCGCGACCAGCACGCCGATCTTGCCCAGGCCCGGCGCGGCCGCATTGTGGACATAGGGAACGACAACGCCCTGGCTCACTTCAAGCTGGCCGACGCGGCGCAGCGTCTGGTTCTCGCCGATGGTGGCGATGTTGGCGACCAGCTTTTCCGCGACAGTACCGCCAGCAGGGTGCGCCTCAACCGAAAGGGCTTCGGCATCGGCCGCGCCGCTCTTGAGAGCGACTTCAGCGACGGTGCGGACGAAATCCTGGAACTGTTCGTTCTTCGCGACGAAGTCGGTTTCGCTGTTCACTTCGACGGCCACGCCCTTGGTGCCCGCGACGGCGACGCCCACCAGACCTTCGGCGGCTGTGCGGCTCGACTTCTTCTGGGCGGCGGCGAGGCCCTTGGCGCGCAGCCAGTCGACGGCGGCTTCCATGTCGCCATTGGCTTCGGCAAGCGCCTTCTTGCAATCCATCATGCCCGCGCCCGAACGGTCGCGCAGTTCCTTGACGGCAGCAGCGGTAATTTCGGCCATGTGTCGGCTCCTCATGTCAAATGGTTCAAATAAACGGCAGGGCGCGTTCCGGTGGAGCGCGCCCTAGCCTGTCAATCTTGCAGTTCGAAGACCGCGATCAGGCCTGAGCGGCGACCTCTTCGGCTTCCGGCTCATCCAGTGCGCCCATGTCGACGCCAGCCGCTTCCTGCGCGCCGCGGTTGCCCTTGGTCGCTGCGGCGGCGATGGCGTCGCAATAGAGGCGGATCGCGCGGCTGGCGTCATCGTTCGCCGGAACCGGGAAGGCGATGCCGTCGGGCGAGACGTTCGAATCGAGGATCGCGACGACCGGGATGCCCAGCGTGTTGGCTTCCTTGATCGCCAGCTCTTCCTTATTGGCGTCGATCACGAACATGACATCGGGGATGCCGTTCATGTCGCGGATGCCGCCCAGCGAAAGCTCCAGCTTCTCGCGCTCGCGGGTCATCTGAAGGACTTCCTTCTTGGTGAAGCCGTGGGTGTCGCCCGACAGCTTCTCTTCCAGGGTCTTCAGACGCTTGATCGAACCCGAAATGGTCTTCCAGTTGGTGAGCATGCCGCCCAGCCAGCGATGGTTGACGAAATGCTGGCCCGACTTGCGCGCCGCTTCGGCGATGGGGTCCTGCGCCTGGCGCTTGGTGCCGACGAACAGCACCTTGCCGCCCGCTGCCACCGTCGCCGACACGAAATCGAGAGCGCGCGCGAAGAGCGGCACGGTCTGCGACAGGTCGAGGATGTGGATGCCGTTGCGCTCGCCGAAGATATACGGCTTCATGCGCGGGTTCCAGCGGTGGGTCTGGTGGCCGAAGTGAGCGCCAGCCTCGATCAACTGATTCATGGTGACGACAGGAGCCGCCATAATTTTTCTCCTTCCGGTTGATGCCTCTGGGAATCAGGAACCGGGAAGCCCCGGCACCGGATATGTGCGATTCCCATGTGGAATGGCGGGCCTTTACCGGCCCGCGCGCGCAGACGCAAGAGGGCTTGACGCGCCGCGCGAATTAGAACATATAGTGAACATCCGGAACAAAAGGCCATTTCGGGCCATTTGTCCCCTCATGATGGAACAAGCCATGCAAATGGCAAGATAGAAAGTGAGCGTCTTATGTTCACCCTCATCGCGGCAATTATTTTCGTCGCTTCCTTCCTGCTGGCGGCCGCCACCATCGTCGGAATGTTCGCCCTCTATCGCGACAAGATGGTCGCGGCCCTCCTGTTCGAGCCGATCCCACGGGAAATGCCGGTCTATCGCCTGCGGATCAGCCGGCGCCGCGCTCCAGCCGAGCGTCAGCGGTCCGCGTCCTTCCTCGCCGCCCCCGCATTGGCGAGGTGAGGATCAGGAAGCCGTGGCCGTTTGCTGCCGCCTGATCCGGGCATAGGATAATATGCCGAACGGAATGGTCAGGACATAGCCGATGCTCAGGACCAGCAGCGTCAGCCATGGGTCGGTAATGAGCAAGGCCGCGAGCAGACCGGCAAGCGCGATCGCCTCCAGCCTGATCCGCTTGCGCAGCCGCAAGGCCGACCAGCTATAGGTCGCGATGCTGGAGATCATGAGGAAAGCGGTGAAGGCAGCCCACGGCGCGACCACATACCATTCCCGGAAGATCGATTCCCCCGTCACCAGCCACAGATACATGGGAATGAAGGCGATGCCCGCCCCTGCGGGCGCCGGAACGCCGGTGAGGAAGCCCGCCGACTTGTGCGGCTGTTCATCCGCGTCGATATTGGCGTTGAACCGCGCGAGGCGCAGCGCACAGGACAGCGCATGGGCGAGCGCGAATATCCAGCCGAATTTCGGCATGGCATGCAGCGACCAGAGATAGAGGATCAGCGCGGGCGCGACTCCGAAGGCGATGGAGTCGGACAGCGAATCCAGTTCCGCCCCGAACCGGCTCTCCCCCCGCAGCAACCGCGCGATCCGCCCGTCGAGGCCATCCAGCACGCCCGCGAACAGGATGGAGAGCACCGCCCGTTCCCATTCGCCCGAAATGCCGTAGCGCACGCCGGTGAGGCCGAAGCACAGCGCCATGGCCGTGACGGCGTTGGGCGCGACCATCCGCAGGGTGATCCCCCGCCGCAATCCGCGCGGGATGGCGCGCCGCTGCCTCACTGTTGAATACCCTTTATGACGCGCATGTCGCCGATCTGGCCGAGGATCGTCTCGCCCGCCACCGTCCGCTGGCCCAGCACCACGCGCGGCGCGGTTTCTGCCGGCAGATAGACGTCGACCCGGCTGCCGAAGCGGATAAGGCCGATGCGCTGCCCCGCCGCGACCATGTCGCCCGGCTTCACGAAAGGCACGATCCGCCGCGCCACCAGCCCCGCGATCTGCGTGAAGCCGACGCGCAGCCCGTCATGCCGCTCGACCAATATGTGCTGGCGCTCATTATCCTCGCTCGCCTTGTCGAGGTCGGCGTTCAGGAACTTGCCGGAGATATAGACGACCGACTTCACCGTGCCGCCGATGGGCGTGCGGTTGATGTGCACGTCGAACACGCTCATGAAGATCGACACGCGGATCATCGGCTGGTCGCCCAGCCCGTCCGCCCCCGCCATTTCGCGCGGCGGCGGCACCCGCTGGATCAGCGTGACGAGGCCGTCGGCGGGCGCGACGATGGCGTTCTCGTCCTGCGGCACCGCGCGCACCGGATCGCGGAAGAAGGCGAACACCCAGATGGTGACGAGCACCATCAGCCAGCCCGCGATCTGCCAGCCCAGCAGGAACAGCACGACCGTGATCGCCACCGCGATCAGCCCGAATTTCATGCCTTCGGGATGCACCGATGGGAAGCGCCATTTCACATTGCCGCCCAGCGCGACCGTCAGTTCGTCATTTTCCATGAGGCTGTCTTTAGGGAGAGAGTGGGACAGTGACAACGTCCGATGGCGCGCGAAAGGTCCGGCGCGCAATTGATCCCGCCTCGCAATGGCGATTGGGCGGGTTGAACATTGCCGCCGCTTTCCCTAGGGCGAGTCCCAAATTCCACCCCAAGCAGAAAGCGAAGCAGGCGCATGGCGAAGATCAAGGTCAAGAACCCGGTCGTGGAGATCGACGGCGATGAGATGACGCGGATCATCTGGCAATGGATTCGCGAGCGCCTGATCCTTCCTTATCTCGACATCGACCTCAAATATTACGACCTCGGCGTCGAAAAGCGCGACGAGACGAACGACCAGATCACCATCGATTCCGCCAATGCGATCAAGGAATATGGCGTCGGCGTGAAGTGCGCCACCATCACCCCCGACGAAGCGCGCGTCGAGGAATTCAACCTCAAGCAGATGTGGAAGTCGCCCAACGGCACGATCCGCAACATTCTGGGCGGCGTCGTCTTCCGCGAACCCATCGTGATCCGCAACGTGCCCCGTCTGGTGCCGGGCTGGACCGACCCCATCGTGATCGGCCGCCACGCCTTTGGCGACCAGTATCGCGCCACCGACTTCCTCGTTCCCGGTCCCGGCAAGCTCCGCATGATCTGGGACGGCGCCAATGGCGAGAAGATCGAGAAGGAGGTGTTCGACTTCCCCAGCTCCGGCGTCGCCATGGGCATGTACAATCTCGACGATTCGATCCGCGACTTCGCCCGCGCCAGCATGAACTATGCGCTGGGCCGCGGCTGGCCGCTGTATCTGTCGACCAAGAACACCATCCTCAAGGCCTATGACGGCCGCTTCAAGGATCTGTTCCAGGAAGTGTTCGACGCCGAATTCGCCGACCAGTTCAAGGCGGCGGGCACCGTCTACGAACACCGCCTGATCGACGACATGGTCGCCTCCGCCCTCAAGTGGAGCGGCAAGTTCGTCTGGGCCTGCAAGAACTATGACGGCGACGTCCAGTCCGACACCGTGGCGCAAGGCTTCGGCTCGCTGGGCCTCATGACCTCCGTGCTGCTCTCGCCCGATGGCAAGACCGTCGAGGCCGAAGCCGCGCACGGCACCGTCACCCGCCATTATCGCCAGCACCAGCAGGGCAAGGCGACCTCCACCAACCCGATCGCCTCGATCTTCGCCTGGACCCAGGGCCTCAGCTATCGCGGCAAGTTCGACGAGACGCCCGAAGTCACCCGCTTCGCCGAGACGCTGGAGAAGGTCTGCGTCAAGACCGTCGAGGACGGCGCGATGACCAAGGATCTCGCCCTCCTCATCGGCCCGGATCAGGCGTGGATGACGACGGAGCAGTTCTTCGAACAGATCCGCGTCAACCTCGAAGCCGAAATGGGCAAGTGGAACTGATCGCCTTTTCAGGCTTTCAATACGGAACCGGAACAAGGGGCGGCGCTGGGCATCAGCGCCGCCTTTTCCATGACCGCCAGAGCGAAGGAGCGACGACATGACCAAGACAGCCCGCAAGCGCCTTGAGGTCCGCGCCGCCGTTCCTTCCGACGTGCGCGGCATCCAGCGGCTGATCGCCCGCGTCTATCCGGGGATGCCCAATTATTCGCTGGCGACCCTGCGCGGGCAGATCAACAACTTCCCCAATGGCTGCTTCGTCGCGCTCTACGACAGCAGGGTCGTGGGCTATTGCGCCACCATGCGCGTCAGCAAGGGCATGGCCTTCGCCAAACATGACTGGGAAGAGATCACCGCCAACGGCTTCGGCACGCGGCACAGCGCGGCGGGCGAGTGGCTCTATGGCTATGAGATGGCGGTGGACCCCAAGCTGCGCGGCCTGCGCATCGGCCAGCGCCTCTATGACGAGCGCAAGGAACTGGCCGAGGAACTGGACCTGCACGGCATCGTCATCGCGGGGAGGATGCCCGGCTATGCCCGCGCGCGGCGGCGGGTGGAAAGCCCGGCCGATTATCTGGACAAGGTCGTCACCGGCAAGCTGCGCGATCAGGTCATCAGCTTCCAGCTCAAGAACCAGTTCGAGCCGCTGGGCGTCCTTGAAAACTACCTTCCCGAAGACAAGCAGTCGGCGGGCCATGCCGCCCATCTGGTCTGGCGCAATCCCTATGTCAACCCTGACGAAGCGCCCGAAATGCGGGTGCCGCGCGGCGTGGAGGGCGTCCGCCTCGCCACCTGCCAGCTTCAGGCGCGCGCGGTGAAGGATTTCGACGAGTTCATCCGCAACATCGAATATTTCGTGGACGTGGCGGCGGATTACCGCTCGGACTTCATCGTCTTCCCCGAACTCTTCACCCTGCCGCTGCTGTCCTATGAGACGAAGAAGCTCTCCCCCATCGAGGCCATCGACAAGCTGACCGGCTACACCCCGCGCCTGACCAAGGAACTGGAGCGGATGGCGCTGGAATATAATATCAACATCATCGGCGGCTCTCATCCCACCCGCGCGGAGGACGGGGACATCCAGAACATCGCCTATGTCGCCCTGCGCGATGGGTCGCTGCACCGGCAGGAGAAAATCCACCCGACGCCCAACGAAGCCTTCTGGTGGAACATCAAGGGCGGGGATTCGCTGGACGTGATCCAGACCGACTGCGGCCCCATCGGCGTCCTCATCTGCTACGACAGCGAATTTCCCGAACTGGCGCGGCGGCTGGTGGATCAGGGCGCGCGGATCATCTTCGTCCCCTTCTGCACCGACAGCCGGCTGGGCTATATGCGCGTCCGCTATTGCGCGCAGGCCCGCGCCATCGAGAATCAATGTTATGTCGTCATGTCCGGCAATGTCGGCAACCTGCCCAATGTCGACAATATGGACATCCAATATGCCCAGAGCGCGATCCTGACGCCCTGCGACCTGCCCTTCGCGCGGGACGGGATCGCGGCGGAATCCACCGAGAATGTCGAGACGCTGACGATGGCGGACGTGAACCTCGCCGACCTCAGTTGGGCGCGGGCGGAAGGCACCGTGCGCAACCTGCGCGACCGGCGGTTCGACCTTTACCATATCGACTGGGACAGCAATCCCGACCATGGCCATGCGCCGAGCGGCGGCCCGGTTCCGGCGGGCGGGCATAACGCGCCGGGCGGCGGCTGAAGAGCCGGGCCGACGCACCCGTTCAGACGCCAATGGGGTCGAAATAGCGGAACCGTATCTCGTCATCGAGATATTCCATCAGTTCCGCGACCACGCCCTGTTCCACGCGCCAGGCGAGATAGGCTTCGAAATCGGCGCGCCTGTCCCATTTTTCCATGAAGATGAGCTTGTCTGGATCGTCCTGCTCCCGCACCACCTCCACCGACACATTGCCCCTGAACGCGCGCGTCCCCGGCAGCTTGTCGATGAACCAGGCCCGCACCTGATCGAAGCACCCTTCTTTCACGGTCATTTCGAAAACCACCTGGCAGGTCATGTCACCTCTCCTGTCGGCAGGTACGGGTGTTCCCCTTCCTGATGAGGGCGCGATGCTAGATCGAATCGAAAAGCCGTTCTGCCCCTATCGCTGGGGGCAAGGAGACAGCCCTCATTCGACCGTCACGGACTTGGCGAGGTTCCTCGGCTGATCGACGTCAGTGCCCTTCGCCACCGCCACATGATAGGCGAGCAACTGCACCGGCACGGCATAGACCATCGGCGCGATCAGCGGGTGGACCTTGGGCATGGTGATCGTCGCGATGCACCCCTCGCCCGCCGCCGCCACGCCGTCATAGTCGGAAATCAGCACCACCTTGCCGCCGCGCGCCTGCACTTCCTGCATATTGCTGACCGTCTTTTCGAACAGCGGCCCGCTGGGCGCTAGGACGATCACCGGCACCTGATCGTCGATCAGCGCGATGGGGCCATGTTTCATTTCGCCCGCCGCATAGCCTTCGGCATGGATGTAGCTGATCTCCTTGAGCTTCAACGCCCCTTCCAGCGCCAGCGGATAGTCCGGCCCCCGCCCCAGATAGAGCACGTCGCGCGCTCCGGCGACCAGATGCGCCATCGCCTCGATCGATTCGTCATAGGCCAGCGCGGCGTTGAGCGCGGCGGGCGCCTCCGCCAGATGCCGCACCAGTTCCTTCTCCGCCTTCTCGTCCAGCCGCCCCTTGGCGCGCGCCAGATTGGCGGCGAAGGCAGCCAGCACCGCCAACTGGCAGGTAAAAGCCTTGGTCGAGGCGACGCCGATCTCCGGCCCCGCATGGGTGGGAAGCAGCAGGTCCGCCTCCCGCGCCATCGAACTGGTGGGGACATTGACGACGGCGGCGATCTTCTGCCCTTCGCCACGGGCATGACGCAGGGCCGCGAGCGTGTCGGCCGTCTCGCCCGACTGGCTGATGACGATCATCAGCCCGCCCTCCTCCATCACCGGGGCGCGGTATCGGAACTCGCTCGCCACGTCGATGTCGACGGGAACGCGGGCGAACTGCTCGAACCAGTATTTCGCGACCATGCCCGCATAGAAGCTGGTGCCGCAAGCGACGATGGTGACGCGGCGGATGGCGCTCAGGTCGAAATCGGGGACCGGCAGCGACACCTGATCCTCCATGCGGCGGAGGTAGGAGCGCAGCGTCTGGGCGACGACCACTGGCTGCTCGTAAATCTCCTTGAGCATATAGTGGCGGTGATTGCCCTTGGAGATGAGTTCGCCGGTCACGCCGGAGATGGTGACGGGACGCTCGACCGGATTGTTCTCCCGGTCGAAAATCTCCGCGCCGTCCTTTGTGACGATGACCCAGTCGCCCTCCTCCAGATAGGCGATGCGCTGCGTCAGCGGGGCCAGCGCCAGCGCGTCCGATCCAAGATAGGTTTCGCCATCGCCATAACCCACCACCAGCGGAGACCCCAGCCGCGCCCCGATCAGCATGTCGGGATGGCCGCGGAACAGGATCGCCAGCGCGAACGCGCCGTGCAGGCGGGGCAGCACCTGGCTCACCGCCTCGCGGGGGGATGCGCCCTGCTCGACCAGTTCGCTCACCAGATGGGCGACGACCTCGGTGTCGGTCTGGCTGTCGAAGGTGCGGCCGCGCGCCATCAATTCCTCGCGCAGCGGCTTGAAATTCTCGATGATGCCGTTGTGGACGAGCGCGACGTCCTTCGTCGCATGGGGATGCGCATTGCTGGTGGTCGGCGCGCCGTGCGTCGCCCAGCGGGTATGCGCGATGCCGGTCGTGCCGGGAAGCGGCGCGTCCTCCAGTTCCTTCACCAGATTGACGAGCTTGCCCTCGGCCCGGCGGCGGTCGATCGTCCCGTCATGGACGGTGGCGACGCCCGCGCTGTCATAGCCGCGATATTCCAGCCGCTTGAGGCCGTCCACCAGCCGCTGCGCCACGTCGTCCCTGCCGATGATCCCGATAATGCCGCACATGGATGTGAAAGCCCCGTGAAGAGAATGATGCGCCTGTTCATCGCCCTATAGCGGGGTCGTTTCGACAAGACATTAACGAAGGCGGGGGATGGAGAAGATTTCATGGGCTAGTCAGAATGGCGCGCTCCCGCAAAGG
>JASGDV010000117.1:0-15850 GCA_049841255.1 Sphingobium sp.
TGGGGGGAGTCGGCGCGCCGGGCGCTTCGCCCTGCGCCTTCTCATCGCCCGGCAGCACATATTGCGCGCCTTCCCATGGGCTCATGAAGTCGAAGCTGCGGAAATCCTGCGCCAGCTTCACGGGTTCATAGACGACGCGCTTGTCCTCTTCGGAATAGCGCAGTTCGACATAGCCGGTCAGCGGGAAGTCCTTGCGCTGCGGATGGCCCTTGAAGCCATAGTCGGTCAGGATGCGGCGCAGGTCCGTATTGCCGGAGAATACCACGCCATACATGTCGAACACCTCGCGCTCCAGCCAGCCCGCGACGGGCCAGATGTGCGTGACGGTGGGGACCGGCCTGTCCTCGTCGGTCGAAACCTTGACGCGGATGCGGTGGTTCCGCGTGACGCTGAGCAGGTGATAGCAGACCTCGAACCGTTCGGCCCGGTCGGGATAATCGACGCCCGCCACTTCCATGAGTTGCTGATAGTGCGCGCGGGCGCGCAGCACTTCCATCGCATCGGCCAGCTTTTCGCGGACCACGGTGAAGCTCAGTTCGTCGGCATGATCGACGGTTTCGACTAGCATGTCGCCCAGCAGCCCGGCAATCTCTTCCGCGATGCCGGGGATGGCCGCGATCTTCGGAGCGGAATGTCCCATAATCAGCGCTCAAATGTCCCAATGCGGCGGATCTTCCGCTGCAACTGCATCACGCCATAGAGCAGCGCCTCGGCGGTCGGCGGGCAGCCGGGGACGTAGATGTCCACCGGCACGATCCGGTCGCAACCGCGCACCACGGAATAGCTATAATGATAATAGCCGCCGCCATTGGCGCAGGAGCCCATGGAAATCACATATTTCGGTTCCGACATCTGGTCGTAAACCTTGCGCAACGCCGGAGCCATCTTGTTGCAGAGCGTGCCCGCGACGATCATCACGTCCGACTGGCGCGGGGACGCGCGCGGGGCCGCGCCGAAACGCTCCATGTCGTAACGCGGCATGTTGACGTGGATCATCTCCACCGCGCAGCAGGCAAGGCCGAAGGTCATCCACCACAGCGATCCGGTGCGCGCCCAGGTGAACAGATCCTCCGCCGACGTCACAAGGAAGCCCTTGTCGCTGACTTCGGCGTTCAGCGCGTTGAAGAAATCCTGGTCGGGCTGCGTTCCCACCGGCGGCATGGTGCCGGGGATGGGACGGTCAAGTTCTACTCCCAATCGAGGGCTCCCTTCTTCCACGCATAGACGAGGCCAAGCACCAGTTCGCCTATGAAGATCATCATCGTCGCCCAGCCAGCCCAGCCGATCTGGTCGAGGCTGACCGCCCAGGGATAGAGGAACGCCGCTTCCAGATCGAAGATGATGAACAGGATCGCGACGAGGTAGAAGCGCACGTCGAACTGGCTGCGCGGTTCCTCGAACGCCGGGAAGCCGCACTCATATTCGGAGAGCTTGGCCGGATCGGGCTTGTGCGCGCCGGTCAGGCGGCCCACCAGCATCGGCAGGAAGACGAAGGCGCTGGAAAGCAGCAGGGCGATCCCCAGAAAGATCAGGATCGGCAGATATTGAGCGAGATCGACCAACGGAATCCCCTGGGCGAAAATGATTACGGGCGCGCTTTAGGACTGCTGCATATGCGAAGCAAGGGGGCAGAGCCCTGAGAATGAATCGCAAAAAGCCCGGATACGCTGGGCGCCCGGCAATATGGGCGTCAGCGCAACGCTCCGGCCACCAGCTTATGCAACTTGCTATGGACGGCATCGTTCCCTGCGATGATCTCGCGCCGCTCGATGGGCTGGTCGCCTCCCCGGAAATCGGTGACGAAACCGCCCGCCTCGCGCACCATCAATATGCCCGCCGCGACGTCCCAGGGCTGCAAGCCGCTTTCCCAGAAACCGTCATAACGCCCCGAAGCGACATGAGCGAGGTCGAGCGAGGCCGCGCCGAACCGGCGGATGCCCGCGACCGACGGAGCCACAGCCCCGAAGATGCGGGTCCATTGAGCGAAATCGCCATGTCCCATGAAGGGGATGCCGGTCGCGATCAGGCATTCGCCCAGATCGCGGCGGGCCGACACCCGCAGGCGCTGGTCATGACGCCATGCGCCCCGGTTCTTTTCGGCCCAATAGCTTTCGTCAGTGATCGGCTGATAGATGAGGCCGCTCGTCACTTCCCGCTTCGATCCGCCGAACAGGGGCTCCTCCACCGCGATGGCGATGGCGAAATGCGGGATGCCGTGGATGAAATTGGTGGTGCCGTCCAGCGGGTCGATGATCCAGCGCGGCTTGGTCGGATCGCCGGGGATTTCTCCTCCTTCCTCCAGCAGGAAACCCCAGTCGGGACGAGCCTTGCTCAATTCCTCGACCAGCGTCTGCTCACAACGCTTGTCGGCCACGGAAACGAAGTCCGCCGGTCCCTTGCGGCTGACCTGCAGATGCTCGACCTCGCCGAAGTCGCGGCGCAGGCGCGGCCCCGCCTTGCGGGCGGCGCGTTCCATGACGGTGAGAAGGCCGGAGTGCGATACCATGTTCTTTTCTCCTCCCTCCCCTACCGGAGGGATATTGTGTCCCGGAAAAGGAAAAGGCGGAAGGCTCGCTTTCGCTCGCCATCCACCCCCCTGAACCCCTCCCGCCAGCAGGAGGGGCGATGCCGTTATCAGTCCGCGCGCTTCACATATTCGCGTTCATAGACGTCAACGATGATGCGCGTGCCGGTGACGATGTGCGGCGGCACCATGACGCGGACGCCATTGTCGAGGATCGCGGGCTTGTAGCTGGCCGAAGCGGTCTGGCCCTTCACCACGGCGTCGGCTTCCACCACGGTCGCCTCGACCGTTTCGGGAAGCTGCACGGAAATCGGGCGTTCCTCGTACATTTCCAGCATGACCATCATGCCGTCCTGAAGGAAGGCCGACGCGTCGCCCACCAGATCCTGCGGCAGGTTGATCTGCTCATAGGTTTCGGTATCCATGAAGACGAGCATGTCGCCTTCGGCATAGAGATACTGGAAATCCTTGGTATCGAGCCGGATGCGCTCGACCGTTTCGGCGGAGCGGAAACGCACATTGTTCTTGCGCCCGTCGATCAGGTTCTTGAGTTCCACCTGCATATAGGCGCCGCCCTTGCCGGGCTGGGTGTGCTGGATCTTGACGGCGCGCCACAGGCTTCCGTCATATTCGATATTGTTGCCGGGACGAATCTCGACGCCGCTGATCTTCATGGGAAGAGCCTGCCTATATGTCTGAAGGTGAAAAGAGCCGGGCCTTTGGAAAGGCTGGGCGCGCCTCTACATCCTGACGCGCCGGAGGGCAAGAGGGACGCTCATCGCTCCCCGGCCAGCAGCGGATAGGGATTGACAGGCCGCCCGCCATGCCATGGCTCGTCCGGTTCCGCGACATGCACGGCGAAATGCAGGTGCGGGGCGGACGGATCGGCATTGCCGGTGCTGCCCACGGTGGCGATGCGCTCGCCGCGCCGCACGGCCTGCCCCTCGCGCAGGCCGGGCGCATAGCCGTCCAGATGCGCGTAATAATAGATGCGCCGTCCGTCCGGCGAGCGTTCATAAATGGTCCGCCCGCCCTCCTCGCTCCAGAACAGCTTTTCGATGCGGCCATCAGCGGCCGCAAGGACCGCCCTGCCCCGCGCCGCCATGATGTCGATGGCGTCATGCGGACGCGCGCCGCTCGCGCGGGCCTGCGTGAAGGTGTCGGTCAGCGCTGCGGGAAGAACGCCCTCCACCGGGATCAGCAGCGCGCCTTCCTTCGGCGCGGCCGGTGAATCGGCGACGGGCGGCGGAGGCGTATCGGCAGGCACGATCCGCACGCAAAAGGGGAACAGCGCGCAGAGCAGGACCGCCAGCGCAACCCCGGCCCAACCCCGCGCGCCGATCCTCATGGCTGGAAATGCGCCTTCACGCCCGCCTTCACCATCTGGGCGAGGCGAGCCGCGTCCCAATTGGTGAGGCGGATGCAGCCATGGCTCTCCGTTCGCCCGATATTCTGCGGTTCAGGCGTGCCGTGGATGCCGTAATGCGGCTTGGACAGGTCGATCCACACGACGCCGACCGGACCATTGGGACCGGGCTTCAGCAACGCCTTCCCATCCGACTTGTCCGCGTCCCAGAACAGGGCGGGATTATAATGGAAATCGGGATTGCGGCTGATGCCCTTGATCGTCCAGTCGCCAATGGGCAGCGGATCATGCCCCGACCCCATGGTGGCCGGGAATTGGGCGATCAGCTTGTCCGCGCCATCATAGACCTTGAGCAGCCCTTCCGATTTGTCGACCACGATATGGTCGGCCTGCGGCTGATCGGCGGCGACGGCAAGGCCGGCGAGCGTTTCGCCCCAGCCGCGCTCGTCTCCTTCGATCCGGGCCACCGGCTGGTTGGCGATAGCGGGCACGCGGATCACCGCGCCGGGGCCAACCTTCGTGTTCGGCGGGTTGAGCGCCAGCAAGGCTTCCGGCCGCGTGTGGAAGCGTTCAGCCAGCTTTTCGAGCAGGTTGCGATAGCCAAGCGCGGGCAACTTCGCCTGTTCGTTCAAATCCTTGGGAATGGCGAAGAACGGCCCCTTCGCGAAACCATCGGGAATGCGCACCAGCCATGTGGCGGGCTGGGGATCGTTGCCCAGCAGCACCTTGGCCGTCGCTTCGTCATATTTGCCGGTTTCCGGCAACCCCTTCGCCTTCTGGAAACCGCGCAGGGCATCGGTGAAGGACATTCCCTCCTTCCCGTCCAGCACACCGGGCGAAAAGCCCGCGCGGTCGAGCGCCACCTGCGCCTGAAGGATCGAATCCGTCCGCTGCGGCTGACCCGCCGGTTCAGGCTGGATCGCGAAGGCATAGGGATCGGCCGAAGCGGCGGGCCGCTGCTGCCCTCCCCCTCCTCCCCGTGGGGCTGGCGCGGAAGGCTGGCTGTTGCAGGCGGTCGCGCACAGGACGACAAGCGAGGAAAGAAGGAAAGGACGCACGGCATTCTCCTGATTTTTCAGAAGAAACGCCAGAAACCTGCAAAGGATGCGTCAGCCTTTACCCGCCAGCACTGGCGAAAAGGCGGCGACGCCCGCGCGCGGCCCTTCCGCATGGTTCCACACCGCCCCGCTCACCGCCAGAAAATCCGCGCCCGCCGCGATCAGCGGAGCCGCATTCGCCGCCGTGATGCCGCCGATGGCGACGCAGGGCAGTTCGAACAGCGTCGTCCACCAGCTCAGGATCGAGGGATCGGGGCGGTGGAGCGTCTCCTTCGTCGTCGTGGGATAAAAAGCCCCGAAAGCGACATAATCCGCCCCCGCCTCCCCCGCTTCCATCGCAAGGTGGCGGCTGTCATGGCAGGTGACGCCGATCTGCACCGAAGGGCCAAGGACGCGGCGGGCTTCACGCGGGTCGCCGTCCGATTGCCCCAGATGCACGCCATCCGCACCGAGCCGCTTGGCCAGCGCGATGCTGTCATTGACGATGAAGGCCACCTTCCGATCCGCGCAGAGCCTTTGCAGCGGTTCGGCGGCTTGGGCGATAGCGTGGTCGTCCATCCCTTTAAGGCGAAGCTGGAAAGCCGCGACCTCTCCGCCGTCGAAAGCAGCGGCCAGGCTGTCGACGAAAGCCGCATCGATGGCAGGCGGCGAAATCAGGTAAAGCTGGCAAGGCGGACGAAAGCCCCGCTCAAACTGATCGGCGAATTTCGGGTCGAGAGCCAGTTCTTCTTCGGTGAAATCAGTCATAGCCCGGCCTTAGCCGTTTTTGCCCGCGCTGGGGAAGAGGGGAGCCGTTTGCGCGCCGCCGCGTTTCCACTCCATGATCCGTATCGGCTGCTCAGGATGGAATTACCGCGACTGGCGAGGTCTTTTCTATCCGGAGAAGCTGGCGGCGAAGAACTGGTTCGCCTTTTACGCCGAACATTTCGACACGGTCGAGATCAACAACAGCTTCTATCGCCTGCCCGATCCCGAACTGGTGGACCGCTGGCGGGAACAGGCGCCGCCGGGTTTCTGCTATGCGGTGAAGGCGAACCGTTACCTCACGCAGCAGAAAAGACTCAGGGATTGCGAGGAGCCGATGGAAAGGATGATGGCATCCTTCCGCCACTTTTCCTCCACGCTGGGCCCGGTGCTCTATCAATTGCCACCGAGCCTGCACCTCGACCTTCAAAGGCTGGAAAATTTCCTCCGCATCGTGCCGCGCGATCCCGTGCCCGTCTTCGAATTTCGGCATAAAAGCTGGTATGTGGATGAAATCTACACATTGCTGGAACGTCATGGCGCCGCTCTGTGCGTTCACGATATGCCCGGCTCGGCAAGCCCGCGCCTGAGCATTGGATCGACCGCTTATGTCCGCTTCCACGGCACCAAAGGCAAATATCGGGGCAGCTATGGAGAGGAGGGACTGGCCAACTGGGCCGAATGGATGGTCGCGCAGGAGGGCGAAGGCCGAACCGTCTGGGCCTATTTCAACAACGACTATGACGCGCTGGCCATCGCGGACGCGCGGATATTGAGGGATATGACAGGCAGCAAGGCCGGGCGCTGAGAAAAGCGCCCAGCCCTGCCCGTCAGGTCAGGCCGCGACCGGAACCTTGGCGGTCGAGGCGTTGTAGATTTCATCGATCGCGCCGCCCAGCGAGGCGTTGAATTCCCCATCGCTCATCTGATGGCGCAGGTCTTCCAGCAGCGCACGGCTGAAACTGGCGATGATGCCGCGATTCTTCGCGAGTTCGACGCAGGCTTCCGGACGCTTGAAACCGCCCGACAGCGCGACCACGCGCAACACGCGCGGATGGTCGACCAGCGGATCGAACAGGCCGGATCTGGCGGGGAGGGAGAGCTTCAGCATCACCTTGTCATCGCCCGGCAGCGCATCCAGATTCTTGAGGATCTCCTCCAGCAATATCTGGTCGGCTTCGGCGCGTTCGGGCGACTTGATGTTCACTTCCGGCTCGATGATCGGCATCAGCCCGGCGGCGAGGACCTGCTGGCCGACTTCGAACTGCTGCTTCACGATGGCGGCGATGCCTTCGCGATTGGCGAGGTTGATGACCGATCGTTCCTTGGTGCCATAGACGTCCAGCGCCTTGGCGCGCTTGAGCAGCGCGTCCAGTTCCGGCATGGGCTTCATCAGTTGAACGCCGTTCGCTTCGTCCTCAAGCCCCTTGTCGATCTTGATGAAGGGGACGACGCCGCGTTCGACCAGCGCCTGCGGCACGGGCTTGCCGCCCGCCTGCCCGTCCATGGTGCGCTCGAACAGGATCGCGCCCAGCACCTTGTCGCCGGTGAAGGCGGGCGAGGTGATGATGCGGGTGCGCATGTCGTGGATCAGGCCGAACATCTCCTCCTCGGTCGACCACGCGCCCTCCTCGACGCCATAGCCCTTCAGCGCCTTGGGCGTGGAACCGCCGCTCTGGTCCAGCGCGGCGATGAAGCCGTTGCCGTCCGCGATCTTCTTGGTCATTTCCTGATCCAGCATCTGCACATACCTTCTCGATGGGTCGCGCCACCCCTCCGGCCGCGCGTAAAATGGGATGCCCGCCTTCGCTCCTGGCGATGAAGGGCTCAATCGCGCTGTTAGCCAGTCCCATGATGCACCGCAAGAAACATCGCGGGCAGGAGAAGACCGGGCGTTCACCCACGGCGTTGGCACGAGCGGCAGGAGCTGCTAGCCAACGGAAATCAAAGGGGGGAAACGGCGTGGGCGGTCATCATGCATGGGCGAAATGGATCACGCTGGCGCTGGCAGCGACGAGCGCGCCTGCACTGGCAACGACGCCCAAACCCGTCATAGGCGCGCCCGCGCCCGATTTCGAACTGACGCTGATCGATGGCGGGAAAGTTTCGCTCGCCGATCTCAAAGGGCAGGTCGTCCTGCTCAATTTCTGGGCGACATGGTGCGTCCCCTGTCGCACGGAACTGCCGACGCTCGACACTTATTATGCATTGCAGCAGAAACATGGCCTGCGCGTCTTCGCCATCACCACCGAAGACTCGCTCCCCATCGGCAGCCTCAAAAAACTGTTCGCCGCCATGCACATGCCGTCCGTGCGGCGCATCAAGGGACCTTATGGACCTTTGACGGGGGTGCCGACCAATTTCGTGATCGATCGCGCGGGAAAGCTGCGTTACGCCCGCTCGGGCGCGTTCGATCTGGACGAATTGAACGCCCTTCTGGTGCCGCTGCTCAAGGAAAGCGCGCCCCTCCCTTAAAGGAGGAGCCCGCCCCCCTGCCCGTCAGGCCATCAACGCCTTGACGCCCGGCAGTTCCTTGCCTTCCATCCATTCGAGGAAAGCGCCGCCCGCCGTCGAGACGAAGGTGAAGTCGCCCGCGACGCCCGCATGGTTGAGCGCGGCCACGGTATCGCCCCCGCCCGCTACGGAAGTGAGCTGCCCTTCCTTGGTGAGCGCGGCGGCGATCTTCGCCAGCGCCACGGTCGCCTTGTCGAACGGCGCGATCTCGAACGCGCCGAGCGGCCCGTTCCACACCAGCGTGCGGCAATTTTTGAGCGCGTCGCCCAGCGCCTCGACAGCGGCGGGGCCGACATCGAGGATCATCTCGTCCGCCGCGACTTCATGGACGTTGCAGGTGCGGACGGAGGGCGGATTGGCCGCGAACTCTTTCGCCACCACCACGTCATAGGGCAGGTGGATGGTGCAGCCCGCCTTGTCGGCGGCTTCGAAAATGGCCTCGGCGGTGTCCGCCAGATCCTTCTCGCACAGCGACTTGCCGACATCGACGCCGCGCGCGTGAAGGAAGGTGTTGGCCATGCCGCCGCCGATGATGAGGTGATCGACCTTGGCGACGAGATTGTTGAGCACGTCGAGCTTGGTCGAAACCTTCGCCCCGCCGACGACCGCCGCGACAGGTTTCACGGGTTCGCCGAGCGCGGCCTGGAGCGCATCAAGCTCCTTCTCCATCGAACGGCCCGCAAAGGCAGGCAGCTTGTGCGCCAGCCCCTCGGTCGAGGCATGGGCGCGGTGCGCGGCGGAAAAGGCGTCGTTCACATAAAGATCGCCGATGGCCGCCATCGCCTCCGCCAGCGCCGGGTCGTTCTTTTCCTCGCCGGGGTGGAAGCGCGTATTCTCCAGGATCGCGATGTCGCCGGGGCGCATCACGGCGATGCCGTCGACCGCCGCCTGCCCCGCGCAATCGGGGATGAACTGCACTTCGCGGCCCAGCACCTGAGAGAGCGGCCGCGTGATCTTGCTCAGGGAGAATTCGGGGTTCTTCTGTCCCTTGGGACGGCCGAAATGGGCAAGGATCAGCACTTTCGCGCCCCGGTCCGCCAGTTCGAGGATGGTCGGCATGGCAGCGCGCAGGCGGGTGTCGTCGCTGACCGAACCGTCCTGCATCGGCACGTTCAAATCCTCGCGCACCAGCACGGCCTTGCCGTGGATGTCGCCCATGTCGTCAAGCGTCTTGAAGGGCTTGGTCACAAATGTCTCCCTGATGCACCCCGCCCGTTCGGACTGAGCCTGTCGAAGCCCCGTCCTTTCCCAAAAAGAAGAACGGCCCCCTTCGACGCCGCCTGCGGCGTCGCTCAGGACAGGCTTCGGCAAGCTCAGGGCGAACGGAGGGTAGTCCGTTCCTTAAAGGAACTTCGCGACCACGCCGGTCGTGTCGATCATGCGGTTCGAGAAACCCCATTCATTGTCGTACCAGCTCAGCACGCGCACCAGCTTGCCGTCGATGACCGCCGTTTCCAGGCTGTCGACGGTCGAGCTGCGCGGGTCGCCATTATAATCGATCGACACCAGCGGCTCGTCCGAATAGCCGAGGATGCCCTTGAGCGGACCGGATTCCGACGCGGCCTTGAGCAGGCTGTTCACTTCGTCGATGGTGGTGTCGCGCCTGGCGATGAACTTCAGGTCCACGACCGAGACGTTCGGGGTCGGCACGCGGACCGAAGAGCCGTCCAGCTTGCCCTTGAGTTCCGGCAGAACCTCACCCACCGCACGGGCGGCGCCGGTGGTGGTCGGGATCATCGACAGGGCGGCGGCGCGGGCGCGGCGCATGTCCTTGTGAAGCTGATCCAGCGTGTTCTGGTCGTTGGTGTAGCTATGGATCGTCGTCATGAAGCCGCTTTCGATACCGAGCGCATCGTGCAGCACCTTGGCGAGCGGGGCGAGGCAGTTGGTGGTGCAGCTCGCGTTGGAGATGACAACATCGTCGGCGCTCAGCGTGTCATGGTTGACGCCGTAGACGACGGTCTTGTCCACGCCGGTCGCGGGGGCGGAGATGACGACGCGCTTCGCGCCAGCGGTCAGGTGCGCGCTCGCCTTCGCCTTGTCGGCGAAGATGCCGGTGCATTCGAGGGCAATGTCCACGCCCTGCGCGGCATGGGGCAGGTTGGCGGGGTCGCGCTCGGCCGTCACGGCGATGCGCTTGCCGTTGATGACGAGGGCGTCGCCGTCGACGGTCACGTCGCCGGCCCAGTTGCCGTGGACGCTGTCGCGCTTGAACAGCAGGGCGTTGGACTTGGCGTCGCCCAGATCGTTGATGCTGACCAGTTCGAGGTCATGATCCGTGCGCGACAGGATGGCGCGCGCGACGAGGCGTCCGATACGTCCGAAACCGTTGATTGCTACCTTCGTTGCCACTGCAATTGACTCCCGTTTTTGCGTGTTGGCTTGGATATGGTCAGGCGAGCGCGGCCGCGATCTGCGGTGCGATCTTCGCGGCGGTGAGGCCGAAATGGTCGTAAAGCACTTCGGCCGGAGCCGACGCGCCATAGCTGTCGATGCCGAAACGCAGCGAGGCATGGCGTTCCCAGCCAAAGGTCGTGCCCGCCTCGATGGAGGCGCGCAGGACGCCCTGCGGCAGGATGTCGTCCTTATAGGATTGCGGCTGCGCCTCGAAATGCGCCCAGCTCGGCATGGAGACCACGTCCGCGCCGATGCCCTGCGCTTCGAGCGCGTCGGCGGTGGCGACGGCGATCTCGACTTCCGATCCAGTGGCGATCAGCACGACCTTCCGCGCGGCCTTGGCGGCGCGCAGGCGGTATGCGCCCTTGGCACACAGATTCTCGCCCGCCTTCTCCGTGCGGAGTTGCGGCAGGTTCTGACGGGTGAGCGCCAGCACGGAGGGGCCATTCGCGTCCTTCAGCGCCAGTTCCCAGCATTCCGCCGTCTCGACCACGTCCGCCGGACGATAGACGTCGAGATTGGGGATCATGCGCAGCGACATGACCTGCTCGATCGGCTGGTGCGTCGGGCCATCTTCGCCAAGGCCGATGGAATCATGCGTCAGAACGTGGATCACCCGCTGCTGCTGAAGCGCGGCGAGGCGGATGCCCGCGCGCATATAATCGGAGAAGACGAGGAATGTGCCGCCATAGGGAATGACGCCACCGTGCAGCGCCATGCCGTTCATCGCGCAAGCCATGCCGAATTCGCGGATGCCGTAATAGACATAGCGACCGGAATAATCGTCGCGGGTCAGCGGCCCGGTCGACTTGGTCTTGGTGTTGTTCGAGCCGGTAAGGTCCGCCGAACCGCCCACCGTCTCCGGCAGCAGGTCGTTGATCGCGCCCAGCGCCAGTTCGCTCGCCTTGCGGGTCGCGACCTTCTGCGGCGCGGCGATCAGGCCGTCGATATAGGCGTCGAGCGAGAAACCGGCAGGCAATTCACCCGCCATGCGACGCTCAAATTCCGCCTTTTGTCCATGACTTGCAAGGCGGCCTTCCCATTCAGCGCGAACAGGCGCGCCCTTTGCGCCGATCTCCCGCCACGCGGCGGCAATGTCTTCGGGAATGACGAAGGGTTCGGCGCTCCAGCCCAGAAACTCACGCGCGGCGGCGACTTCCGCCTCGCCCAGCGCGGAGCCATGGACGCCGGAGGTGCCCGCCTTGTTGGGCGCGCCATAGCCGATCTTGGTGGAGCAGGCGACCAGCGAGGGGCGCGGATCGGCCACCGCCTCGTCAAGCGCGCGGCGCACGTCAGCCGGATCATGGCCGTCGCAGGACACGACATGCCAACCGGTCGCGGCATAGCGGGCGCGGACATCCTCATTGGAGGACAGGTCCACCGCGCCGTCGATGGTGATCTTGTTGTCGTCCCACAGCACGATCAGGCGGCCAAGGTTCAGATGACCCGCCAGCCCGATGGCCTCATGATTGATGCCTTCCATCAGGCACCCGTCGCCCGCGATCACCCAGGTCCGGTGATCGACCAGATCGTCGCCGAAGGTCGCGTTGAGGTGCCGCTCCGCAATCGCCATGCCGACGGCGGTGGCAAGCCCCGAACCCAGCGGCCCGGTGGTCGCCTCAACCCCGGCAAGCTCGAAATTTTCCGGATGCCCGGCGCAGGGGCTGCCCAACTGACGGAAGTGGCGGATGTCCTCGATGGTCGGACGTGCATAGCCGGTCAGGTGCAGCAGCGAATAGATCAGCATCGACCCATGGCCCGCCGACAGCACGAAGCGGTCGCGGTCGGCCCATTTGGGCTGGCCCGGATCGAACTTCAGATAGTCGGAAAAGAGCACCGTGGCGACATCGGCCATGCCCATCGGCATCCCCGGATGCCCGCTATTGGCAGCCTGAACCGCATCCATGGAGAGGGCGCGAATGGCGTTGGCGAGCGTCTTTTCGGAAACGGTCATCGGGGGCGGGCGTCTTTCCTGGCTGGCGGGCCGCCCGCGTCATGCAGGCGAGTCGAAATCGGGCATCCTTTGTCGCCTCAGGCCCCATGCGTCAACCATGGGCGGGTCCGCCTTCGCGCCGGGCCGTGCGATCCCGTCTTTTTCCGGCCCGCAAGTTTCGCTATGCCAGCATCATGGCAAGCGACCGCATGAAGCAGGCGATCGACGCGCTGGAGCGCGCAATCGACCGTCTGGAGCAGAATCTGGACGGGCTGGACCTGTCCGCTTCCCCTTCCTCCCCCTCCGGCGTCGACGCGGCCGCGGCCCGCGCGGCGCTGAAGTCGCTGGATGCCCTGATCGGCGAGTTGAAGGAGAGCGCGCATGGCTGAAACCACGCTCCATATCGCCGGGCGGCAATATGACCTGCGCTGCCGGGACGGCGAGGAAGCCCACCTCTCCCATCTCGCGGGCCTGATCGAGCGCAAGGCGCGGCTGGCGCAACAGGCGACACCGGGGCTGACGGAGGTGCGGACATTGCTGTTCGCCGCCCTGTTCCTGGCCGACGAGCTCAATGACATGAAGCGGGAAGTCGCGGGGCGGCAGGAAGCGCTGCCCCTCGACGGAAGCGAAGATGTGGCGGTGCGGGCGATAGAAGTGCTGACCGCACGGCTGGAAAAGCTGAGCGACAGGCTTGCCGGTCCGGTCGCGGACGCCTAGATAGGGATGCGACGGGCACTGCCTGGTACGAGCTTTAGCGAACATCCCTGAGGCGATAATCACATCCACGGGGGCTGTCCCTGGGCGGGCCCTGGCCCGATCTACATGGTCCCCACCTGACGTTGAGGCGTCAGAGGATTTTCCAGCAAACGGCCGAGGCGGTCCCGTCACCCCTTCCCTTCGACCGCGCCCTGACGCAAAGGGCTTTGCCATGAGCGACGATCCCGGCGACATATCGGACAAGGCCGCCCTGCGCATCCTCGCGCGGCAGCGGCGGCGCGCCTTCATGGCGGGGCTGGACCCGCTGGCGCACCGGCTGGCGTTCAAGGTGCTGCCCTCTCCGCTGGCAAGGCGGCTGGAAGGTACTCGGACGGTGGCGCTTTATATCGGAATCGAGGATGAAGCGCCCGCCCAGCGCCTCGCCCCGAAACTGATCGACATGGGCAAGACCGTCGCCCTCCCCCGCGTCATCGACCGGATGGGGAGCATGGAGTTCCTGCCCTGGCATCCCGACGCGCCGCTGCTCCCCGGTCCTTTCGGCACCCGCCATCCCGAACGGGGCGAAGGTCCGGTCAGCCCCGACGCCATCATCGCGCCATTGCTGGGCTTCGACCGGGCGATGAACCGGATGGGACAGGGCGGCGGCTATTATGACCGGGCCTTCGCGCGCCATCCGGACGCGCTGCGCATCGGACTGGCATGGTCGGCGCAGGAGCAGGACATGATCCCGGCCGATCCGTGGGATCTGCCGCTGCACATGATAATGACCGAAGTCGAACTGATCGAGGGGAATGAGCCGTGAAGCATTATGAACCAAGCTGGCGCAAGCCCGCGGGCATGTTCATCATCCTTGGCCTCATCCTGCTCTGGGCGGTGCTGGTGGGCAGCCTTTCAGGCCTGATCGGACGGCTGCCGATGATCGTTCAGGTGCCGGTCTATATCTTCCTTGGACTCATCTGGATATGGGTCCTGCCCCTGAAGCGCCTGCTCGCCTGGATGGAGACCGGACGCTGGCGGCGCGGATAAGCCGTGACAGCGATTCTTTTTCAGGTTATCTCCCAAGCCGTTAAGGGGGCGTAACGGACGACCGTCAGGAACGGAGGCCGCGCTCTCGTATTTGGGGGAGGCGAAGGCATGTCCATTTGCCCGTCATTGCCATCCGGCCGCGCCCAAGTCGGCGCGCCCTCTCCCCATGCGCCTTTCTCCCGCTTTCCGGGCGGAGCCACCCCGCTGCGACAATTCATGACGGTGGCATAGCGCAACAGGAGGACATGATGGTGCCAATGAGCAAGAGATTGTTTGCAGAGACGTTCGGCACGTTCTGGCTTGTTTTCGGCGGATGCGGCAGCGCGGTGCTGGCGGCGGCCTTTCCCGATGTGGGCATCGGCCTGCTGGGGGTCGCCCTGGCATTCGGGCTGACGGTGCTGACCATGGCCTATTCCATCGGCCATATATCGGGATGCCACCTCAATCCCGCCGTGACCATCGGCCTGTGGGCGGGCGGCCGCTTTCCCGTGCGGGACATCGCGCCCTATATCGTCGCCCAACTGGTGGGCGCGGTGATCGCCGCCGCTCTGCTGCTCTACATCGCCAGCGGTGAGCCGGACTTCGTGCTGATGGGCAACGGCCTTGCGGTCAACGGCTATGGCGCCAATTCGCCGGGCGGCTATGTGCTGTCATCGGGTTTCGCGATCGAAGTCGTGCTGACCTTCGGCTTTCTGGCGGTCATATTGGGATCGACCGACCATCGCGCCCCGGCGGGCTTCGCGCCCATCGCCATCGGCCTTTCGCTGACGCTGATCCACCTCATCAGCATTCCCGTCACCAACACGTCGGTCAATCCGGCGCGCAGCACCGGTCCGGCGCTGCTGGTCGGCGGCCTTGCCCTGCAACAGCTCTGGCTGTTCTGGGTCGCGCCCATCATCGGCGCGCTGATCGCGGGCGGCGTCTATCGCTGGCTGGCGGAAGAGGAAAAAGCGCCGGTCGTCGGCGACAATCTGTAAGGAAATGCATCGGGCCGATGCTATGGCGTCGGCCCATTTCTCCTGGCGATGAAGCGGGAAATCCGGTCAAAACCAGTGGCCATCCTTGCGTGAAAGATGGCGCGAGTGACGGGGCTCGAACCCGCGACCTCCGGCGTGACAGGCCGGCGCTCTAACCAACTGAGCTACACCCGCGTTTGGTGTGGGCGGGCATCTATGCGGGCGCGCTTCGCCTGTCAACCGTCCGTAACGGGACTTTCTTCTTTCTCGTCATTTTCTTTGCGCGGGGACACCACCAGTGTCCCGCGCTCGAACAGGAAACCGGCAATATCCGGGGTTCCCGCCGCCGAAACGACGGTCTGGATGATGATGAGCAGCGGCACCGCCAGCAGCGCGCCGGGCGTCCCCCACACCCATCCCCAAAAGGCGAGCGACACCAGAATCAGCAGCGGATTCATGGTCAGCCGCCGTCCCAGGATCATCGGCGTCACCGCATTGGCCTCGACCAGATGGAAACCGATCTGCAAGGCGGCGGGCAGCAGCGCCCACCACGGATCGTCGAACACCATGAGGCCGCCCAGCGCCAGCAGCACCGCCGCCAGCATCGGCCCGAAA
>JASGDV010000118.1:0-2949 GCA_049841255.1 Sphingobium sp.
CGCTGGGCCTGCTCAATTGAGAATCAGGTGACATCCGACTTCATGAAAATGACAAGGTAAGAGCGATGCTGGATTTGAAGGGGAAGGTGGCTTTCGTTGCCGGGGCGGGCTCCAATGGAGAAGGCTGGGGCAATGGCCGCGCCACCGCCGTGCTGCTTGCAAGGCAGGGAGCCAAGGTCTTTGGCACGGACCTCAATGCCGACGCGCTGGCAGGCACGACGCAGGCCATGGAGCAGGAAGGCCTTGGCGACCGCTGGGACTGCGCGGTGGCCGACATGACGTTGACGGAGCAGGTGGAATCGGCCGTCGATACCTGTCTTGGATATTTCGGCCGCATCGACATCCTCGTCAACAATATCGGCGGCAGCGCGCCCGGCGATCCCGTGTCGATGACCGAGGAGGTCTGGGACCGCCAGATGAACATGAACCTCAAAACCGCCTTTTTCGGGTGCAAATATGTTCTGCCTGTCATGCAGCGACAGTTCGAGGCGGAAGGAAAGGGCGGGGCGATCGTCAATGTGTCGAGCATCGCCCATATGAGTTCCCAGGTCGGGGGGCGGGTCCATGTGGCCTATGCGGCGGCCAAGGCCGGCATCATGTCGTTCAGCCGCTCGACGGCCATCGCTTATGTGAAGAAGGGCGTGCGGGTAAATACCGTGGTCGTGGGCATCATGCATACGCCGCTGGTGGAATCCCGCCTTACCGGGCAGCTTGGGGAAACGGATGCGGCGGCGCTGATCGCGAAACGCAATGCCAGCGTTCCCATGGGCCATATGGGCGATGCCTGGGATGTCGCCAATGCGGTGCTGTTCCTTGCCAGCGACGAAGCCAAATATATCACCGGAACGCATCTGGTCGTGGACGGCGGCGTGACGGCGGCTCGTTAGGCTCCGGGATCGGCTTGCGCGAAAGGAGCAGATCATGGCCCGTCTGATGATGCCGCCGGAAGAGGAATTGACGCCGCAGCAGAAGGAAGCGCGCGACGAGGTGGTTGCGGGAAAGCGCGGCAAGGTGCCCGCGCCCATGATCGCATGGCTGCGCAATCCGGAACTGGCGCGTCGCACGCAGAAGCTGGGAGAATTGCTGCGTTACGACACGACCCTGCCTCAATCTTTGCTGGAACTGGCCATCATCGTCTGCGCCCGACACTGGACCGCGCATGTGCAATGGAAAGCCCACAAGGCTTACGCGCTTCAGGCCGGCCTGGACCCTGCAATCGCCGAAGACATAGCGGCCCGGCGCACGCCCGCATTTGAAGATGCGAAGCAACGCGTCGTCTACGAGGTTTCGATGGCGCTGCTGGACCGCTCGCGGGTGCCAACCGAACTTTATGAACGAGCGAAGGAACTGCTGGGCGAGCAGGGGCTGGTCGAGCTTGTCACCTTGCTTGGCTATTATTGCATTGCCTCTTTCACGCTCAATACATTCGAGCTTGGCCTGCCGGAGTCGGTGGCGCCTGAGCTTGACGATCCGGACTATGCCGCGACCTGAAACAGGTCTGCCAATTCAAGGGAGCCAGGATGTTTCCGATCGATTTCCTGAGACACGCCGCGCTGGTTCATCCGGACGCTGCCGCCGCCGTGGATGGCGAGCGGAGTTGCACCTATAGCGCGCTGGTGGCGCGCAGCGATGCGCTTGGCTGCGCGCTGCAATCGGTGACGGGCAAGGAACGTCCCACCGTCGCCATATTGGGACCGAACAATATCGAGATGCTGGTGGCGGTGATGGCCATCCATGCGACCGGCGGCGTGGTGGTGCCGCTCAATGGCCGCAACGCCAAGGCTGAACTCGATGCCCAGATCGCTTTCGCCGAACCTGACGTCATCATCGTGCATCAGATTTATCTGGACAAGATTTCCGCAGGGCAAGCCGCCCTGATGGTCGCGGATGGCCTGGAAAGTGACCCGCGCTCGATCGCGGAGCATGAACGTCGCCACGTCGGTCAGCGGCCGCAATGGACCGCGAGGCTGGAAGACGTCAACGGCATCAAGTTCACCGGCGGATCCTCGGGAAAGCCCAAGGGCGTTCTGCAATCCTTCCGCTGCATCAACACGGTGGTCGCGAGCATGGTCATCGCGTTCGAGCTTCAGGCGACCGACCGATTTCTCTGCGCCGCACCGATGACGCACGGCGCGGGCGCGCTTCTCCTGCCCATCCTCTCCCGCGGCGGTTGCGTGGTGCTGACCGCAGACGCCAGTCCGGCGAACCTGCTGGATTTGATCGAAAGGGAGCGGATTACGACAACATGGCTGCCTCCCACGCTGCTGTACAAGCTGATTGACGAGCAGAAGGCTCATCCGCGCAATATGTCATCGCTCGTTCACCTGATCTGGGGCGGCGCGGCGGCGTCCGTGGTTCGGCTGGAGGAAGCGCGGCAGGTCTTCGGCCCGGTTGTCGAAGTGATCTATGGGCAGACGGAAGCGCCTATGATCCTGGCTTTCGGGCGGGCGGCGGAGATGCGGGACGCTCATATTGCATCGGTAGGCAGGGCCGGTCCGCTTGCCGAAGTCGCGATCCTCGATGAGGAGGGGAGGAGGCTCGGCCCTAATGAGATGGGAGAAATCTGCGCGCGGGGCGACCTCCTGATGGAGGGCTATCGCGATATGCCGGAAGAAACCGCCAAAACCATCCGCGACGGCTGGCTGCATACCGGCGATGTCGGCCTGTTCGATGAGCAGGGCTTCCTCTATGTCAAGGATCGCATCCGCGACGTCGTCATCACGGGCGGCTTCAACGTCTATCCGTCCGACGTGGAAGCCGTCATAGCGGGACATCCGGCCGTTTCCGAAGTCGTCGCGTTCGGCGTGCCCGACGATTATTGGGGTGAACGCCTGGAGGCTTCGATAGAGGTTCGCGCCGGTCATGATGTGACGGAGGAGCAAATCCTCAACCGTTGCAAGGAGCTTCTGGGATCGGTCAAGACGCCCAAACATATCCACATTCTCGAAG
>JASGDV010000119.1:0-4315 GCA_049841255.1 Sphingobium sp.
ACTTCGCCCCCACCCCCTCATCCAACTGCGCCTAACCTCACTTCGTGAGGCAAGGCTTCGTATCCTTCTCCCCAAGGGGAGAAGGGAAAGCAAATGTCCGCTCTTGGCCGAAATCCGCCATCGCAAGATCGTGGGCTTGAGTGACTATCGGCGGAAAAGGAGGATGCAGAGAGCCGCTGCGCTGCCGATCTGGGCGGCGGCCATGTCCTTTTGGGGGGCCCAGACATCGCCCTGCTGGCCGTTATAATAGTCCGCCGTTTCGCCCGCCGCGACGATGGTCAGGAGCCATTCGAAGATTTCGTATAGCGCGCTGCCAAGACCGATGGCGGCGAAGGCGAAGAGGAGGCCGGCCGTCTTTCCCATGCCGCCATGGCGGCGCGCGATTTCCGCGAAAGGGCAGGTGAGGAGCGCGCCGAAAGCGAAATGGACCAGCCGGTCATAGCCGTTGCGGCGCAGGTCGAAGGCGGTGGAGATGTCCGTGCCGAACAGGGCGCGGCTCCAGTCGTCATAGGGGACGTAGGAATAGATGTAGCGCGCGCCGAGCGTATGGAGGAGTAGGAAGAGGGCCATGCAGGTGACGGCGCTGTCCGAGAGCGGCCAGCGGCGCAGCAGCCATGGCGCGGCGAGGAGAAGCACAACCGTGGGGCCGTGCTGTAACGGCGCGAGGTCGGGATAGGGCTGCGCGACGTTGGCGAGCGTCACCGCCGCCAGCAACAGGAGGATCATCCAGCGCTGCCGGTTTGGAAGAGCTTTCCAGACGGCAGCGCCGGGGATCATGAAGAGCCCTCAGCCCTTTTTCAGGTGACGGCGGCCCAGCAGTTCGGCGATCTGCACGGCGTTCAGCGCCGCGCCCTTGCGGAGATTGTCGCTGACGCACCAGAGCGAGAGGCCGTTGTCGACCGTCGAATCCTCACGAACGCGGCTGATGAAGGTGGCGTAGTCGCCCACGCATTCGATGGGGGTGACGTATCCGCCGTCCTCGCGCTTGTCGACCAGCATCACGCCGGGGGCTTCGCGCAGGATGTCCTGCGCTTCCTTGGCGGAGATTTCCTTCTCGAACTCGATGTTCAACGCTTCGGAGTGGCCGACAAAGACGGGGACGCGGACGCAGGTCGCCGTGAGCTTGATCTTCGGATCGAGGATCTTCTTGGTTTCCGCGACCATCTTCCACTCTTCCTTGGTAGAACCATCGTCCAGGAAGACGTCGATATGCGGGATCACGTTGAAGGCGATCTGCTTGGTGAACTTCTTGGGCTCGGCGGGATCGCCGACGAAGATGTTGCGCGACTGTTCGAACAGCTCGTCCATGCCGACCTTGCCCGCGCCCGACACCGATTGATAGGTGGCGACGACGACGCGCTTGATCGTCGCGGCGTCATGCAGGGGCTTCAAGGCGACCACCATCTGCGCGGTCGAGCAGTTGGGGTTGGCGATGATGTTCTTCTTCTTGTAGCCGTCGATGGCGTCCGGGTTCACTTCGGGCACGATCAGGGGCACGTCCGGGTCCATGCGGTAGAGCGACGAATTGTCGATCACGACACAGCCCGCCGCCGCCGCCTTGGGCGCATATTCCGCCGTTGGGCCGGAACCGGCCGCGAACAGGGCGATGTCCCATCCGGTGAAGTCGAAATGCTCGATATTCTTGCATTTGAGCGTCTTGCCGGTTTCACCGAAGTCGATTTCGGTGCCCTGCGACCGGGGCGAGGCGACCGCCGCGATCTCGTCAATCGGGAACTCGCGCTCGGCGAGAATGGTCAGCATCTCGCGGCCCACATTGCCCGTGGCACCAACGACGACGACCTTGTAACCCATGACTCGAAACTCCACTCAATGCATAAATTGCGGGAGTGGGCGGCATAGCGCCGTGGCGGCAATTGTCCAGCGGGAAGCGGTTTATGGGGTGGAAGCCGCGCTTTCTTCGGCTGGTCCCGTGCCGTGGCGGTCGAGGAAATCCTCTATGGTGCGCCACAGATGGACGGAGATGCCGGGGCCGCCGACGCGATGGGTCTGGCCGGGATAGGCCATCATCTCGAAGGGGACGGCCGCGCCCTGCATCTTCGCCATGACGGCGGTGGCGTTGTCGAACACGACATTATCGTCGGACATGCCGTGGATGAGGAGGAGCGGGTCCTTGATCTTCACCGCATCATCCACCGCGCCGGAGGCGGGATAGGCGCTGGGCTTGTCCTGCGGCTTGCCGAGATAGCGTTCGGTGTAATGGGTGTCGTAAAGCTCCCATTTGGTGACAGGCGCGCCCGCGATGGCGGCAGAGAAGGTGCCGGGGGCCTTTTCGAGCAACTTGAGCGACATGTAGCCGCCATAGGACCAGCCGTAAGTGGCGATGCGTTGCGGGTCGACATAGGGTTGGCTTTTCAGCCATTCGACGCCTTTGAGCTGGTCGTCGACCTCGACGGTGCCCATGGCGCGGTAGATAGGGTCCTCGAACGCCTTGCCCCGGTCGGGCGTGCCGCGATTGTCGATGGCGAAGACGGTCCAGCCCTTGCTCACCAGATATTGATAGATGGGGCCGCCCCACTGGTTCGTGACCTGACGGCCGCCGCCGGGGCCGCCATAGTGAAGCATGAAGACGGGGTAGCGTCTGCCCGGCTCCAACGGTGGCGTCATGATGCGGGCGTGGAGGATAGTGCCGTCGGCGGCTTTGAGGGTCGAGAAGCGGGTCTTCGCGTGGGCGGCGAGATAGGGGGCGTAGGGGTGGTCGCCCCGGATCGCATTCTCTTCCAGCCATTGAAGTTGCCTGCCGTTCGTGTCGGCAAGGTAGACCTGTTTGGGCTGGTCGGTGTTGCTGCGGGATATGACGATACGGGTTGCCTTGCCGTCCATCACGGCGTCGTTCCACCAGCCGTTCTGGGTGAGTTGCCTGAGCGGCCCGGCCTTGGCGAGGGGGGCGGCGTAGAGTTGCTGTTCCAGCGGGGTTTCGCGGTTGGCGGTGAAATAGACGAGGGATCTGGCCTCATCGACGCCGACGATGTCGCGGACTTCCCAATTGCCGCTGGTGAGGGGCGTCCATTTGCCGTTCCGGACATGATAGAGATGGCCGTGGCCGGTCTTTTCCGACCACCAGAGGAAGCTGCCGTCGCTCAATGGCTTGAAATTGTTGCTGAGGTTGATCCAGCTTTTCGCGGTTTCGGTCAGGATAACCTTCGCCTTGCCGGTGGCGGGATCGACGGCGAGGAGGTCGAGGCGCTTCTGGTCGCGGCTCTCGCGCTGGACGTAGAGGGTCTTGCCGTCCTTCGACCAGTCGATGCGGGCGAGGTAGATGTCGGTTTCTGGGCCAAGGTCGACCTTCGTGCGGGCGCTGCCGTCCGCTTTCATGACATAGAGGTCGACGAGGGCGTTGGGCGTGCCAGCGGCAGGGTAGCGTTGCTGGTAGACCTTCGTGCCCTCGCCACCGATAGCGGTGCGGGTGACGGTGCCGACCGGGCTTTCATCGACGCGGGCGACGGCGATGAGCGCATCGTCGGGCGACCACCAATAGCCGGTGCGGCGGTCCATTTCCTCCTGCGCGACGAATTCGGCGACGCCCCAGCTCAGCGTGTCGCTGGCGTCGGTGGTGAGCTGGCGGGCTTCGCCGTCGATGGGCTGGACGAAGAAATTGCCGTCGCGGACATAGGAGACATAGGCGCCTTTCGGGCTGACGACGCCGTTGAGTTCGCCTTCCGGTGACGCCGTGAGGCGGGTGACCTTGCCGTCGAGCGCGGCGAGGTAGAGGTCGCCGTCTACCGGGACCAGGATATGCTTGCCGTCGGGCGACCAGTCATAGGTGGCGATGCCGGTGCTGCCGGCGACGGAGCGGTCGCGTTCGCGCTGCATCTTTTCGGCTTCGGAGAGTTCCGCGCCGCTGCCGGTCTTCTTCGAATCGACCAGCATCCGCTGCGCCCCGGTCGCGGTGTCGATGGCCCAGAGGTCGAGGCGATCCTTCTCATCCGCGCGAGGTTTCAGCAGGGTGACGAGTGTGCCGTCCGGCGAGAGCTTCAGCGCGCGGGGCTGGGGGCCGGAAAGGTCGGGGCTGGCGAAGACGCGCTCCAGCGTCAGCTTTTCCTGCGCCATGGCGGGGAGGGAAGGGGTGGCCAGGGCAGCCAGCAGCGCGGTCGATTTGCGGAGTTTGGAGGGCATCGTCATCCTTTCGCGCCTGCGCTGTGCGGAAACGCCTTGTCGTGGCGCTGGCTTAGCGCGGCTTGGACGAAAAGATCAATGCCGGGAAATAATATGTCCAGCCATGGCGGGAAGGCCATGGTGGGCGCGACAGGGATTGAACCTGTGACCCCACCCGTGTGAAGGGTGTGCTCTACCGCTG
>JASGDV010000120.1:0-7540 GCA_049841255.1 Sphingobium sp.
GATGTGAGCGAGAAGGGCGAAGACCTCGCCCGCTCCGAGGAAGCCGCGCAGCGCGTCGTGGGCGCCTATGTGATCGACGCGACCGTGACCGACGAAGGCGTGCGCCCCGCCCATATCAAGGACCGCATCCGCGCGCTGGGACCGACGGTGCGCCCCGACCTGACGCTGAAACCGCATGACGCCGACGCCGGCAACTGGGTGATCTGAACCATGTATCGTTACGACAGCTACGACCAGTCCATCGTCGACGCCCGCGTCGAGGAGTTCCGCGATCAGGTGCAGCGCCGCCTTGTCGGCCACCTGACCGAGGATCAGTTCAAGCCCCTGCGGCTGATGAACGGCCTCTATCTCCAGCTTCACGCCTATATGCTGCGCGTCGCCATCCCCTATGGCACGCTGTCGGGCAGGCAGATGCGCAAGCTGGGCGAGATCGCGCGCAAATATGATCGGGGCTACGGCCATTTCACGACGCGCACGAATATCCAGTATAACTGGATCAAGCTGGCCGACGCGCCCGACATCCTTGCCGAACTGGCGACGGTGGAGATGCATGCCATCCAGACCAGCGGCAATTGCATCCGCAACATCTCTTCGGATCAATATGCGGGCGTCGCCGCCGACGAGGTGACGGACCCCCGTCCCTGGGCCGAACTGCTGCGGCAATGGTCGACCTTCCACCCGGAATTCACCTACCTGCCGCGCAAGTTCAAAATCTGCGTGATCGCGTCGGAAGAGGACCGCGCGGCGATGCGCCTGCACGACATCGGCATCAAGCTGGTGAAGCGCGGCGACGAGATCGGCGCAGAGGTCTATGCCGGCGGCGGCATGGGTCGGACGCCGATGGTCGGACCGCAAATCAGGGACTTCGTGCCCGAAGATGAGATCGTGTCTTATCTGGAAGCCTGCCTGCGCGTCTATAACCGCTATGGCCGCCGCGACAACAAGTTCAAGGCGCGGATCAAGATCCTGGTCCACGAACTGGGCGTCGAGGAATATAAGCGGCAGGTCGAGGAAGAGTTCGCCCATATGAAGACGCTGGGGCTGAACCCGCCCCGCGAGGAACTGGACCGCATCCGCCCCTTTTTCGCCAACCCGGCCTATGAGCAGGGATTGAGCGACGCGATCGACCGCAGCGACCCGGCCTTCGCGCTGTGGGTCGAGCGGCAGGTCGTCGATCACAAGCAATCCGGCTATGCCATCGTCAACATCAGCCTGAAGCCTGTGGGCGGCATCCCCGGCGACGCTTCGGCCGACCAGATCGATCTGGTGGCGGATCTGGCCGAACGCTATTCGCTCGACGAACTGCGCGTCACCCACGCCCAGAACCTCGTCCTGCCGCAGGTGAAGAAGGCGGACCTTTACGCCATCTGGCAGAAGCTGGACGAAGCGGGACTGGCGGAGGCCAATCTGGACCTGATCGGCGACATCATCGCCTGCCCCGGCCTCGATTATTGCAGCCTTGCCAATGCGCGCTCCATCCCGCTGGCGCAGAAGATTTCGCAGCGTTTCGCGAGCATGGACCGGCAGAAGGATCTGGGCGAGTTGAAGCTCAAGATTTCCGGCTGCATCAACGCCTGCGGCCACCACCATGCAGGCCATATCGGCATCCTTGGCGTGGACCGGAAGGGCGTGGAGAATTTCCAGCTCCTGCTCGGCGGATCGGGCGCGGAGGACGCGTCGCTGGGCCAGATCACCGGCCCCGGCTTTTCCGAGGACGGCGTGGTGGACGCGATCGAGAAGGTCACGGACATCTATCTGGCGGAACGCGAGCAGGGCGAACGCTTCCTCGACACCTATCGCCGCATCGGCATGAAGCCCTTCAAGGAGGCGATCTATGGTTGAGTTCCTGACCTTCCGCGACGGCGACGCCGCGCAGGAACCCGCCGTGACGGTCGAATCCTTCACCGGCCAGTCCAACTCCACCGCCGTCCGCATCGAAGCGGGCGAGGATGCGCGGGAATTGCTGCCCTATCTCGACCGGCTGTCGCTGGTGGAGGTGAACTTCCCCGCCTATACCGACGGGCGCGGCTATTCGGCGGCGCGCATCCTGCGCGAAAACGGCTATGTGGGTGAATTGCGCGCCGTGGGCGACGTGCTGGTGGACCAGATCGTGCCCATGCGCCGATGCGGCTTCGACAGCTTCCGCCCCGACAAGGCGCTGGACGACGCCGCGGTCGAACGCGCGCTCAATCGTTATGCCGACGTGTATCAAAAAACCGTCGATGGCCGCCGCCCCGTCTGGGCGAAACGGCACCCGGAGAGTGTGAATGGCTAAAGCCGCCCGTGAAATCGACCTGATCGACGCCCGCCCCGCCTTCACCCAGGCGGATGCGGATGCGCTGAATGCGCGGTTCGAGGGCGTCGATACGATAACGATGCTGCGGACCGTCTTTGCCGAGGGGCTGGCCGGGAATGTGGCGGTCGTCTCCTCCTTCGGCACGGAAAGCGCGGTGCTGCTGCATCTGGTGGCGCAGGCGGATCGCAACGTGCCGGTGATCTTCGTCGACACGCTCAAGATGTTTGGCGAGACGCTGGACTATCGCGACACGCTGATCGACGCCTTCGGTTTCACCGACAGCCGCGTCGTCGCGCCCAAGGCGGACGTAATCGCGGCGAAGGATGAGACGGGGCTGCGCTGGTCCTATGACCCGGACGGCTGCTGCGAAATCCGCAAGGTCGAGCCGATGGCGCGCGCGAAGGACGGCCTCGATGCCTGGATTTCCGGGCGCAAGGCGTTCCAGTCGGTGACGCGGCAGAACCTGCCCCGCTTCGAGGTGGAGGACGGGCGGCTGAAGCTCAACCCGCTGGGCGACTGGACCAAGGCCGATCTGGAAGCCTATTTCGCCGAACATGACCTGCCCCGGCATCCGCTGGAGGCGCAGGGTTATCTCTCCATCGGCTGCGAGCCATGCACGTCCAAGGTGCTGCCGGGCGAAGACCCGCGCGCGGGCCGCTGGCGCGGGTGGGACAAGGTGGAATGCGGCATCCATTCGCCTGTTTCGGCGGTGACGCCGGTCGGCGATCCCGACGATCCGGCCAATCAGCCCGTATTCTGATTTCAACCTGCACGGAGGAAGGCTTTCCCTTTTCCCACAAAAGGTTAGAATGACCCTACGCTGAAAGGAGAGGGTCATGCCGGTTGAACTCAAGATTCTGGCTTGGGGCGCGGTATTGCTGCTGGTGCACATCTTCGCGGCGGCGCACCTCAAGACCAGACAATATGGCGCCCAATGGAACATGGGCGCGCGGGATGAGAATTTGCCGCCGCTGCGGCCCATCGCCGGACGGCTGGTACGGGCGCAGGCCAATTTTCAGGAAACCTTCCCCATCGCCATCGCCGCGCTGATCGGCGTGGTGGTCGCGGGGCGGACGAGCGAATGGACGGCACTGGGCGGCTGGATCTGGCTGGCGGCGCGGGTGGTTTATCTGCCGCTTTACGGCATGGGCGTGCCGGTCGTGCGGACATTGGCCTTCGCGGTCAGTCTTGTGGGGCTGGTGATGGTGCTGACGCCGTTGATCCGGGGGTAGATGGCGGGAGTGGTCGGGAAGCGGATCCTCGCTTCTCCTACCTCCCTTCGCTCTGAATAAAGGCGAAGAGTGCGGCCAACCCCATTGGAGAGATCGATCCGCTCAATTGAGGGATTCCACAAGCTCAGACCGAACGGTTCTCGTATGTATGTCTGAGAATTAACCGCAACCCCGCCCTATTCGTAATCCTCCAGATAGCTTCCTTCCGCCAGGTCGGAGAAGCGGGTGATCTTGGCGTCAAACTTCATGCGGATGCGGCCGGTAGAGCCGTGGCGTTGCTTGGCGACGATCACTTCGGCAAGGCCGTAGATGCGCTCCATCTCCTGCGCCCATTCCATATGCTCGGCGCTTTCCTTGTTCCCCGGCTCCTTGGCGGCGACGTAATAATCCTCGCGAAAGACGAACCAGACCATGTCGGCGTCCTGTTCGATCGAGCCGGATTCGCGCAGGTCCGATAGCTGCGGGCGCTTGTCCTCCCGTTGTTCGACGGCGCGGCTGAGCTGGGACAGAGCCAACACGGGGACGTTCAGCTCCTTCGCCAAGGTCTTCAGGCCACGGGAGATTTCGGAAATTTCGTTGACGCGGTTGTCGCCCTTCCCCGTGCCCTGCAACAGTTGGAGATAGTCGACTACGACGAGGCCGATGTCATGACGGCGCTTCAACCGGCGGGCGCGGGTGCGCAGCGCCGCGATGGTGAGGCCCGGCGTGTCGTCGATGAAGAGCGGCAGTTCCTGCAACTCGCGCGCGGCGCGGGAGAGGTTCTGGAAGTCCGCGCGGCTGATCTTGCCCATGCGGAGCGCCTCGCCGCTGATGCCCGACTGCTCGGCCAGGACGCGGGTCGCGAGCTGATCGGCGGACATTTCGAGACTGAAGAAGGCGGTCTTCGCGCCCATATTCTTTTCCGGCGGGATGCCATCCGCATTGTCGCGCAGCCACCGGGACGCGGCGTTATAAGCGATGTTGGTGGCCAGCGAGGTCTTGCCCATGCCCGGACGGCCCGCCAGGATCATGAGGTCGGAATTGTGAAGGCCGCCGATCTTCTCGTTGAGGCTGTTGATGCCGGTGGTGATGCCCGACACATGGCCGCCGCTGTTGAGCGCGCGTTCAGCCACTTGCACAGCCATGGTGGTGGCGGCGGAGAAGGACTTGACGGAGCCGACCTCGCCCTCCCCTTCCGATACCTTGTAAAGGGAGACTTCGGCCTGTTCGATCTGCTCGCGCGGATTGACGTCCTCGCTCGTATCCAACGCATTTTCAACCAGTTCTCGGCCGACATTCACAAGTTGCCGCAATAGCGCGAGATCGTAAATCTGCTGCGCGAAGTCGCGCGCGCCCAGCAAGGCCGCGCCATTGCCGGTGAGTTGCGCCAGATAGCCCGCACCGCCCAGTTCCTTGAGCGCCGGGTCCTGATCCAGCATGGGCTTGAGCGTCACCGGGTTGGCCACCATGTCGCGCTCGACCAGCTTCATCACCGCTTCGTAGATGCGGCCATGGAGCGGCTCGAAGAAATGTTCGGCCTTCAGTTTGAGCTGGATATCCTCGGCAATGCGGTTGTCGATCATCAGCGCGCCCAGCAGCGCCGCCTCCGCCTCCACATTGCGCGGCAGTTCGGGGCCGCCCGCGTCCGGGGCGGCGTTCAACTTCACCAGTTCAACCATAAGCCCCTCATCGCGCCACGGCGGCGCGCGCGCAAGATGCCAGTTCGAAACGATCTGTGGATAAGTCCCGCTTGCATTTCGCCACCTCTCGCCGCACTGACGATAGTCTGCACCATGGCCGATCCGCGTATCATAGACATAAAGCTCGACGAGCGCACGATCCTGTGGCGCAACGCCGACGTCGAACAGGAACGGCGCATCGCGATCTTCGACCTGCTGGAAGCCAATCATTTCGCGCCGCAGCGCGTGCATGAGGACGGCTATGCCGGTCCCTACAAGGTGCTGCTGCGCGTCGAGGAAGGGCGGCTGGTCATCGAAATCCATCGCGAGGACGACAAGCCGCTGGAGGCCGTGATCCTGGGTCTTGGCCGGTTCCGCAGGCCGATCCGCGAATATTTCGCCATTTGCGACAGCTATTATCAGGCGATCAGCAACGCTTCCCCCCAACAGATCGAGACAGTGGACATGGCCCGGCGCGGCATCCACAATCAGGCGGCGGAAATGCTGATGGAGCGGCTGGACGGCAAGATCGGGGTGGATTTCGACACCGCGCGGCGGCTGTTCACGCTGATCTGCGTGTTGCATATCAAGGGGTAGGGACGATCAGGGGGATGACTTCGCGGCAATGGCTGGCGCGCGTCCTGCTCGCGCTGGCGGTCAGCGCGGCGCTGGTGGCGGCGCTGGGACTGTTCGCGCGCGGATGGGCGCCGGACCGCAAACATTATCCCGTGCAGGGCGTGTCGGTGGACGCGGGCAACGGGCCGGTCGACTGGGGCACGTTGGCGGCGCAGGGGACGGACTTCGCCTATATCCGCGCGGCGAACGGCTGGGGCCAGCGCGATCCCGCCTTCAGCGCCAACTGGGCGGAAGCGCGCAAGGTAGGGATGCGCTATGGCGCGACGCTGGAATTTGGCCTGTGCCGCCGCGCCTATGAGCAGGCGACGCCCTTCATCACCACGGTGCCGCGCGACACCGCCGCGCTGCCTCCGGTGATCCGGCTGGCGTTCGATCCCGCCTGCACGGCACGGCCGGGACGGGACAAGGTGCTGTCGGAACTCAACACGCTCATCAATCTGGTGGAAAGCCATTCGGGAAAGCCGGTGCTGCTCAACGTGACCAAAGCGTTCGACGCGGAATATGATATCGGATCGGGAATCAACCGGACGCTGTGGCTGGACGGGAATTTCTTTCCGCCCGACTATGCGACGCGCCCCTGGGTGATGTGGACGGCGAGCAATCTGCGGCGTATCGAGGGGATGGACGGTCCCGTGCGGTGGAATGTGGTGGCCCCATGACAAGGACGGATGCTTCGGTCGCGGCTCTCGTGGAGGCGGCGCGGGAAGCGATGGCGAACGCCCATGCGCCCTATAGCGGCTTTGCCGTGGGCGCGGCGGTGCGGCTGACCGACGGCACGGTCGTGACTGGCGCGAATTTCGAGAATGCGAGCTATGGCCTGTCGCTCTGCGCCGAGACGGTGGCGCTGGCGACGGTCAACGCGCAGGGACGGCTCGCGGATGTCGAAGCGATCGCGGTGGCGGGCGGCGCGGACGAAAGCGTCGTCACCCCCTGCGGCCGGTGCCGTCAGGTGTTGCACGAGGCGGAGCAGATTGCAGGCCGCGCCCTTGCCGTCTATTGCGCGGGGGCGCGCGGCGAAACGCTGATCGAGCATCGCGTCGCGGCGCTGCTACCTTTTGCCTTCGGTCCCATGGATCTGGGCGTCACAAAGAAGAAAAGCTGAGGACCAATGGCCATCCTGTCGGACAAATGGATTCGCGAGCAGGCCCTGAACCAGGGCATGATCGAGCCTTTCGTGGAGAGCCAGCGGCGGGACGGGTGCATCAGCTACGGCCTTTCCTCCTACGGCTATGACGCGCGGGTGGCGGACGAGTTCAAGATCTTCACCAATGTCGACAGCGCGGTGGTCGACCCCAAGGATTTCGCGTCGAACAGCTTCGTCGACCGCAAGACGGATTGCTGCATCATCCCGCCCAACAGCTTCGCGCTGGCCCGCACGGTCGAATATTTCCGGGTGCCGCGCGACGTGCTGGTGATCTGCCTCGGCAAATCGACCTATGCGCGGTGCGGCATCATCGTGAACGTCACGCCGCTGGAGCCGGGCTGGGAGGGGCATGTGACGCTGGAATTCTCCAACACCACGCCGCTGCCCGCGAAGATCTACGCCAATGAAGGGGCGTGCCAGTTCCTCTTCCTGCAAGGCAATGAGCCGTGCGAGGTCAGCTATGCCGACCGCGCCGGGAAATATATGGGGCAGCAAGGCGTGACATTGCCGCGCCTCTGAAGCCGTGCGACAATCGGCACATGATCGCCCTGCCCCCATGGCTGCGCCGCAAAGC
>JASGDV010000121.1:0-2645 GCA_049841255.1 Sphingobium sp.
CGGGCATGTAACGATCCTGAAAAAGCCGGTGATTTTTCAGTTTCGTTGGTGCCGGAAAATGCTGAAGATTTCGGTAACGGGCCTCCGGACCGATATTGGCGATGATGAAGATAATTTAATCGTTGTCATCCGCTTCGAGGATGCATTCCAACTCAAAACATGCTACTGACGGGTAGTCCTTTCTGCCCGACAGCAAGATAGGATATGTCCCCCGCTCCATTCCCTTGCGGGCGGGGGACAGCCTTATTCCGCAGCGATGATGTCCGCGATCCGCTCCGCCGCCTTGCCGTCGCCGAAGGGATTATGCGCCCGCGCCATCGCGCCATAGGCAGCTTCGTCATCCAGCAGCGCCGATACTTCCCGCACGATCCGGGCGCGGTCCGTGCCGACCAGCTTCGCCGTGCCCGCAGCGACGCCTTCGGGCCGCTCGGTCGTCTCACGCATCACCAGCACAGGCTTGCCCAGCGAAGGCGCTTCCTCCTGCACGCCGCCGCTGTCGGTCAGCGCGAGATGGCACATGTCGAGCAACCGCACGAAATGCGGATAATCCAGCGGCTCGATCATCGCGACATTGCCCCTGTCCGCCAGCACCGCATCCATGACGGGCCGCACATGGGGATTGGGGTGCACGGGGAAGATCACCGCCACATCGGGCCGCCCGGCGATGTCGGCGATGGAACGCGCGATCGCCTCCATGCCGCCGCCGAAATTCTCCCGCCGATGGCTGGTGACGGCGATAATCCGCTTGCCCGCGAAGCGCGCCGCCAGATCGTCCAGCCCTGCCGCCAGCGAGGGCTTGGCCACCACCCGTTCCCGCGTGGCGAGCAGGGCGTCGATCACGGTATTGCCCGTGACGTGGATGCCTTTTGCGTCCCGGTTCTCGCGCAGCAACGCGTCGGCGGCCGCCTGCGTGGGCGCGAAATTCATGTCGGCGATGCAGGCCACCACGCGCCGGTTCACCTCCTCCGGCCAGGGATGATGGATGTCCCCGCTCCGCAGGCCCGCCTCGACATGGGCCACCGGAATCTTGCGATAATAGGCGGCGAGGCTCGCCACCATGGTGGTCAGCGTGTCGCCGTGCACGACCACGCGGTCGGGCTTTTCGGCGTCGAAAGCCGCGCCCAGCTCCACGATCAGCTTCGCGGTCAGCCCGTCGAGCGTCTGGTTGGGCGTCATCACGTCGAGGTCGACGTCGGGCACGACGCCCGCAATTTCCAGTACCTGATCCAGCAGCCCGCGATGCTGCGCGGTCACGATGACGCGCGTGTCCACATGGGCCCGCGCCTTCAGCGCATGGATCACCGGAAACAGCTTGATCGCTTCGGGCCGTGTCCCGAAAACCAGCGCAACCTTCATCATCGTCCCTTAGTCTGCCTTAACGGTTCATTCGCAGACAAAGGTAACCATGCCCTTTACGCCTTGAGCTTCCAGCCCTTTTTAAGCAGCGCGTAACATAACAGGCCCAGCGCGAGGTTGAGGACCAGCAACACGATGCTGCCCGCCATCACATCGCCGTCCGACGCCGCGACAAAGCCATAACGGAAGCCGGAAATGGCGTAGAAGAAGGGATTGGCATGACTGATCGCCCGGAACATGGGCGCCAGCCGGTCGATCGAATAGAAGGTGCCCGACAGCAGCGTCATAGGCCCGATCACGAAATTGGTGATGGCGGCGGAATGGTCGAACTTTTCCGCCCAGATCGATGTCAGGACGCCCGCGAAAGCGGTGAGCGCCGACCCCATCAGCCCGAACCACAATATCGCCCAGGGATGCGCGGGCGTCACATGCACGCCCGGCCACAGCGCCATCGCGCCCCACAGCGCCAATCCCACGGCAAAGGCCCGCGTCACGGCCGCGCCGACCAGCGCCAGCAACAGCTCTCCGCTGGAAAGCGGCGGCATCAGGAAATCGATCAGCGTCCCCTGCATCTTGCCCACCAGCAGCGAAAAGCTGCTGTTCGCAAAGGCGTTGTTCATCATGCCCATGATGATGAGGCCGGGCGCGATGAAATCGGCGAAGGGCACGCCCAGCACCTGCCTGTTCGCGCCGCCCAGCGCGATGGTGAAGATCACGAGGAAAAGCAGCGTCGTCACCGCTGGCGCCCAGATCGTCTGAAGCTGCACCTTCATGAAGCGGCGCACTTCCTTGGCATAGAGCGCACGCGTGCCCGCCCAGTTGACGTTGCGGATCACCATCTCGCCCGGTTCGTGGAAAGGCCGGGCGGCGCTGGCGGCGGGTGCAATTTTGGACTGGTCGTTCATGGCTGGATCGACTATCGGCTGAGCGGATAACCCGCAAGGATGTTGTACGCGGATTTGAACCCGCGCCTGCGCGCCCCATATAGGGCGCAATTCTTGGAATGTGAGGAGTTTTTCATTGTCCTGGACCGACGAGCGCATCGACCAGCTCAAGTCTATGTGGGAAAAGGGCCTGACCGCCAGCCAGATCGCGGAAGAACTGGGCGGCGTCAGCCGCAACGCGGTGATCGGCAAGGCGCATCGTCTGGGCCTGCAATCCCGCCCTTCCCCGGTGAAGGCGAACGAAGCGCCGAAGAAGGCCGCCGCACCGCGTAAGGCCGCCCCGGCAGCGGCTCCCGCGCCCGAAGCGCCCCGCGCCGCCGCGCCCGCGCCGCAACCGGCCCCCAC
>JASGDV010000122.1:0-14124 GCA_049841255.1 Sphingobium sp.
CCTGCTATCGTTCCGTCTTCCACCTGGCGCGGGAACATGGCCTGCGTTCGCTCGCCTTTCCCGCGATCTCGACTGGCGCGCATGGCTTCCCGAAGGAAGAGGCCGCGATGATCGCTGCCCGGACGGTGCATGAGGAGTTGCATGCGACGCCCGATTCCTTCCGGCACATCATGTTCGTCTGTTTCGACGAGCCGACCGCCGCTGCGTTCGACGCGGCGGTGCGAGAGGTGACCAGCCATCACGAGTGAGAGGGGTCAGTGGCCCTCATGCCCCTGCGCCAGGGCCTCGATGATGTCGTCCACCCGCGCGGGGTCGCCCACCGCGATCACCCGCCCGTCGCTGCCAGCCTCGATCGGATCGCCCATCCAGTCGCACATGCGCCCGCCCGCGCCCTCGACCACCGGGACGAGCGCCGCGATGTCGTAGAGCTTCAGGCCCGCTTCGACCACGATGTCGACATGGCCCGACGCGACGAGGGCGTAATTATAGCAGTCGCCGCCCCATAGCGTGTCGCGGCATTGCCCCGCGAGGCGGGAGAAATGCTCGCCCGTGCAGCCGGGGAACAATTGCGGCGCGGTGCTGGCGAGGATGGCTTGATCCAGATCGCGGCAGGCGCGGGTCTGGACGGGCTTGCCGTTGAAGGTCGTCCGCTGGCCCACCATCCCGGCCCAACGCTCCTTCGCGATGGGCTGGTCGATGATGCCCACCGTCGGCCATCCCGCCTGCGTCAGCGCGATCAGCGTGCCGAAGATCGGCCGCCCGGCGACGAAGCTGCGCGTCCCGTCGATGGGATCGAGTATCCACACCCGCTCCGCATCCTCGCGGGTCGCGCCATATTCCTCGCCGATGATGCCGTCGCCGGGGCGCTCCTTTTCCAATATGGCGCGGATCGCTGCTTCGGCGGCCTTGTCGGCTTCCGTGACGGGCGACTTGTCCGACTTGAATTCCAGATCGAACCGCGCGCGGAAAAAGGGGCGGATCGCCTCGCCAGCGGCGTCGGCGAGGCGGTGGGCGAGGGTCAGGTCGTCGCGGGTCGTCATGCGCTCCCGCCTAGCGGCAAAGCAGGCTTCGCGCCAGAGCGACCTTTCCCGCATTCCGCGAGCCGTCGGCTGTTCCAGCCGCCTTCGGAATGCTTTAGGCTGATGCGACAGACGAATCCCGTCAGAGGAGGACAAGATGCCCGGTTCCCCCGTCATTCCGTGCCTTCGTTATGCCGACGCCCCCGCCGCGATCGCATTTCTGTGCGATGCCTTCGGTTTCGACCGGCAGGCCGTCTATGCGGATGCTGGCGACCCTTCCATCATCCACCACGCCCAACTGGTGCTGAACGGCGGCATGGTGATGCTGGGCAGCGTCAAGGACATGGAGAATGAGTCGCTCTACACATGGTCCACCGCGCGCGACCTGGGCGGCGTGACGGGCTGCGTCTATGTCGTGGTGCCCGACCCCGACGCGCATTGCCTCCATGCGCGCAACGTCGGAGCGGTGGTGGTGCAGGAGCCGCAGGATAATGAGGGCTATCCGGGGCGCGGCTACACCGCGCTAGACCCGGAAGGGAATGTGTGGAGTTTCGGCAGCTACGATCCCTGGGGGTGATTGGCCTTGTTCTTTCGCGCGGAGACGCGGAGGCGCGGAGGAGGTTTCGCCCGGACCGGAGGGGGGGTTATATCCCTGCGCGGCAGCTTCCAATCCCAAATGCTTGAACTGGAAGCCTGCTGCGCAGGAGCGCATTTCTTGGGGACCGGGCGGCCTCCGCGTCTCCGCGTGAATCCAATTCTCTCCACCCTAAGTTTTTCGTAACTTCGCGCCGTTAGGACTCGTCCCGGCAAGAGCGGGAGGAGCGCGGGAATGGCGCCGGTCGGCTGGATTATAAGTTTCGTCTGCCTGTTCACGGGACTGGCCCTGCGGCAGGACATGCCAGTGGGCGGATCGGCCACGCTGTCCATGCTGCTGATGGCGATGGCGCTGCTGGCCTGCCCGATGCTGTGGCTGGGCAGCCCCTTCGGCATCTCGCGCGGCCAGCGGATCGTGGCGGCACTCGCGATGCTGCTCAGCCTTCCGCTGATCCTGCTGCCCACCGCCTTCTGAAAAGTCGCGCGGCGCGACTTTCCATTTCCTTTGTTTTCCGCGATTTCCGGGTCGTCAGATATTTCATCTGACCTGAAATCGCTCGATCAATCGAACAGGCTGGAAACCGAGCTTTCGTCCGCGATGCGCTTGATCGCTTCGCCCAGCAGCGGGGCGATGGGCAGATGGCGGATGCGGCTGGCGTTGCACACGGCGTCCGTGCCCTGAATCGAATCGGTGATGACCAGTTCCTTCAGCGCCGACGCTTCGACCCGCGCCACCGCGCCGCCCGACAGCACGCCATGCGTCACATAGGCGGCGACTTCCTCCGCGCCCGCTTCCTTGAGCGCGGCGGCGGCGTTGCAGAGCGTCCCCGCCGAATCGACGATGTCGTCGATCAGGACGCAGAAGCGGCCCCTCACGTCGCCGATGATGTTCATGACTTCCGATTCGCCCGCCCGCTCGCGCCGCTTGTCGACGATGGCGAGGGGGGCGTTGTCCAGCCGCTTGGCCAGCGCGCGGGCGCGCACTACGCCGCCCACGTCCGGCGACACGACCATCAGGTTGCGGTCGCCGAAACGCGCCTGGATGTCCGCCGACATCACCGGTGCGCCGAACAGATTGTCGGTCGGAATGTCGAAGAAGCCCTGGATCTGCCCGGCGTGCAGATCGACCGACAGGACGCGGTTGGCGCCCGCCGTGGTGATGAGGTTCGCGACCAGCTTGGCCGAGATCGGGGTGCGCGGGCCGGGCTTCCGGTCCTGCCGCGCATAGCCGAAATAGGGGAGGACTGCCGTGATTCGCTTGGCCGACGCACGCTTCAGCGCGTCGATCATGATCAGCAATTCCATCAGATTGTCGTTGGTCGGATAGCTGGTGGATTGCAGCACGAACACATCTTCGCCCCGGACATTTTCGTGGATTTCCACGAAAACCTCTTCGTCGGCGAAGCGGCGGACGCTGGCGTCGGTCAGCGGAATCTCGATATAGTCGGCGATGGCGGCTGCCAGCGGCTTGTTGGAATTGCCGGACATCAGCTTCATGACGAAAACCCCGTGACGGAATGATGACGATAGCGGAAAATCGAGGCCCCTTTAGCGGCGCATGCCCCCGGTGGAAAGGCGCTTTTGCGCCTTGCGGTAAAATGCTCTAGGGGCCGGGCCATGACCGACAAACTCGTGATCGCCCTCGCCCAGATGACGCAAAGCGTGGGCGACCTTGCGGCCAATGCCGACGCGATGCTGGAATGGCGCAAAAGGGCGACGGGCGCGGACCTGATCGTCTATCCCGAATTGCAGTTGATCGGCTATCCGCCCGAGGATCTGGTGTTGAAGCCTGCTCTGGTCGACCGCGCCAATCATGAGCTGGACCGGCTGGCGCAGGCGACGGCGGACGGCGGCCCGGCGATGCTGGTCGGCACCGTGGTCGCTTCGCAGGGCGTGTTGTTCAACGTCGTCGCGCTGCTCGAAAATGGCGCGGTGACAGCGATCCGGCAGAAGCGCGAACTGCCCAATTACGGGACGTTCGACGAAAAACGCCTGTTCGCGCCCGGCCCGCTGCCCGCGCCCATCGACTTTCGCGGCGTGAAGCTGGGCGTCCCGATCTGCGAAGACATCTGGTTCCCCTTCGTCACCGCGCATCTGCGGGCGGAGGGCGCGGAAATCCTCATCAGCCCCAATGGCAGCCCCTATGAGGTGGACAAGGACGACCGCCGCATCAACGCCGTCGCCGGGACGCGGGTGCGGGAGACCGGCCTGCCGCTCGTCTATCTGAACCGCGTCGGCGGGCAGGACGAACTGGCGTTCGACGGTGCGTCCTTCGTCATGAACGGCGACCTTTCCATCGCGCAGCAGCTTCCCGACTGGGAGGAGGCGCTCGTCCTCACCATATGGGAGAAATGGGACGGCCAATGGGTCTGCCTGCCCGGCGAGCGGCATGAATTGGATGCGCATCCCGCCGACATCTATAATGCGATGGTCTTGGGCCTGCGCGACTATGTGGACCGCAACCGCTTCCCCGGCGTGGTGCTGGGTCTGTCGGGCGGGATCGATTCCGCGCTTTCCGCCGCCGTCGCCGTAGACGCGCTGGGCGCCGACCGGGTGTGGTGCGTGATGATGCCGTCCCGCTTCACCGGGCAGGAGAGCCTGGATGACGGCAAGGAATGCGCCCGCCTGCTCGGCGTCCGCTACGACACCATCCCCATCGAACCGGCGGTCGAAGCCTTCGACGCGATGCTGGGCGATGTCTTCGAAGGCCGCCAGCGTGACCTCACCGAAGAGAATATTCAGTCGCGCATCCGGGGCGTCACGCTGATGGCGCTTTCCAACAAATTCGGCCACATGCTGCTCACCACCGGCAACAAGAGCGAGATGTCGGTCGGCTACGCCACCATCTATGGCGACATGGCGGGCGGCTATTCGGTGCTGAAGGACGCCTACAAGACCACGGTTTTCGACCTGTCGCGCTGGCGGAACGAAAATGTGCCCTCGCTCGGCCTCGGCCCCGCCGGCCCGGTGATGCCCGAGCGCGTCATCTCCAAGCCGCCCACCGCCGAACTGCGCGAGAATCAGAAGGACGAGGACAGCCTGCCTCCCTATGAGGTGCTGGACCCCATCCTCTACGGTCTGGTGGAAGAGGAACTGTCGGTTGAGCAACTGGTCGCGCGCGGCTTCGACCGCGACACCGTGGCCCGGATCGAGCGGTTGCTCTACATTGCGGAGTATAAGCGCCGTCAGGCCCCTCCGGGCGTGAAGCTCGGCATACGCAATTTCGGCCGCGACCGCCGCTATCCGATCACCAACGCCTTTCGCACGCTTTGAAAGAGGAGCCGTTCGCTTCGAGCGAAGTCGAGAAGCGGTTCTCGACAGGCTCGATCCGAACGGAGCATAGAGTATCTCGATGACCGTCATCACCCGTTTCGCGCCGTCGCCGACCGGCCATCTCCATGTCGGCAACATCCGCGCGGCGCTCCACAACTGGCTGTGGGCGCGCAAGAGCGGAGGCCAGTTCCTGCTGCGCCTGGACGACACGGACCTCGAACGCTCCCGCCCGGAATATGCCGACGCCATCCGCGCGGACCTCACATGGCTGGGCCTCACATGGGACGATGAGGCGCGCCAGTCCGACCGCTTCGCCGTCTATGAGGAGAAGTTCGAGGCATTGAAGGCTTCGGGCCATGTCTACCCAGCCTATGAGACGCAGCAGGAACTGGAGCTGCGCCGCAAGATCCTGCTGGGGCGCGGCCTGCCGCCCGTCTATGACCGCGCGGCGCTCGGCCTGACGGCGGACCAGATTGCGGCTTATGAAGCGGAAGGCCGCAAGCCCCATTGGCGCTTCAAGCTGGACCACGATCAGCCGATCCTCTGGACCGACCTGATCCGCGGCGAGCAGCGTTTCGATCCGAAGCTGCTCTCCGATCCGGTGATCCGCCGTGCCGACGGGTCGTGGCTCTACATGCTGCCGTCGGTGATCGACGACATCGCCATGGGCGTCACCCATGTGCTGCGCGGCGAGGATCATGTGTCCAACACCGCGACCCAGATCCAGATGTTCGCGGCGTTGGGTGCGCCGCTCCCCGCCTTCGCGCATGAAGCCCTGTTGACCGGCAGCGAGGGCAAGCTCTCCAAGCGCCTCGGATCGCTGGGCGTCGCGCATTTCCGGGAGGCTGGGCTGGAGCCGATGGTGGTCCTTTCCCTGCTCGCGCGCCTCGGCAGCAGCATGGCGATAGAGCCTTTCACCGATGTGCGGCCGCTGATCGACAGCTTCGACTTCGCCCATTTCGGTCGCGCCCCCGCGCGCTTCGATGAAGGGGAACTCGCGACCCTCAACCAGAAGATCGTCCATATGCTTCCCTATGCGGCGGTGGCGGACCACCTGCCCGAAGGGATGGACGAAATCGCATGGGACGCGATCCGTCCCAATCTGGAAACCGTCGCGCAGGCGGCGGATTGGTGGCGCATCGTTACTGGCCCGTTCGACGCGCCTGCGTCGGAGGCGGAGGATCGCGATTTCCTCTCCGCCGCCCATCGCCTGCTGGCGGACATCCCTTTCGACGGCGGCGAATGGCGCGCCCTCACCGATGCGCTCAAGGAGGAAACCGGGCGCAAGGGCAAGGCGCTGTTCCTGCCCCTGCGCCGCGCGCTCACCGGCATGGATCATGGGCCCGACATGGGCCGGCTTCTTTCGCTGATCGGCAAGGAAGAGGCGCTGGCGCGGCTCAGTTCGCGCGCATAGCCTCCAGCGCGCGGCCCACCGCCAATATGCCTTCGGGCGCGGCGGCAAAGCCCATATGGGTGCAGTCGACCTCGATCGCGCGGTCCCGCTCGCCTTTCCGCCCGCGCGCGCATTCCGGCAGGATCACGCCGTCGCGCGCCGACCATAAAGCCACGGTCGGCACCGGCGGCTTTTCCTCGCGGCGGCAGGCGAAGGGCGGGCAGTCGACGGGATGCCCCGACACGAACTGATAGAGCCGCCACGCATGATTGGCGCGCGGATCGCCGGAAAAGGGCGTGCCCATCGTCACCACGCCCCCGACCTTATGCGCCGCGAACTTGGCATATTCGCGCGCGAACAGCCCGCCCAGGCTCCACCCCACCAGCGTCACCGGCGCGCCGCTCGACCGGCGGATGGCGTCGACGCGCCGGTCGATCTGCTCCAGACTGTCGATCTTCGGCCCCAGATTGCGGCCCAGCCCCCAGCCATGCGCGTCGAAACCGGCGGCGTTCAGCACGTCGCGCAGCGGTTCCATCCGCCGCTCCCCCGCCATCAGGCCGGGGATCAGCAGCACATGCCGCCCATCGCCCCGCATGGCGCGCGCCAGTTCGGGCAGGCTCTTCCGCGTCCGCGCCAGATCGAATGGCAGCGCCGCATTGCCCAGCAGATGCGGGATCGGCGGCCGTGCCACCGCCTTCGGGTTGGCGGGGAAACGGCCCTTCCAGAAATTCGCGATGGCGTCCGCATAGGGAGGCACGGCAATGTGATCCTTCTCAAGCCCGCAGGCAAAGATGACATTGTCGTGACAAACGCGGCGACCGTCCATCGGTTTCGCCGCTGGCGACACTCGATTCGTCGTTTGTGACAGTCTCTAAGGGGCAGGGGGCGAGGTCTGGCCATCCACCGCGCGCGTCTGGCGCGGCTCCAATATGGCGGCCGTCTCGATAAGGTCGAGCGCCCGCCGCGCCTCCAGATAGCGCCGCGCCAACTGCATCCAGCGGTCTGCCGCCGCCCGGTCCGGCATCCGCTGCACCTCCTGCAACGCCGCGTCGACCCTTCCCGCATCCATGTCGCGAAGGGCGCGCTCCATCGCCGCCTGCGGGCGCGGGGAGGGGGTGGACGCCTTGCGGATGGTGATGAGTTCGCGCGCCTCATGCTCCAGCGCCTGCCACCAGCTTGCGTCGCGCGGCGGAGATGTCACTTCGGCGGCGATCTGCGTCAGGCCGCCGCGCAGGTCGCCCAGCGTCACCGGCTCGCGCGCGGCGTTGATGATGGTGGCGACGGCGCGCGGCTGCGCCTGTCCGAAGCGCAGCCGCAACTGCCCCTCGATATAGCCGAGCGACGCCCCGTTATCGAGCGCCCGCCGCGCCGCGAAGGCGACCAGCATCCCTTCCGCGCGGGTCGCGTTGCCGGACGCCGCCTGCGCTTCCACGGTGATGCGGCTCAGCCTTTCTTCCAGTTGCACCACCCGGCTGTCGAGCATCTCGGCGGCATCGGCGGTGAGCGGGCGCATGGCCGTCGCGGACGTGACCGGCCCGCCCGGCAGTGAGGCGGCGGCCGGAATGGCCGGCGCGGGCGTCATCCAGCGTTTCTGGATCAGCGGCATCGCCCAGATCGTCAGCGCCACGCCGATGACGAAAGCCAGCAGCAGCAGGATCAGCATCATCCACGGAACCCGGCTCCGCGCAGACGCCGCCGGGGGCGGGGGAGGCGGAGGGGCGATCGCGGCGCTTTCCTGTTCGCTCATCGGCGGCTTTTCTTCCATGGCGGGCAGATCATTCGCACAATCGGCGGGCAAGAGCCAGCATCCTGTCGTCATCGGGGTTTTCGGCCGCCTGAATGCTGGCCCAGCGCGCGCCGCATGCCGCCTGCGCCGCCGCGCTGATGGCGACGACATGCAGGTTGCCGCGCCGTCCCGGTGGCACCAGCGCCGCCAGCCGCCGCCCGGCGCGCGGGGAATGGACCATCAGCACCGCCCCTTGCCCGATAAGGCCGTCCAGCGCCCCCACCTCCATCTCGATCATCTCATAGACGGCGGTCCGGTGCAGGGTCAGCGGACCCGGCTCGATGGGCGCGGTATCGACGCCCCCCGGAAGGAAGACGCTTCGATGCCCGTCCGCCGCGATCCGGGCGGCGATGGCGGTGCCGTCCGTCTCGCCCGCTATCACCCTGCCGAAGCCCGCCGCCTCCATCGCCGCCGCCGTCGCCCGTCCCACGGCATAAGCGGGCAGCGCGCGATAAAGCGCCAGTCGCGGCCCCGCCAGCCGCACGGTCTGCGCGCTCGTGATGAGCAGAGCATCGAATCCATCGGGCGAAGGCGCGTCCCAATCCAGCGCCCGCCCCTCGAAAAGCAGGCAGCGAGTGGCGGTCAGCCCCATCTGTGTGGCCCGCTCTGCCGTCCGGCCCGCGCCCGGCTCAGGCCGCAGGATGACGAGCGGCCTCACGCCTCGAACAGGGCGCGCAGGGCCGGGCTGGCGCGATCCAGCAGCCCCCGGCCCAATGCCTCTGCCGCTTCGGCATCGCCGCGCGCGATCCGCGCTTCATCGGCGACCGTCTCCTGCCCGTCCGCGCTGAGTATCTCCGCGCGCAGGCGGATCGCGCCGCCCTCCAGAACGGCCAGCGCCGCGATGGGCGAATGGCAGGTGCCGCCCAGCCCCTTGAGCACCGCCCGCTCCGCCATCACGCAATCGAACGTGTCCGCGTCGTTGATCTGGCCAAGCATCTCCAGCATCCGTGCATTGTCGCCCAGCGTCTCGATCCCCACCGCGCCCTGCGACGGCGCGGGCAGCATCACGTCCAGCGGAACGAGCGCGCCCACCTCGCTCCGGTCCAGCCGGTCCAGCCCGGCGGCGGCGAGCAGCGTGGCATGGGCCTCCCCGGCCGCCAGCTTGCCGAGGCGCGTGGCGACATTGCCCCGGAACAGGATGATCCGCGCATCGGGCCGAAGCCGCCGGACCTGCGCGGCGCGGCGCGGTGAACTGGTGCCGACCACCGGATCGGCGGGCAGCGCGTCGAAGCTCACCGCGCCGATCAGCTTGTCGCGCACGTCCGCGCGCGGCAGCATCGCGGCGATGCGGATAGCGTCCGGCCGGATCGTCTCCACATCCTTCATCGAATGGACGGCGAAGTCGATCTCCCCTTCCGCCAGCGCGCGGTCCAGTTCCTTGGTCCACAGCGCCTTGCCGCCGATCTCGGCCAGCGCGCGGTCCTGAATCCGGTCGCCGCTGGTCTGGACGATGACCGTCTCGATGGCTTCCATCGGCCAGCCGAAGCGGGCGCGCAGGGCCTGCGCGGTCATCTGCGCCTGCGCCAACGCCAGCGGGGAGCCTCTGGTGCCGAGGCGCAACGGTCGATCTCTTCCTGTCATATGCGGCTTGCTCTAATGGCCGGGCGCATTAGATGGAAGCGGCAATGACGATCATCCTCGGCCTGGAATCGAGCTGCGACGAAACCGCGGCGGCGCTGGTGACGGCGGAGGGGAAGATCCTCGCCCACCGCCTCGCCACGCAGGAAGAGGCGCATCGCCCCTATGGCGGCGTCGTGCCGGAAATCGCCGCGCGCGCCCATGTGGAGGCGCTGGCCCCGCTGGTTGAGGCGGCATTGGCCGACGCGGACCTCTCGCTGGACGATGTGGACGTGATCGCCGCGACGGCGGGTCCGGGCCTGATCGGCGGAGTCATGGTCGGCCTCGTCACCGGCAAGGCGCTGGCCCATGCGACGGGCAAGCCGCTGGTGGCGGTCAACCATCTGGAAGGGCACGCGCTCTCGCCGCGCCTCGCCGATCTCTCGCTGCAATTCCCCTATCTGCTGCTGCTGGTGTCGGGCGGCCATTGCCAGCTTCTCCATGTGCGCGGCCCCGGCGACTATGCGCGGCTCGCCACCACCATAGACGACGCGGCGGGCGAAGCCTTCGACAAGACGGCGAAGTTGCTCGGCCTCGGCTTTCCCGGCGGCCCGGCGGTGGAGAAGGCGGCGGCGAAGGGCGACCCCCGCGCCGTGCCGCTTCCGCGCCCGCTTCTGGGCACCGACGATCCGCATTTCTCCTTCGCAGGCCTCAAGAGCGCCGTCATGCGCGCCGCCCAGTCGGGCAAGCACAGTGCGGAGCACATCGCCGCCAGCTTCCAGCAAGCCGTGGTCGACTGCCTGATCGACCGTACCCGCCGCGCGCTCGCGTCCAGCCCCGGCGTCACCGCTCTGGTCGTCGCGGGCGGTGTCGCCGCCAATCAGGCGGTGCGTGGCGCGCTCATGGCGCTGGCGGAGGAGGATGGCCTGCCCTTCGTCGCGCCGCCGCTCTGGCTTTGCACCGACAATGCGGCGATGATCGCATGGGCGGGGGCGGAGCGATACGCGGCCGGTCTGGTGGACGATCTCACCATCCCGGCCCGGCCGCGCTGGCCGCTCGATCCGGATGCGGAAAAGGCGCGTGGAGCCGGAGTCAAGGCATGAAGAGTGTGAAAGCATGAAGGCAGGGGTCATAGGCGCGGGCGCATGGGGCACGGCGCTGGCGCAACAGCTTTCCGCCGGGGGAGAGCATGTGCGCCTCTGGGCGCTGGAACCCGAAGTCGTGGAGGCGGTGAACCGCGGCCATGCCAATCCGCTCTACCTGCCCGATATTCCCCTCAGCCCCGGCATCGAAGCGACCGGCGTCATGGCCGACATGGCCGACCGCGACCTGCTGTTGGTCGTCTGCCCCGCCCAGCATCTGCGGGCCATCGTGGCGCAGGCGCCGGCAGGCGTGCCGCTGATCCTCTGTTCCAAGGGGATAGAGGCAGGCTCCCACCTGCTGATGTCCGAGGTTGCCGAGCAGGCCCAGCCGCGATCCCCCATCGCCGTCCTGTCCGGCCCGACCTTCGCCAGCGAAGTGGCGAAGGGCCTGCCCACCGCCATCACGCTCGCCTGCGCGGACGCCGATCTCGCCGCCAAGATCGCTACCCGCATCGCGCGCCCCGCCTTCCGTCCCTATCTGTCCGATGACGTGATCGGCGCGGAGATCGGCGGGGCGGTCAAGAATGTCCTCGCCATCGCCTGCGGCGTCGCGGACGGGGCTGGGCTAGGCCTCAACGCCCGCGCCGCGCTCATCAGCCGGGGTTTCGCCGAAATGACCCGCTTCGGCCTCGCGCGCGGGGCGCGGGCGGAGACGTTGGGCGGCCTGTCGGGGCTGGGCGATCTGGTCCTCACCTGCTCCTCCACCAACTCGCGCAACTTCTCGCTGGGCAAGGGCCTCGGCGAAGGGCAGCCCGCCGCCGCCCTGCTCGCCAATCGCCGCACCGTCGCGGAAGGGGCGTTCACCGCGCCCGTGCTGCGCGAAGCCGCGCGCGCGTCGAGCGTCGAAATGCCGGTGGTGGAGGCGGTCTGCGCCTTGCTGGAGGATGCCGCGCCCCTGCCGCAAGTGATCGACGCGCTGCTCGCCCGTCCGATCCGCGCCGAATAAATTCGCCGCGCGGCATTTTATCTTTTATATCCGGCAGCAATCATGACGCGACAGGGGAATGACAGCAGCTTGGCCGCCGACGCAGCCCCTTCCGGATCGCAGGATGATATCGCGGCGCTGGCCAAGGGCGGGCGCACCAACATTTTCGGCTTTCTGCTTCGTCTGGCCGCGCGCCTGCCCTTCCTGTTCATCGCGGGCCGCTGGTATGGCGCGGACGCGCTGGGCCGTTTCGCCTATGCTGTGCTGGTGGTGGAATTCGTCGCGCAACTGGCGACGCTGGGCCTGAAGCGCGGCTTGGCGGGCGCGCTGGCCCAGACCCAGCGGCCCCATTCCCATGTCGTGACCGACGCGATGATGGTGACGCTGATCGCCGCCGTGCTGGGGGCGGGCCTGTTGATCGCCTTTCCGCAGGCGATGTTCCCCAACAGCACCATCAACGGCATGGACCGGCTGCTCGCCCTGATCGTGATCGCGGTTGCGGGATCGGACGTGGCGCTCGCCGCCTGTGCCTATCGCTTCGACATCGGCGCGACGGTGCGCGCGCGCTCCATCATAGAGCCATGGGCGATCAGCATCGGCGCTTTCGCCTTCGCCTTCTATTCGACCCGCGACGGCCTCATCCTCTCCTATGTCGTGTCGATGATCGCCGCGCTGATCGCTTCGATCATCCCCATGACCCGCCATTACGGCATACCCTATGGCTGGCGGCCCGACTTCGGGCGTCTGTGGCGGCTGGCGCGGCGCAACCTGCCGCTGGCGGCGGCGGACGGCGTGGAATGGGGATCGCGCAGGCTCGACATGGCGATCCTGGGCCTGTTCGTCAGCCCGGCGGTGATCGGCATCTATTATGTCGCCCAGCAGGTCGCGTCGCTGCCGCAGAAGCTCAAGACCAGCTTCGATCCGATCCTCGGCCCCGTCATCACCCGCAATCTGGCGGAGGGCAACCTTTCCGCCATCGCGAAGCAGGTCAGTCAGGTCGGCTTCTGGATCATCGCCGCGCAGGCGGGGATCGCGCTGGCGCTCGGCATTCCCGGAGAAGCGGTCATGGGTCTGGTCGGCCCGCATTTCGTCGGCGGCACCGGCGCGCTCGCCTTCCTGCTGCTGGCTGAAGTCGTCGCCGCCACCGCCGTGGTCAGCGAATCCGCGCTGGTCTATATCGCCCGGCACCGCAATCTGATGATCTCGCTGTTCATGATCGGGCTTCAGGCGGCATTGAGCTTCATCCTGATCCTGTTCGCGCGGCGGATGGGATGGGCGGACATGGTGGTGGCCGCCGCTCCGGCGCTTGCGCTGACCATGGCGCTGGGCGTCGGCGCGCTGGTCAAGGCGCGGCTGCTCTCGCACCTGCTGAGCGCGCCCGTCAACGCATGGCGCTGGCCGCTGCTGGGCGCGTCTGCCATCGCCTGTATCGTCGGCGGCGCTTTCGTCGCATTGCCCCGCCATTTCGAATGGGTCGAACTGGTCTTCGGCATCCCGGCGATATTGGGCGTCTACGGCCTCGTCATCTGGCGCTGGGGCTTCGGCCCGGACGACCGGGCGCTATTCCGCAAGGCGGCATAGGTTATTCCGGACGGATTAAAGCTGCCGTGCTCCTGCCTGCGCAGGAGCACGAACCCATTTAACCGAACAGCCTGGCGCGGATCAGCTTCAGATCCTCCTCCGGCCGCGCACCCCAATGGGAGATTACCTCCGCCGCCGCCGCCGCGCCCAGACGCAGGCAGTGCTCCACATCCATGCCGTCGATATGCGCGGCGAGGAAGCCGGCGGCGAACAGGTCGCCCGCGCCGGTCGTGTCCACGATCTGCGCCACCGGCTCGGCGGTGACTTCGTAACGAACGCCGTCGACCACCGCGATCGCGCCCTTTTCGCTGCGCGTCGACACCAGCACCGGCACCCTGGGCGCGATGGCGGCGACCGCCTTCTCGAAATCGTCGATCTGCGCGAGCGACCGGATCTCCCCTTCATTGGAAAAGAGGATGTCGATCTGCCCCGCCTCGATCAGGTCGATGAAATCCGCCCGGTGCCGGTCGATCACGAAGGTGTCGGACAGGGTGAAGGCGACCTTGCGTCCTGCGCTCCGCGCCGCGTCTATAGCCGCCCGCATCGCCTTGCGCGGCTGCTCCGGGTCCCAGAGATAGCCTTCCAGATAGAGGATGCCCGCCGACCGGATGAGGTCCAGGTCCAGCGCCTCTTCCGGCAGGAACTGCGACGCGCCGAGGAAGGTGTTCATCGTCCGCTGCGCATCGGGCGTCACCAGGATCAGGCAGCGGGCCGTCGGCACATCGCCCTTCACCGGCGGCGTGTCGTAGCGGATGCCGAGCGCGCGCACGTCATGGGCGAACACCGCGCCCAGTTGATCGTCGCACACCTGCCCGATGAAGGCGCATGACTTGCCCAGCGCCGCGATCCCGGCC
>JASGDV010000123.1:0-6576 GCA_049841255.1 Sphingobium sp.
ACCCCTCCGTCTGGCCTTCGGCCAGCCACCTCCCCTTGAAGGGGAGGATTGAAACGTCCGCTCCCGCTGAAACCCGCCATCCCGAAACCCCAAGTTCGCAAACTATATAATCGCCTTCCCATCCCAATTCCGCGCCCACCGGCGCCGCATCCCAAACCCGCTTTTACGCGCATTTCCAGGGACGCCTCTCAAACCTCTTGTCTGCACGACTTGCAAGCCCTTATCTCCGTTCCATGGCTTCTCCAGAGATCGATGCGCTGACGCAGGCGCTTTCCCGCCTGCCGGGCCTTGGCCCCCGTTCCGCGCGCCGCGCCGTGCTGCACCTCCTCAAGAAGCGCGAAACCGCGCTCGAACCGCTGTTGCGCGCATTGGGCGCGGTGAACGACCGGCTGGTGACATGCCATATCTGCGGCAATGTCGACACCGTCGACCCCTGCGGCATCTGCGCCGATCCGCGCCGCGACGCCCGGGCGCTTTGCGTGGTGGAGGATGTCGCGGACCTCTGGGCGCTCGACAAGTCGCGCCTCTTCCCCGGCCGCTTCCATGTGCTCGGCGGACGCCTCTCCGCGCTGGAAGGCGTCCGTCCCGAAGACCTCAGCATCGACGCCCTCGTCGCCCGCGTGGAGGCAGGCGGCATCGATGAAGTCGTCCTCGCCATGAACGCCACGCTGGAGGGGCAGACCACCGCCCATTATCTCGCCGAACGGCTGGAGACATTCCCCGTCCGCCTCACCCAACTGGCCCATGGCGTGCCGGTGGGCGGAGAGCTGGACTATCTCGACGAAGGCACGCTGGCGCAGGCCTTGCGCGCGCGCCGTCCGGTCGCTTGAAAAAGCCCGCCGATCCGACTATTTTGGACCCATGGCCATTCTTCCGATCCTTGAGGCGCCCGATCCGCGCCTGCGTACCATTTCGACGCCCGTGGAGGCGATCGACGACGATTTGCAGCGCCTGATCGACGACATGTTCGAGACGATGTATGACGCGCCGGGCATCGGCCTCGCCGCGATTCAGGTCGGCGTGCCCAAGCGCGTGCTGGTGATCGACCTCCAGGAACCCGAATCGGACGAAGAGGGCGCGCCGGGGGTGAAAAAGCCCATGGTCTTCATCAACCCCGAAATCCTCGAAGGTTCCGAAGACCTGTCGATCTACAATGAAGGCTGCCTCTCCGTCCCCGACCAATATGCCGAGGTGGAGCGCCCCGCCTCCATCCGCGCAAGCTGGATGGACCGCGACGGCCGCATCCACGAGGAACGGCTTGAGGGCCTCCTCGCCACCTGCCTCCAGCATGAGATGGATCATTTGCAGGGCGTCCTCTTCATTGACCACCTCTCGCGCCTGAAACGCGACATGCTGATGAAGAAACTGACCAAGGCGCGTAAAGCGGCGGCCTGACCGTTCGATCCTTTCCTTCAACTGGAACTTAACTTTCTACCCTATAGGCTTCAGGCAGAGGAGTTTGCCGGGGCTTTATGGATATTCGTCTATTGCTGGGTGGAGCGGTTGCGATAGGGGTGGCCGCAGGTGTCGGGTCAGTCGCGCTATCGGCGGATGGCCGTCAGACAATTGGAATGAAGGCCAATGAAGCTGCTGTTGCCACAGGGATGGCGCGGGCAAGGCCCCCTCAGCCCGGCGACAGTTGGGGCGGGTGCAACGATGCTCGCGCAGCAGGCACCTCGCCTATCTATCGTGGTGAGCCGGGATATCGCAGCGATATGGATGGCGATGATGACGGCATCGCTTGCGAACCTTATCACTAAGCATTGAGCTGTCAGGACGAAGCTCAGTCTGCATTGCCACGGATATTGTAGCTAACCAACCCCCTCCGTATCCAGCGCATAACCCGCCGAACGCACGGTGCGGATGATGTCCTGATATTTCCCGTCGCCGTTGATCGCCTTGCGCAGGCGCCGGATATGCACGTCCACGGTCCGCAGTTCGATGTCGCTGTCCTGCCCCCACACGCTGTCGAGCAGCCGCTCGCGCGAGAAGACCCAGCCGGGATGCTCCAGAAAATGCTTGAGCAGCCGGAACTCCGTCGGCCCCAGCGGCACCACCTGTCCGCTGCGCCGGACCTTGTGCCCCACCGTGTCCATCTCGACATCCGCGAAGGTCAGCGTCTCCCCGGCCAGCGCGGGCCGCACCCGCCGCAGCACCGCGCCCACCCGCGCCACCAGTTCGCGGGGGGAGAAGGGCTTGGTCACATAATCGTCCGCGCCTGTCTCCAGGCCCCGGACGCGGTCCTCTTCCTCGCCGCGCGCGGTCAGCATGATGATGGGCACGTTTGCCGTGCCGTTCATGCGGCGCAGGCGGCGGCACACCTCGATGCCGGAGAGGCTCTCCACCATCCAGTCGAGCAGCACGATGTCCGGCACATTCTCCTGCGCCATCAACAGCGCCTCTTCGCCGTCGACGGTATGGGCGACGTCGAAATCCTCACGCTTGAAATGCCAGATCAGCAGTTCCGCGAGCGCCGCGTCATCCTCGACCAGCAGCATTTTCGCGCGGGCCACGTTCAGTCCTCCGCCGTCTGCGCGCCGCCGCGTTCGCGGTCGGGCAGGGTCTGGCCGGTCGCGGCGTAATAGACCATCTCGGCCACGTTGGTGGCATGGTCGCCGATCCGCTCGATATTCTTCGCGATGAAGAGCAGATGCGCGCATTCGCTGATCGTCTTGGGATTTTCGACCATGTAGGTGACGAGCGTGCGGAACACGCTGTCGTAGAAATCGTCCACCACCGTATCCCGTTCGATCACCGCGAGGGCGAGGTCGTCGTCCCGCGCCGCGAAGGCGTTCAGCGCATCATGCACCATCTCGCCCGCGACCTGCCCCATGGAGGGGAGGAGGGAGATCGGCTCCAGCGTCCGCTTGTTGGTGGCGATGGAGGGCACGCGCTTGGCGATGTTCTTCGCATAGTCGCCGATCCGCTCCACCACGCTCACGATCTTCAAGGCCGCGATCACGTCGCGCAGGTCGTTCGCCATCGGCGCGCGCAGCGCGATGACCTGGATCACCAGCTTCTCCACCTCCGCCTCGATGGCGTCGATCCGCTTGTCGTCGGCGACGACTTCGGCGGCGAGCTTCTTGTCGTGCCGTTGCAGCGCCAGCATCGCATTCTCGATGGCCGCTTCCGCGCGCCCGCCCATTTCGGCGATGAGGCCGCGCAGCTTGTCGATTTCCTCGTCGAACGCCTTGATCGTATGTTCAGCCATGTTCCGTCTCTCTTCCGCGCCGGTCAGCCATAACGCCCGGTGATATAATCTTTGGTCCGTTCCTGCCGCGGATTGGTGAAGATGTCGGACGTCACGCCATATTCCACCAGTTCGCCCAGGTGGAAAAAGGCCGTCCGCTGCGACACGCGCGCCGCCTGCTGCATATTGTGCGTCACGATCACGATGGCGTAGCGCCCGCGCAGTTCGTGGATCAGCTCCTCGATCTTCGCCGTCGCGATGGGATCGAGCGCGGAGCAGGGCTCGTCCATCAGGATCACCTCCGGCTCCACCGCGATGGCCCGCCCGATGCAGAGCCGCTGCTGCTGCCCGCCCGAAAGCGCCGTCCCGCTGTCATGCAGCCGGTCCTTCACCTCGTTCCACAGCCCCGCGCGCCGCAGCGACTTCTCGACGATCACGTCCAGATCGGCCTTGCCCGCCGCCAGCCCATGGATGCGCGGCCCATAGGCGATATTCTCATAGATCGACTTGGGGAAGGGATTGGGCTTCTGGAACACCATCCCCACCCGCGCGCGCAACTGCACCACGTCCATGGAAGGGGCGTAGATATCCTCCCCGTCCAGCGTGATCGCGCCTTCGACCCGCGCGCTCGCCACCGTGTCGTTCATGCGATTGAGCGTCCGCAGGAAGGTCGACTTGCCGCAGCCCGACGGGCCGATGAAGGCAGTCACATTGTCCATGTCGACGTCGATGGAGACGCCCTTGATCGCTTGCTTGTCGCCATAGAAGACCTTGACGTCGCGCGCGGTCATCTTGGTTTCGGTGGCGGGGGTCAGCGTTTGCGGTTCGTGCATCATGTTTACCACCGTTTTTCGAACTTGTTGCGCAGGTAGATGGCGAGGCCGTTCATCGCGAGCAGGAATATCAGCAGCACGATGATGGCAGCCGACGTCTTCTCGACAAAGCCCTTCGACACCTCGTCGGACCAAAGGAAAATCTGCACCGGCAGCACCGTCGCCGGATCGGTGATCCCGCCCGGCGGCGTCGCGATGAAGGCGCGCATCCCGATCATCAGCAGCGGCGCCGTCTCGCCCAGCGCGCGCGCCATGCCGATGATCGTGCCGGTGAGGATGCCGGGCAGCGCCAGCGGCAGCACATGCTGGAACACCACCTGCACGGGGCTGGCCCCGATGCCCAGCGCCGCGTCGCGGATGCTGGGCGGCACGGACTTGATCGCGTTGCGCCCGGCGATGACGATCACCGGCATGGTCATCAGCGCCAGCGTCATGCCGCCTGCCAGCGCCGCCGAACGCGGCAGATGCAGGAAGTTGAGGAAGATCGACAGCCCCAGCAAACCGAAGATGATCGAAGGCACCGCCGCCAGATTGTTGATCGACACCTCGATGATGTCGGTCATCCAGTTCTTGCGCGCATATTCCTCCAGATAGAGCGCCGTCGCGACCCCCACCGGAAAGCTGAGCAACAGCGTCACCAGCATGGTGAGCAACGACCCCTTGAACGCGCCCCATATGCCGACCTGCGTCGGATCGGTGCCGTCGCTCCCCGTCAGGAAGCCGGTATTGAAGCCCGTCGAAAGCACGCCCTGCTGCTTCAACCGCGCCACGGCGGCTTCGGCTTGCGCCGATCCCTTGCTCTTGGCGGCAAGGTCGATGGCGGTCGATGCGGGCACGTCGATCGTCTCGGTGCGTGAGAGGATTTTCGGATCGGCCTTGATCGCATCGCGGATCGCCGTCCAGGCGGTCGGCGCAAGCAGCGCGTCGGCGTCCGGTCCCAGCGCCTTCTTCGCGACCGCGCTCGTCACCATCGGCAGGTTCGCGCTCGCAAGCCCCTGATCGGTGATGTTGGCCGGATCGAGCAGCAGCGGCGAAGTCGGAAAATCCACCTTCAGCGCGATCTCCGCCCGCGTGAAACCGCGCAGCCCGTTCCCCAGCATGGTGACGAGCAGGAAGGCGAGGAAGGCGGCGGACAGCAGCACGGCGAACAGGCCCGCGAACTTGAAACGCCGCTCGGCCGCATAGCGCCGCGCGATCCGCTTCTGCATCGCGTCCGACTTCCAGTCGGTGGGCAGGCGTTCAACGGTCATCGCGCTACCTCCCATCCAGCTTTCGTAACCTCTCGCCCGTTCGGGCTGAGCCTGTCGAAACCTGTCCTGAGCGAAGTCGAAGGGCCTTCCACCGCACGCGGTGAGGTGTTGCAGCCTTCGACAAGCTCAGGCAGGCCCTTCGACTGGCTCTGGGCGAACGGATGTTGCATATCCACGCTCATTCGTAAGCCTCGCGATATTTCTTCACGACCCGCAGGGCCACGATGTTGAGCAGCAGCGTGACGATGAACAGCACCAGCCCCAGCGCGAAGGCCGCCAGCGTCTTGGCGCTGTCGAACTCCTGGTCGCCGGTCAGCAACTGGACGATCTGCGTCGTCACCGTCGTCACGCTGGCGAAGGGATTGAGCGTCAGGTTCGCCGCCAGACCCGCCGCCATCACCACGATCATCGTCTCGCCGATGGCGCGGCTGACGGCCAGCAGCACGCCGCCGACCACGCCGGGGAGGGCGGCGGGGATCAGCACCTTGCGGATCGTCTCGCTCGTCGTCGCCCCCATGGCCAGGCTGCCGTCGCGCATGGACTGCGGCACGGCGGCGATGCTGTCGTCCGCCATGGAGGAGACGAACGGAATGATCATCACGCCCATGACCAGCCCCGCCGCCAGCGCGCTTTCCGAACTCGCGCCATGGATGCCGATGCTCACGGCGAAGTCGCGCAGGGCAGGCGCGATGGTGAGCGCCGCGAAATAGCCGTAGACCACGGTCGGAACCCCGGCGAGCACCTCAAGGATGGGCTTCATCCACTTGCGGACCTGCGGCCTTGCATATTGGGTGAGGTAGATGGCGCTCATCAGGCCCAGCGGAATGGCGACCGCCATGGCGATGATCGCCCCGATGAAGATCGTGCCCCAGAACAGCGGGACCGCCCCGAAGGCGTCGTCATTGCCATAGCCCAGCGCCGCCGATTGGGGCGACCATTTCGTCCCGAACAGGAAGTCGACCGGGTTCACCATCGAAAAGAAGCGGATCGATTCCCACAGCAGCGACACGACGATGCCCAGCGTGGTCACGATCGCCAGCAGCGACGCGATCAGCAATGTCGCCATCACCAGCCGCTCGACCCGCGTCCTCGCCCGGAAATCGGGCCGGATGCGGGTGAAGGCATAGGCTCCGCCCGCGAAGGCGAGCAGCAGCGCCAGCGCGGCTCCGGCGACGCCATATTTGCCGATGGCCGCGCGATAGGGTTCGACCAGGGCCTGCGCGGCGGGGTTGAAGGCGGCGGCCTGCGCGCCCGTCGCGATATTCCGCGCCTCGCCCAACAGGGCGGAGCGGGAGAAGGCGTC
>JASGDV010000124.1:0-27956 GCA_049841255.1 Sphingobium sp.
GCCGCAGCCGGTCGATCCCCGCGACCGCCACCTTCTCCTCATAAAGCCGCGCCACGATCAGCCGCGCCAGTTCGCTGCGGCGGCGCACCAATATCATGATGTCGCCGGGACTTACGGGCCGTCCCTTGCTTTCCAGCATCAATCCGTCATCCAGCCATTGCCGGATCTGCCGCGCGATCCGGGCCGCGAGCACTCGTTCCTGATCGGCCGCCCAGTCCTCATCCCCTTCCGCATCGTCGTTCAGGCCCGCGACGATGGGCTTCCACAGCAGCACTTCGCCCGGAAAGCGATTGGCGCTGACATGATGCACATCCTCATCCTCCAGCCCCAATTGGTCCGCGCGCAGTGTAGCGATGGTGCGATCCACCACATCCAATATGGCAGGCGTGGACCGGAAACTTCGGTCGAGCGACAGGTTATGGAAGGGATGCGCCACCTCCACCGCATAACTTTCAAAGGCCTTTCGCGCGGCGGCGAAAGCGACAGGACTGGTCCCCTGAAAGCCGAAGATCGCCTGCTTGAAATCTCCCACCGTGAAGATGGTGCGAACCCTGTCACCTTTAGCCCCTTCGCCCGCGAAAAACTCCGCGGCCAGCGCCCCGATGATCTGCCACTGGCTGACATTGGTGTCCTGCGCTTCATCGACCAATATATGATCGACGCGCTGGTCCAGCTTATAGCGTATCCAGTCCGCGATCCCGTCCTGTTGCAGCAGAGTGGCGGTCCGGGCGATCAGATCGTCGAAATCCACCGCCCCCGCAATCTCCTTCGCCCCGGCATAAGCGCGGGCATAGGCCCGCCCGGCATGCAATGCCTTCGCAAGCAATTCGGCATAATCCGCCAGCAGTTTGACGCCGATCAGTTCCGCGCACCGCTCATGCAAGCCCGCAGCCATCTCCAGATAACCGTCGACCGGCGGAACCCAGCCCTTCGCGGAAATAAGGTCGCCATCCGCCTTGGCCCATGCGCCATGAAGATCGCGCAACGCCGCCGCCCGCTCCGCTGGCGCAAGCGCGCGCCATCGCGCAATCCGTTCGCAGCGTTCCAGCGCGCGCCCCGTCCCCCAATCCGCATTGGCCTGGGCAATGGCTGCCAGCGCCCGCATGTCGAAAACGGCATCGTCGCATTGCCGCGCCAGCCATTCGTCGACATCGCCCTCAGGCAATCCCAGTTCGCCTCTCAACCAGGGACCGATATCTTCGGCCAACCCATTGAGATCATCCAGCCGCGCCGCGCTCCGCAGCAGGAACCGTTCCGCCCCCGCCTCCCCCAGACGCAGGCCGAGCGCCTGCAAGGCGGAGGTGAGCGCCACATCCGCCTGCTCGTCCGCCTCCACCGCCAGATCGGCCAGAACCTGCCGCGCCAGAGCCGATTGCTCCCGCTGGTCGAGCGGCCGGAAACCGGGCGTCAGCCCCGCTTCCAATGGAAAGGATGTCAGCAATTGCTGGCAAAAACCGTGGATCGTCTGAATCCGCAACCCTCCGCCCGTCGATTCCAGCACCTCTGCGAACAGGCGGCGCGCACGGTCGCGCATGTCGGGACCGGATTCCTCCCCCAACGCCTCCAGATCGTTGAAGAGATCATTCTCCTCCATCTGCACCCATGCCGCGAGCCGGTCATGGATGCGATCCGCCATTTCGGCGGCTCCCGCCTTGGTGAAGGTGAGGCACAGGATATTCTCCGGCCGCACCCCTTGCAGCAGCAGGCGGAAAACCCGTGCCGTCAGCACATGGGTCTTGCCGGTCCCCGCCGAAGCGGACAGCCAGACATGCGCGTCCGGCGCCGCCGCAAGCGCCTGCTCCCCCGCGAGCGGTCGAAGCGGATCGGCCTTCCTAACCATCGTCGCGGCCATACCATTCCTCCAGCCGCATGAGCTGGTCATAGTCGCCATAATTGGCCACTTCGGGATTGACCTGCGCCTCGAAAGGCTTGGTCCCGTTCAGATAATCCGCCGCCGTCTGCTCGAACAGATCGTAGACATGGCTGGTGAAATCGGCCGTCATGATCTTGTCCCTCTTGCCCAGCGGATCGACCGGGCTTTCCCGATAACCGAAGGCATCCCCCTTCTTCGCCAGCGACCAATATTCGAAGCATCCCGCCACAGGACGCCCCTCGATGCCCGGAAAACCGCCATGCTCGGCGATCAGTCCCAACAACCCGAGTTGCAGCGCGAATCCTGCCTTCACCTGTTTCGCGCTCGGCGGCTTGCCCGTCTTGTAATCGACGATGGCGAGCGTCCCATCCGGCATCCGGTCGATACGGTCGGCCTTTCCGGTCAGCATGATGCCGGAAATCTCCGTCCTGCCCTCGCTCTCGACCGCCAATATAGACCGGCCCTCCGCCTTGTCCTTGACCACCTGCGCGGCGATCCAGCGAATGGCTTCCATCAACCGCGGCTGCCACAAGGCCCGCAGCAGGGGATGCACCTCCGGCCGCTCGAACATGGCTTTGGCCCGGCTTTCCAGATCGGCGGGGTCGAGCGTCCCCGCTTCCGCCCAGTGTTGCAGGATTTCATGCACCGCCGTCCCCCGCCATGCAGGCCCCGCATCGGCATCCACCGGATCGAGCCGGGACAGCCGAAGGATGCGGCGCGCATAAAAGGCATAAGGGTCAGCTTTCAGCCGGTCGACGTCGGTGACAGGCACCAGCTTGGGCCGGACGGACGCCGCCGGAGCGGGTTTCGGCCGTTCGGCGGGCGCGAAGAGCGCGGGCCGGTCGATAGTCCGGGCCAGATCGGCATAGCGGTCCGCCGATTTCCATTGCGGCCCGGCCATCGCCTTCAACCGCAGCCAGAAACGCGAAGCGACCGCCGGGCCGCCAGACCCCCGCCGCGCCCGCGTGATGAGAACCTGCGGAGCGCCCAGCGCGCTCGCAAGATCATGCGCCGCCAGTCCGATGCGCGTCTCCAGTCCCGGCAGGCCCAGTTCCTTGCGGATGCTGGGAGCCAGCCACGGATCGGGCGCGGGCATCCCCGGCCACACTCCTTCATTAAGGCCGCCCAGAACCATGAAGTCCGCCTGCATCAGCCGCGCTTCGATCAGGCCCAATATGGCGATGCGGGGATGCCCCCCCTGCGGCGGGCGCACGGCGACCCCACCCAGCATATGATCCAGCAATATCGGCAGCGAGCGAATGTCGGCCTCGCGCGGCCCGTCGCCCGCAAATTCCTCCATCTCCGCGAACAGATCGGCGGCGGCGCGTCCCTGATGCCCCGCCCAGACCGCATCGCGAGACAGCAACCCCGCCTGTTCCCGAACAGCGGCCAGTTGCGCGGCCAGATCGGGCGCAGCGGCAAAGGCCGCCTCCAGCGTCGCCAGCAATGCCCGCGCCTGCGGCCACCACGCCCTGATGCGCGCCCGCAAGTCCCTCTGCCGATCCTCGCCATCCCGCGAGGCCAGCAGAAGGTCCACGCCCTGCAACCCGGCTTGCGGGCGGGGACCGCGCAACAGCAGGTCAAGCCCGCGCACCTGCTCCAGCCAAAGCAAGCGATCCTCGCCCCGCATCACCAGCGGATGCTTGAGCAAAGCCAGCAACGCCACCGGCGCAAAGCGTTCCGCCACCGCCTGCGCCATCGCGATCAGCAGCGTGCCGGGCGGCAGGCGCGAAAGCGGCTGACCGGCGGAATCGTCCGCCTCTATATTCCATCGTCTCAGATGCGCCGATACGCGGGTCGCCAATTGCCGGTCGGGCGTCACCAGCGCGGCGGTCCTGCTCTCCGTCTCCAACGCCTCGCGCAAGGCAATGGCGATGGCCTGCGCCTCCTCGCCGGGCGTGGCGACCTCCAACGCTTCCACCCCGGAAAGCGAGCGATCCGCCGTCTTCAAATCCCGCCAGCGCGTCGTCAGGCGCGGGGGCAGCATGGCGTTGGAGATATTGCGTCCCCGCACCGTCCGCGCATCATGATCGCTTCCCCACCGCCATTGCGCCACATCGTCGCGCGTGGCGCTCATCCGGTCGAGCAGCCGCTTCAGCGCATATTGCGGATGCGTCTCATGCCCGGCGGGGACACGCCCGGTCACCGGATCGGGATCGAAGGGGCCGATCGCTTCCCACGCATCCCCGTCCATATGCTGATCGAGACCCGCGAACACCACCATCCCGCCCGGCATGACGGCGATCCGCCGCAAAAGCCCCGCAATGGCCGGAGCCGCCGTGGAGACCCCCGCCGCGACGACGAAATGCCGGGGCGGGCTTTCCTTCCATCGCGCCGCCACCCGATCGAACAGCCGGTTTCTCCGCTCGGCAAGGTCGATGCAGCCCAACCGTTCCAACTCCCGCGGCCAGCGGTCGAGAAGGATCGAGAACAGATCGAGCGACCTCTGCCAATGCGCGGACAAGGCATCGGAAAGCTGAATGTCCCGCAGCGCCGTGACGGGCAGCCGCTCCACCTGCATCTGATCCAGAACCGAACCCAACGCCTGCCCAAGCTGAAGCGCCTGCCCCGCATCCACCGGCCGGGACGACGCCTGCTGAACCAGCCGCGCCAGGATCATCTGCCGCTGCGTCGCCCCTATGGCGGGAGGGATGGCGTCCTGCTCCCCCAGAGGATCGAGCGCCCCCCCAACCTGCTCGCCCAGCTCCGCATCGCCCAGCGCCACCAGCCGGGGCAGCAGCAATCCCCCGCCCGACTTCCGCACGAAGGCGTCGCTGATCGCCCGGATCGCCCTGTTGCTCGGCAGCAGGACCATGCCCTGCGCCAGTTTCAGCGGATCGTCGCCATGCTGGGCCAATATGCCGGTGACCAGCGCATCGGCAAAGGAACGGTGCGCGGGTATGTTGAACAGCGCGGGACGGCTGCGATCACCCATGGCTCAACATGGATTCCACGACCGGAATCGCGCGCGGCGTACCCACGTCGAACCACAATCCCTGATGCGAAACGCCGTAGAGCCGCCCCGCCTCCATGGCCCGGTTCCAGAAGACATTGGTCGAAAACACTTCGGACGGCGGATCGATCAGCAGCGCGGGCGACATGATCTGCACGCCGGTAAAGACGAAAGGCGCGACATGGGCAGGCTTGCGGCGCGTCAGCCGCCCCACCGCATCCATATGAAAATCGCCCGGCCCGCCGTGGCAATTGGCGCGCGCCAGCGGCACCAGCAGCAGCAGCGCGTCCATCCGCGCCGGGTCCCATAGCGCCTGCATCATGCTCAAGGTTTCCTGCGGTCCGTCGATCCACAGATTGTCGCTGTTCGCGCAGATGAACGGCTTGTCCCCCAGCAAAGGCTTAGCCTTCATCAGTCCCCCGCCCGTTTCCAGCAGCAGGGCGCGCTCGTCGGAAATCAGGAACTCCGCTTCGCTCCGGCGCGCGCGCAGATGCGCCTCGACCGTGTCGGCGAGATAATGGACGTTGACCACGACCTTGCGGATGCCGCCAGCCTCCAGCCGATCCAGCGCATGATCCATCAACGGCTGGCCCGCCACCTTCACCAGCGGCTTGGGCCGTGTCGCGGTCAGGGGCCGCATCCGCTTGCCCAGCCCTGCCGCCATCAGCATCGCCGTATCGATCATGCGGGCGCGAACTCCGCCAGCGCGTCGCGGCGCTTCTCCATCGGGATGTTGGCCGCGAACCATTCGGCCACCGGCGCCAATGCCGGATGCGCCAGGTCCCGTTCCAGCAATCCCCACATGCGCGGCAGGAAAGACAGGTAACGCGGCTTCCCGTCCCGCTTCCAGAGCCGCGTGAAGATGCCGATGATCTTCGCGTTGCGCTGCGCGCCCAGCACCGCATAGGCGGCATCAAAATCGGCGGGCGGGGAAGCCATCTCCCGGTAAAGCGCCAGCATCGCCGCTTCCATTTCCGGCGATACGTCGCGCCGCGCATCCTGCAACAGCGACACCAGATCATAGGCCGGGTGGCCCGCCAGCGCGTCCTGAAAATCGAGCAGCCCCAGCCCGTGCATGGCGGGGCGGTCGATCAGCATGATATTCTCCGCATGATAGTCGCGCAGCACCGTCACGGCCGGACTGGCGGACTGTTCGACCAATGGCAGAACCGCATCCCACGCCTGGATATAGGCATCCGCGTCCACATCGATCCCCGCGGCCGGACAATACCATTCCGTCAAAAGCCCAGCCTCGCGTTGATAGACGGCGCGGTCATAGGCCGGAAGCTCCGCCGCCGGACGTCCATGCAGGTCCGCCAGCAAGGCGATGGCCCGCGCATAGACTTCCCTTTGCTGATCGGGATGATCCTCCACAAATTCCTTGACCCCCTGGTCGCCGAAATCCTCCAGCAGGACCAGCCCTTCGTCCAGATCGCGGGCATAGATGGCCGGAGCCGCAAAGCCCTGTTCCAGCAAATGCTCCGCGATGGCGATGAAAGGGCGCGGATCCTCATGCGGCGGCGGCGCGTCCATCAATACGGCGCGGCGCGACCCGTCGATCACGCGGAAATATCGGCGAAAGGACGCATCGCCCGCCAGAGGGACAATCGCCGCATTCCCCCATCCTGCGCGCGTCAGGAAATCGGGGGCGGCGGCGGGCGGGATCATATCTGTGGCCATCGCTCTTTCCAATCTTCGGGAAGTTCCGCTGTCAAGCGCCGACCGCCGCCCGGTGCCATATCCATGCGCAGCCGCAGCGCATGGGGCCACAGCGCATCCCCCAACCGTTCCGGCCATTCGATGACGAGCAGGCTGTCCATCAGATAATCGTCCAGCGCCAGTTCCGCGATCTCGGCGGGATCGTCGATCCGGTAGAGGTCGACATGCGTCACCGGCAGCCGCACTTCGGGCACGTCATAGGGCTGGACCAGCGCGAAACTCGGGCTGGGCGCTTCCCCTTCCAGCCCCAGCTCCTCCAGCAGCCCCCGCGTCAAGGTGGTCTTTCCCACCCCCAGCCCGCCTTCCAGCGCGATCACATCCCCGATCCGGACATGGCCCGCCAAAGCCCGCCCCAGATTCAGCATCGCCTCCTCGTCGGGCAGGATCATGACATCCTCAGCCACGCGGCAATTCCATCACCGCCATCGTGCCCTGTCCCGGTTCGGACACAAGCTGGAACGCGCCGCCATGCGCCTCGGTCAATTGCTTCGCGAGCGGCAGGCCGATGCCCGCCTTCCCGCCCTGCCGCGCCTGTTCGGACCGCGCCGCCGGATCGAAAATCGCCGCCTGTTCCTTCGCGCCGATGCCCGGCCCGTTGTCGGAAACCACCAATCGCGCCTTGTCCGCGTCGCCATCCCCATGCAGCAGGACGCGCGCGCCCTTCCCACAATAGAGCACCGCATTTTCCAGCAGATGATCCAGCGCCTGCCCGATCCGCCGCGCATCGCCCTGCACCGTGCCCAGACTGTCCTGAAGCGCTATCGCCAGATCGATCCCCTTGGCACTCGCCGCCTGTTCGATCCGCGCCGCGCTTTCCCTCGCCAGCGCGGTCAGGTCGACCGGCGCATGGTCGATGGAGAGCGTCCCCGCCTCCCCCTGCGTCAGGTCCAGCACATTGTCGATCATCATCGACAGGCGCGACGTGCTCTGGAGGATGCCGTTCACATAATCCTTCGCCGTGTCGCTGAGGTCCCCGGCATAGCCCGCGTTCATCATTTCCGCGAAGCCGGAAATGGTCGTGAGCGGCGTCCGCAATTCATAGCTCATATTGGCGACGAAGGCCGTCTTCACCTTGTCTGCCTGCTCCAGCGCCTCATTGCGGTCGCGCAATATCTGCTCGACGCGGCGGCTGTCGGTCACATCCAGCATGGTGAAGAGCGCATTGCCGTCCGGCAGCGGAATCGCCGCGAACTCGAAGATATGGCCATCGGCGAAACCGACATGCCCCATACGCTGCTTGCGTTCCAGCGTGGCCGCGCGCACCAGTTCGCGGACGAGGTTCACCTGCTGCGGCTTGGCGAGCCGCGATTGCACCGCCTGCATCAGGTCGTCAATGCGCGGATGGGCGGCCAGCATCTCCTCCGGCAGGCCCCATGTCGTCTGGAACCGGCTGTTCCACAGCGACAGCCGCCCATCGGAAGAAAACACGCCGATGGATTCGAACAGATTGTCGAACGTCGCCGTCCGCACCCGCAACAACGTGTCGCGCGCGCTCGAAAGCTGCACCTGCTCCGTCCGGTCCTCGAAGATCAGCAGCAGCCCGCCGTCCGGCAAAGGCTGGGCATAGACGCGCAGATGCGTGCCGTCCGCCAGCAGCCAGTTCTCCTCCAGCGGATCGGGCGACAGGAACCATTCCCGCCGCTCCCCGCGCCAGGCCGGGAAATCCCGATGCTCCGGCACCCGCCGCGCATCGCGCATCTGGTCCAGAACCCGCTCGAACAGCGGACCGTCGGTCAACCTGTCCTGATTGAGCCCGAACAGGCTGATGAAGGGCTGATTCCAGAAGCGCAACGCCCGGTCAGGCCCGAACCGCGCCACCCCCGCCGAAAGCCGGTCCAGCAGGTCGCGCTGCGCCGCCTCCAGCCGCCGATGCTCGACCCGCGCCTGTTCCAGCTCATGCTGATCCATGGCGAACCCGGCCACGCCGGCCGCGCCCAGCGGCACATCGACCACGCGCATGGTCCTGCGCTCGCCATCGATGGTGGCGGGCACCAGCCGCGTGACCGGCGCGTCCTCCGTCATGGCGTCGGCGGCGGCGCTTTGCGGCGTGATGCCGCCCACCGTCTCCACCAGTTCCGTGCCGTTTTCGATGACCTCCCGCGCGCTGCTCGCATCGACAGCATGGACGTAAGCCGTGTTGACCAGGCTGAGCCGCATGTCCGACGTCCGATGCCACATCGGGAAGGGTGCGGCTTCCACCAGCCCCGCCACGGCCTGCAACGCCTCGCGAAGCTGTTCGACCGTGCCCTTGAGCGTCTCGATCTCCGCCTGGCTGTCGGTCGCGTCGAATATCCACAGGACGACCCCGCCGTTCGACGCCAGCATCGGTCCCGCCGGAGCGCCCCGGACAAGCAGCAGGCGCGCCGACCCCAATCCCCGAATCGGCAGCGCGAAACTCTTCCCCGCCCGTTGCGCCGCCGCGACTTCCCGTCCCAGCGCCGCGGCATCCTCCGGTTCCAGTCCGCCGTCTTCCGCGATCAATTCGGACAGGAAAGCAGGCACCCGGTCCTTGCCCAGCCATTTGGCGAGCCGGTCGGACGCCTCCACATGGCCGTCCGCATGGATGATGACCGGCGCGGCGGGAGCGGAACCGAGCAGGACCGACAGCCGCTCGAACTGCCCCTGCGCCTGCGTCCCTTCGCGGCGCATGCGATAGCCGTTCATGATCGCCCACACCGCGACACCCAGCCAAAGCGCCAGCACGATGCCCAGCACGACGGCGGCAAGCGGGGTCAGAGGCGTCATTGCGCCTTCTTCACCGCTGCGTCGATATGGGGGGGGCTGCTCATGATGGTCAGGGACTATCCCAACTCGCAGGCAGGGTGAAGCGGCTGGAAGAAAGTTTTAGCGATTATATCATTCGCGAACCGGGAATAGCGACTTTGGGTGGGAAGCAGTCCGTCCGCTTCTATCCAACCGTGCCCCTGCGAAGACAGGAGCACGGTTCCACCGTCTGATCTGGGCTCTCAGGAGCCACTTGTCTCGTTCGAGTGCCTTCGCAGGAGCACGGTGCACTTCAATTTAGGGGACGCAACATTGCTTTGCCGTCATGCCAGCAAAAGCTGGCATCTCTCTTCTTGAGGCACAATCATACACAAGAGAGATCCCAGCTTTCGCTGGGATGACGAAGGTTGGATGTCTGCTCTTTGGCCAAAACCAGCCGCCACCAATCCGTCATCCGTTCACCACCGGAGGCCGCTTCTTGAACCGCCACCGTAGTAGCGGCCGTGTGAGCGCGAGGCCTGTCAGAAAACCACCGATATGCGCGGCCACCGCGATCCGGCCCAGATCGCCGATCCCGCCCGCCGTCGCCACGCCGATCATCAACTGGATCGCGATCCAGCCCGCCGCCAGCCACAGCACACGCACCAGATTGGCAGAAAGCGGACCGATCCGGCGCACATTCTGCTGGCTATAGAGCAGCGAATAGGTCGCGATGATCGCGGAGATCGCGCCGCTCGCTCCCACCATCGGAGAGGTGGAGGCGGGATCGACCGCCCATTGCACCAAAGTCGCGCCATAAGCGCCCGCGACATAGAGGATCAGCGTTCCCCAGCGGGACAGCACATGTTCCACCTGCCGCCCGCAGAAAACCAGCATCAGCAAGTTGAAGCCGATATGCAGCCAGCCCGCATGGATCAGCGTGCAACTGAGCGGCGTCAGCCACACCGGCACGGCCCACATGCAGTCCAGAAGATGGGAATCGCCGATCCGGGCGGGAATGAACCCGCCCATGACCGCCGCATTGTCCACCTGCTTCGTCAGATATGACAGCAGGAACGCGGCGAACGTCAGCGCCGCGATTCCATTGGTCATGCGACCGATCGGCAGTTTCACGGGATCAGATGAATTCTATCTTGTCGATCAGGTAGAATTTGTCGCCCGACGGGACGGACACTTCCACCTCATCGCCGACTTCCCGGCCGATGAGCGCGCGGCCCAGCGGGCTGTTATAGGAAATCATGCCCACCTTGGCGTCCGCCTCGGCCTGACCGACGATCTGATATTTGACCGGCTTGTCGTCCTCATCCAGCAGCGTCACCGTCGCGCCGAAGATCACCTTGTCGCCCGACAGGGTCCTGGGGTCGATCACCTGCGCGCGGGACAGCTTGTCCTCCAGATCGGCAATGGTGGCTTCGACCTGGCCCTGCCGTTCCTTCGCCGCGTGATATTCGGCATTTTCCGACAGATCGCCATGCGCGCGCGCTTCCTCGATCGCGTCCACGATCAGAGGCCGCTCAGCCTTCAGTTCGCGAAGCTGCGCGGTGAGCTTGTCATAGCCCATCTGAAGCATCGGCATCTTCTCGACGGTCGCCATTATTGCAAATCCTTCGTCAAAACTTCCCTCTGGCGGCCCCATGGTCGAGGCCACCCGCAGCGTGTTCCTTCATGCAGGGGGTCAGGCTTGCGGCCTTGGATAATAGGACTGGAGCGACCGCACTTCAAGGGCATGGCCGCGCAACGCTTCGATTGCGTCGGCCGCCGCGACGCTGGCCGCCGCCGTGGTGAAGATCGCCACCTTCTGCCGCAGGGCGCTGGTGCGGATCGCCTTGCTGTCCTTGAGCGACTGCCAGCCTTCGGTGGTGTTGAAGATCAGGTCCACGCCGCCATCGGTGATCCGGTCGACGATGTGAGGGCGGCCCTGCGCCACCTTGTTCACCGTTTCGACCGGGATGCCGTTTTCTTCCAGAAAGCGCGTGGTGCCGCCCGTGGCGATGATCCGGAACCCCATGTCCACCAGCTTGCGCGCGGCGGGAAGGATCACCGGCTTGTCGCTGTCCTTCAGGGAGATGAACACCGTCCCCCCGGTCGGCAGCACCGTGCCGCCGCCCAATTGCGACTTGGCGAAGGCGGTTGCGAAATCGCTATCGATTCCCATGACTTCACCCGTGCTCTTCATTTCGGGCGAGAGCACCGGATCGACGCCGGGGAAGCGCGCGAAGGGGAAGACCGCTTCCTTGACCGCGATATGGCTGATCGCGTTGCGGTCGATCCTGGGCAGGTCCTTCAGCTTTTCGCCCGCCATCACGCGGCTCGCGATCTTGGCGATCGGCGTGCCGATGGCCTTGGCGACGAAGGGCACGGTGCGGCTGGCGCGCGGGTTGACCTCGATCAGGTAGACCGTGCCGTCCTTCACCGCGAACTGGATGTTCATGAGCCCGCGGACGGACAGCGCGCGGGCCAGCACATCGGCCTGCCGCTCGATCTCCGCGATGACGGCGTCGGGCAGGCTGTAGGGCGGCAGCGAGCAGGCGCTGTCGCCCGAATGGACGCCCGCCTCCTCGATATGCTGGAGCACGCCCGCGACCACCACATCGTCGCCGTCGCACAGCGCGTCCACGTCCACCTCGGTCGCGTCGCGCAGATATTGGTCGATCAGCACCGGCGAGTCGCCCGACACCTGAACGGCGGTGGTGATATATTCCTCAAGCTGCGCCTGCCCGTCGACGATCTCCATCGCCCGGCCGCCCAGCACATAGGAAGGCCGCATGAGCACCGGATAACCGATGCGGTTGGCGACCGCGATGGCCTCTTCCCGGCTGCGGGCGATGCCGTTGGCGGGCTGCTTGAGCTTGAGCTTGTCGATCAGCGCCGCGAACCGCTCGCGGTCTTCGGCCAGGTCGATGGCGTCGGGCGAGGTGCCCAGGATCGGGATGCCCGCATCCTCCAGCGCCTGCGCGAGTTTCAGCGGCGTCTGCCCGCCGAACTGCACGATGACGCCCGCCAGCGTGCCGTTCGACATCTCGACATTCAGGATTTCCAGCACATCCTCGGCCGTCAGCGGCTCGAAATAGAGGCGGTCGGACGTGTCATAGTCGGTCGACACCGTTTCCGGATTGCAGTTGACCATGATCGTCTCATAGCCCGCTTCCGACAGCGCAAAACAGGCGTGGACGCAGCAATAGTCGAACTCGATCCCCTGCCCGATCCGGTTCGGTCCGCCACCCAATATGACGACCTTCTGCCGGTCGCTGGGCTGCGCCTCATTCTCCGCCTCGCCGAAGATCGGCGCTTCATAGGTGGAATACATATAGGGCGTCTTCGCCTCGAACTCGGCGGCGCAGGTGTCGATCCGCTTGAAGACCGGGCGCACGCCCAGCTTGTGCCGCAGATCGCGCACTTCATCCTCGGTGACGCCGCCGGTCATGGCGACCACCGCGTCATGGATCAGGCCGGAACCGCGCGCGATCCCCCGCTCCATGCCCCGCAGATTGGCGGATTTGAGCGCCAGCCACGCGAGCCGCTTGTCGGAAAAGCCCATGGACTTGAGGCGCCGCATCCCGTCCGCATCCTGCGGCAGGCCGTTCGCCAGCACTTCGGCTTCGGCGTCGATGATCTCCTTGATCCGCTCCAGGAACCAAGGGTCATATTTGGCGACGGCATGGACTTCCTCGACGGTCAGCCCCTCGCGCAACGCCTGCGCGGCGACCAGCAGCCGGTCGGGCGTCGGCTGGGCCAGCGCGGCGATGATGTCGTCCTTGGGCGCGCCCGCCAGATGATCGACATCGTTGAAACCGCAGAGGCCGGTTTCCAGCCCGCGCAGCGCCTTCTGCATGGACTCATGGATGTTGCGGCCGATGGCCATCACCTCGCCCACCGACTTCATCGCGGTGCCGAGCAGCGGCTCGCTTCCCTTGAACTTCTCGAAGGCGAAGCGCGGGATCTTGGTCACGACATAGTCGATGGTCGGCTCGAAGCTCGCGGGCGTCGCGCCGGTGATGTCGTTCTCGATCTCGTCCAGCGTATAGCCGACCGCCAGCTTCGCCGCGACCTTGGCGATGGGGAAGCCCGTCGCCTTGGACGCCAGGGCGGAGGAGCGCGACACGCGCGGATTCATCTCGATGACGACGAGGCGGCCATCCTTCGGATTGACTGCGAACTGGACGTTGGAACCGCCTGTTTCCACGCCGATTTCACGCAGGACCGCGATGCTCGCGTTCCGCATGATCTGATATTCCTTGTCGGTCAGCGTCAGCGCGGGCGCGACGGTGATGGAATCGCCGGTATGGACGCCCATCGGGTCGACATTCTCGATCGAGCAGATGATGATGGCATTGTCGGCGCGATCGCGCACGACCTCCATCTCATATTCCTTCCAGCCGAGCAGCGATTCCTCGATCAGCACCTCGGTCGTGGGCGACGCGTCGAGGCCCGCCTCCACGATCTGCCTGAACTCATCCTTGTTATAGGCGACGCCGCCGCCCGTGCCGCCCAGCGTGAAGCTGGGCCGGATGATGGAAGGGAGGCCGGTGAACTCCAGCGCCTCCAGCGCCTCTTCCATCGTATGCGCGATGCGCGAGCGGGCGGATTCGAGGCCGATCTTGTCCATCGCGTCGCGGAATTTCAGGCGGTCCTCCGCCTTGTCGATGGCTGCGGCGTCCGCGCCGATCATCCTGACGCCGAACTTCTCCAGCGTGCCGTCGTTGAACAGCGCCAGCGCGGTATTGAGCGCCGTCTGCCCGCCCATGGTCGGGAGCACCGCGTCGGGTCGCTCCTTCTCGATGATCTTCGCCACGATTTCGGGCGTGATCGGCTCGACATAGGTGGCGTCGGCGAACTCCGGGTCGGTCATGATCGTCGCCGGGTTGGAGTTCACCAGGATGATGCGATAGCCCTCTTCCTTGAGCGCCTTCACCGCCTGCGTGCCCGAATAGTCGAACTCGCACGCCTGACCGATGATGATCGGCCCCGCGCCGATGATGAGGATGGAAGAGATGTCGGTGCGTTTGGGCATATCAACTCGCTTGGAGAACGGTTTTAACAAGTAGATCGACTAAGGATGCCGCGACCATTGCGATCACATGCCCTTGATACCTACGGATCAGTTCGTTTAGGGCGCCAATTATAGTTACGTAAAATAGATAGCCTCGAAACGTGCCAGACCGGAGCAGTTCGCGCCCCGCCTTAATTTGCCCCAGCAATCTCTCCCGGCCGCCGGGATCGTCAGGGATTGCATTTTCCTTTCCTAGAAGATCAACAATCTCCCGAATGGGTTCTTCAAGGCTATTTACCTGATTGTGAGTAAGCGAAACAATTCGGTCCGAAGCAGGAATATCGCCACTGTTAACCAATATCCCAAATTGATCGCCTATTACTTTCTCAGCGTTCACTATCCCTTTGTCATTTATCGAATATATGACGTTATCGTAGTCGTCAAAACCATCATCTACTAAACCTTCGCCTTTCAACGAATCCAAAGATTTGAAAATAAAGCCTTTCGACACACCGGGCGACACAAATTCCGTCAAGTCAGACGCGCGAACCCAAATCTGGCCATCACCATCGGCAAGATGCCGATAAAGCCCGACTAGTACTTCAGTTTTGATCTCGACAAAGGTTAACGCCATACCCTCAAAGCCCCTCCACAAACCGCTGGAACAGGTAGAAGCTGTCCTGCGGCCCCGGCGAGGCTTCGGGGTGGTACTGGACCGAAAAGGCTTTCCTGTCCGTCAGTTCGATGCCGCAATTGCTCCCGTCGAAGAGCGATACATGGGTCGGCTTGGCATTGGCGGGCAGCGTGTCGGTGTCGACCGCGAAGCCGTGGTTCATGCTGGTGATCTCGACAAGCCCGTCCTCCAGCCGCTTGACCGGGTGGTTCGCGCCGCGATGGCCCTGGTGCATCTTGATCGTCTTGGCGCCCACGGCGAGGCCCAGCAACTGATGGCCAAGGCAGATGCCGAAGATCGGCAGGTCCGCCTCCAGCGCCTGCCGGATCACCGGCACCGCATATTCGCCGGTCGCGGCGGGATCGCCCGGACCGTTGGAAAGGAACAGGCCGTCGGGCTTCTGCTCCATGATCTGCTCGAAGCTGGCGGTGGCGGGCAGCACGGTGACGCGCGCGCCGGCCTTCACCAGATTGCGGAAGATGTTGTTCTTCGCGCCATAGTCGATGGCGACGACATGGGGCCGTGGAGAACTTCCGCTCGTGTCGAGCGCAGTCGAGACACCAACGCGCGGCTTCTCGACTTCGCTCGAAGCGAACGGAGCATCGGCTTCGCCCACGCCATAGCCGAAGCCCAGACGCCAGATGCCGTCCTTCCACAGGCGGCTTTCCTGCCCCGTCACTTCGATGGCAAGGTCCATGCCTTCGAGGCCCGGCCAGCTTGCCGCCTTCTCCGCGAGGGCGGCGAGGTCGAACCGGCCTTCGGGATCATGGGCGATCACGACATTGGGCGCGCCCTTCAGCCGGATCATCCGCGTCAGCGCACGAGTGTCCACGCCCGCAAGGCCGATGCGGCCATTTTGCTTCATCCACTGGTCGAAAGGTTCGACATTGCGGAAATTGCTGGGCTCGGTCACGTCCTGCCGCACGATGCAGCCCAGCGCATGGGGGCTGTCCGCCTCCACATCATCGAGGTTCGTGCCGACATTGCCGATATGGGGAAAGGTGAAATTGATGATCTGCCCGGCATAGCTGGGATCGGTCATGATCTCCTGATAGCCGGTGATGGAGGTGTTGAAGCAAAGCTCTCCCACCGCTTCGCCCACCGCGCCGAAGCCGCGTCCGAACACCGCGGAGCCATCGGCGAAAACCAATACCCCCGTCGCTCCTTTAGGCACGGTCAGGGATTTGGCGTCGGCCATGGCTTGCTGAGTCCTTCTTATGCTTTTTGCGGGGTCCCGTCTGCGGCGGGTTAAACGGCCGGTCACCTATGCCGCTGCGCCCTTGCGGTCAACTCCTGTTAAAAATCTCTTTTCGCATTATATCTGTCTCTTTCCCGCTAACAGGATTCGTATCGCCATGATTCGCGAGCAGATAAAGAGCGCCCAGGTCGAAGCCATGAAGGGAGGCGACAAGGAACGCCTCGCCGCCGTGCGCCTGATCCTTGCCAAGCTCAAGGATCGCGATATCGAACTGCGGACCGCCAGCAATGTTCCCGACGATGACGCGGTGGTGGTCGAGGTGTTGCAGAAGATGGCCAAGCAGCGCCGCGAATCGATCGAGATGTTCCGCAACGGCGGCCGCGACGAACTCGCCGCGAAGGAAGAGGCCGAACTCGCCGTCATCGACAGCTTCCTTCCCGCGCAATTGAGCGAGGACGAGACGAAGGCCGCGATCGAGGGCATCAAGGCCGAAGTCGGCGCGTCGAGCGTCAAGGACATGGGGAAGGTGATGGCGGTGTTGAAGGAACGCCATGGCTCCGTGATCGACATGAGCAAGGCCAGCGGGCTGGTGAAGGCGGCTTTGGGGTAAGAGCGCAGAGCTACCACCCCCGTTCGTTTCGAGCGAAGTCGAGAAACGCCCCGCGTAGCCTTGATCCCATGACAATGCTCGACTCGAACCGGCGTTCAGGCATAATCCGCCCATGGCTTTCTGGACCTACATGTTGAGATGCTCCGATGGCCGCTATTACACCGGCCATACCGATGATCTGGAACATCGCATGGGTCAGCATCAATGTGGCCGGGGTAGCGAATTTACCCGCCGCCGCCTTCCGGTGACGCTGGTCTGGAGTGAAAATTTCGCATCCCGCATCGAAGCGTTGGAAGCTGAACGAATCGTTGGGGGATGGTCACGCGCCAAGAAGGAGGCGCTGATTGCCGGCAACTGGTCGCTGGTGTCCCATTTTGCGAAACCTCCGCGCGAGCGTTTCTCGACTTCGCTCGAAACGAACGGAGGTCGGGAGACAGAGACGGGGATGGAAGAGTATGCGGCCATCCCCTCCCGCAAGTGGGAGGGGAGTCATTGAGCCTTACTCCCGCTTTCCTTGACGAACTGCGCGCGCGCACGTCGTTGTCGACCCTCATCGGCCGCACGGTGAAGGTCCAGAAGGCGGGCCGGGAATATAAGGCCTGCTGCCCTTTCCATAATGAAAAGACGCCCAGCTTCACGATCAACGACGAAAAGGGCTTCTATCATTGCTTCGGCTGCGGCGCGCATGGCGATGCGATCCGCTGGATGACGGATCATCGCGGCCTGCCCTTCATGGAGGCGGTGAAGGAACTGGCGCAGGCGGCAGGCATGGAGGTGCCCGCTCCCGATCCCCGCGCCGCCCGCCGGGCCGAACAGGCCAAAGGGCTGCATGACGCCATGGCGGCCGCCCAGAGCTTCTTCGAGGAACAGCTTGGCGGCATCGACGGGGCGGAGGCCCGCGCCTATCTCCAGCGCCGGGGCATCACGGACGCCACCCGGCGCGCCTTCGGCTTCGGCTATTCCCCGGATTCGCGCGGCAGGCTCAAGACCGCGCTCAAGGATTTCGGCGATCCGATGCTGATCGAGGCGGGGCTGCTGATCGACCCGGACGGCGAACGGGAGTCTTACGACCGCTTCCGGGGCCGCCTGATGCTCCCGATCCGCGACATTCGCGGCCGGGTGATCGCTTTCGGCGGCCGCATCCTGGGTCAGGGGGAGCCCAAATATCTCAATTCCCCCGACACGCCGCTCTTCGACAAGGGCCGCACGCTCTACAATATCGACCGCGCCTCGCCCGCCAGCCGACAGACGGGCCGCATTATCGTGGTCGAAGGCTATATGGACGTGATCGCGCTGGCGCAGGCCGGTTTCGCCGAAGCCGTGGCCCCGCTCGGCACCGCGCTCACCGAACATCAGATCGAACGCCTGTGGAAGATGGCGGACGTGCCGATCCTCTGCTTCGACGGCGATTCCGCGGGGCAGAAGGCCGCGGTCCGCGCCGCCACCCGCGCCCTGCCCCTGCTGCGTCCCGGCATGAGCCTCGCCTTCGCGACCCTACCCGCCGGGCAAGATCCGGACGACCTGATCCGCGCCGAAGGCCCTGCCGCCATGGAATCCGTGCTGGAACGCGCGCAACCGCTGGTCGAGCGCCTCTGGCATCATGAACATGGCGCCGCGCCGCTCGATACGCCGGAACAGCGGGCCGCGCTCAAGCAGCGCCTCGCCGCCCTCACTGACGCCATTACGCATCCCGATGTGCGCGCCCATTATGTGCAGGCGTTCCGCGAGCGTTACGACGCCCTGTTCTTCGCCCGCCGCCCGGCTTTCGCCTCCGGTCCCCGCCACAATCCACGCAGCGCAGGGGGCAACTGGCAACGCGACCGGCGCGGCAACTGGAAACCGCCGATCCCACCCGCCGGGACCGAAGCCCGCGCCATCGGCGAAAGCGGCATGGAACAGCGCCTTTTGCGCGCGATCCTCGCCAGCCTGCTGCGTCATCCCAAACAGATCGCGCTCCATCGGGAGAGCCTTGCGAGCCTCCAGATCGCCGACTCCGCGCTCGCGCAATTGCTCGATGCGATGATCGCCGCCTCATTCCGCAAAGAAACAGTTGAAACACAGGGCCTCCTTACCATATTGGGGCAAGGTGAAGTGTATAATAGGGCGAAGGGGATGCTCCGGGCCGACACGTTCACATTCACCCCTCACAGGATGACAGCCGACCCCGATCGCGTGGCGCGCGATCTGGACGAGGCGATTCGGGTGATGGCGCAGGGACCGGAGCTTGAGGCGGCGCTGGCGGAAGCCACGAAAAGGGCGAGGGAAGACCTGAACGAGGAAACCTTTGCCGAGCAGCAACGGGTTCATCGTCTGAAGATGGACCATGATCGCCGCTTGGCGGAACTGGCGCAGTCCGAAGACATTATCTGATTTGGATCGGTTCCCCCGGAACCGATGGAGTTAAGGCGAGTAAATGGCGACCAAAGCGAACGGCAAGGCTGCAGGTGAGGATACGGATACGGGCGACGCGCCGCTGCTGGATCTGAATGAGGCATCGGTCAAGAAGCTGATCGCCCGCGCGAAGAAGCGCGGCTATATCACCTATGACGAACTGAACGACGCCCTTCCGCAGGACCAGATGTCCTCCGAGCAGATCGAGGACATCATGTCCGCGCTCAACGAGATGGGCGTCAACATCGTCGAGAATGAGGAAGCCGGGGAAGACGGCGACGACCAGCGCGACGATGACGGCGACGACGGCGCCGATTCGAGCGAGGATGATGACGGCGGTCCCAAGCTCGTCACCGAGAAGAAGAAGGAAACCGTCGATCGCACCGACGATCCGGTCCGCATGTATCTGCGCGAGATGGGCGCGGTGGAACTGCTTTCGCGCGAGGGCGAGATCGCCATCGCCAAGCGGATCGAGGCGGGCCGCGACACGATGATCCTGGGGCTTTGCGAAAGCCCGACCACTTTCAACGCGATCATCGAATGGTCGACCGCCCTCAACAATGGCGAGATGCAGCTTCGCGAGATACTCGATCTCGACGCCATGCTGTCGAAGGACCCGGCCCCGGAGAATCTGGAGGAAGGGGCCGAGGACGATGACGGAGAAATCAGTGAGAAGACCGCCGGTCCCAGCTTCAAGGAAGAAGAAGAGCCGGAAGAGGAACCCGCCGATTCCGACGAGGATGAGGACGGCCTGACCGAGCGCCGATCCCGCCGGGTGGAGGAGGAAGAGGAGGAAGACAACACCCTCTCCCTCGCCCAGATGGAAGAGACGTTGAAGCCGATGGCGTTGGAGAAATTCGCGACCATCACGGAGATTTTCCGCACCTTTTCCAACGCGCAGGCCGCGCGCATGGCGGCCATGGCCAGCGGCGAAAGCCTCAGCCAGAAGGCGGAGGACGACTATCAGGAATTGCGCGAGAAGCTGACGGCCGAGGTCGAAAGCGTCCAGTTCCACCAGCAGAAGATCGAATATCTGGTCGATCAGCTTTATGCCTATAACCGGCGCCTGACCGCGCTGGGCGGGCAGATGCTGCGTCTGGCCGAGCGGCACAAGGTCAGCCGTAAGGATTTCCTCGACCGCTATGTCAATCATGAGCTGGATGACGGCTGGCTCGACAAGGTGAGCGGCCTCGACAAGAAATGGGCCGCCTTCGCCGCCGCCGAAGGCCGCGCGGTCGACCGCATCCGCAACGAAGTGGGTGAGATCGCGCAGGCGACCGGCATGTCCTTGAGCGAATTCCGCCGTATCGTGAACATGGTGCAGAAGGGCGAGCGCGAAGCCCGCATCGCAAAGAAGGAAATGGTGGAGGCAAACCTGCGCCTCGTCATCTCCATCGCTAAAAAATATACGAACCGTGGCTTGCAATTCCTTGATCTTATTCAGGAAGGCAATATCGGCCTGATGAAGGCAGTCGATAAATTCGAATATCGCCGGGGCTACAAGTTCAGCACCTATGCGACCTGGTGGATCAGGCAGGCGATCACGCGCTCCATCGCTGATCAGGCCCGCACCATCCGCATCCCGGTCCACATGATCGAAACGATCAACAAGCTGGTCCGCACGTCCCGCCAGTTCCTGCACGAACAGGGCCGCGAGCCAACGCCGGAGGAAATGGCCGAACGCCTCTCCATGCCGCTGGAGAAGGTCCGCAAGGTCATGAAGATCGCGAAGGAGCCGATCTCCCTCGAAACGCCGATCGGCGACGAGGAGGATTCGCATCTGGGCGACTTCATCGAGGACAAGAACGCCATCATCCCGGTGGACGCGGCGATTCAGGCGAACCTCAAGGAAACGGTGACGCGGGTTCTGGCCTCGCTCACTCCCCGCGAGGAGCGCGTGCTGCGCATGCGCTTCGGCATCGGTATGAACACCGATCACACGCTGGAGGAAGTGGGCCAGCAATTCAGCGTGACCCGCGAACGCATTCGCCAGATCGAGGCGAAGGCGCTCCGCAAGCTCAAGCATCCCTCGCGCTCGCGCAAGATGCGCAGCTTCCTCGATCAATAGGATTGTTTTTACGACAAAATAGGGAAAAAGGCGGCTCGAAAGGCCGCCTTTTTCTTGGGGATTATGCAGATCGCAAATCCACATAGGAATGATTGTTTGGGTCGCTCTTCTCCCGTTCGCCCTGAGCCTGTTGAAGTGCCCACCTGAACTTGGAAGGCTAAACAGTTCGGTGAACGGCTTCGACAAGCTCAGCCCGAACGAAATTGGATGTCTGGAAATGGCCGAACATATCAGGCCAAGCTGAGCTAATCCCCGCTGGGCACGGGCATCATCTCCGGCGGCAGCGGGTCGGCGTCGGGATGATCCTGCAAGACGATCCCGCTTACGATCAGACCGCCCAGAACCAATCCTGCAAGTCCCAACATATGCAACGCAAGGGCGGTTTTGACCGCGCGCGGGGATGCCTCCCGATGGACGGCTTTGGGGTCAGTGATGATGTCTCCCGGATGCGCTTTGGATCGCTGCTTGCCGAATAAGTTCGCGACAGCCCCGCCATTGGCGATGAGGTAACCGATAGTGCCGAGGAAAAGAAGGGCGGACAACAACAGAATTGCGGGCAAAATCCATGTCATGGCACATCTCCAGCCTTTCCCGGTGGATAGAACGCATCACATCGCGAGGAGGTTTCGGTTTGCCTGCTCCCGACTCCATCCGCTTGGTCCGGACGTCCGCCAAGGCATCGAAGCCACCCACGTCGAGCGGTGTGGTTTTGCGGCCGGGACGAATGAAAATCGGCCGATTGGGCGATCAGCTTAACCCCTCTTTTACCCTGCTGCGATAGCCTCTCCTTTCAGCCTTAAATGCATGCAGGCACAGGGGTTTTCGAGTGATGAACGAAACGGCGCAGCGCCATCAATTTGGGGACATAGCGCATATATTGGAGGCGCTGGTCACGGCCGATGGCACCGGCGCCCATCCCTATGCGCATCAGGCGGCGGGGGAACAGAGCGTGCGCGATGCGCTGCTTTCCCTCTCCGATCTTGCCGATGCGGCCTATTATCTCTGCCTGCTCCATGGCCGCCATCCCGGCGTCATCGATCATGCGGCCACTCGTTCGGCCGACAATGCCGCGCGTCAGTGGCTGATCCAGGCCGCCGACGGCTTCGCCCGCGAGCGCGCCTATCTGACGCAGGTGACCGTCGCCGTCGGCCCTGCTCCCAGCACGGCGGGGCAGGCCGATTGCGAAACTACCGTCAGCCAGCAGCGCCACGCGCTCGACATGCTGGCCCAGTCCGACCGGCGCGGCTGCGCTCTGGGCGCGGCGCTGGCGCTGGTGCTCGACTGGCGCGCCGTGCGCCGCGTGCTGGACAAGGCCGCGATCCGGGTGGGGATGGAACCGGCCCCCTCCACCCTTCCCGACCGCGCCGCCACCATGGAAGTCGCCCGCGCCATCGGCGGAGACGAAGCCATCGACCGCGCCATCCAGTTCGGCGCGCGCCAGCTTCTCCGCCAGCATCGCGGATTGTGGGATTTGCTGGCCGCCCGCGCGCAGATACGCTCCCGTTGCTGACCTGCATTGGATGGTTTGCAAATCCGGGTAGGAAGCGGACGCCCACCTCCTCCGTTCGCCCTGAGCTTGTCGAAGGGCAGTCTGAACGAAGCTGAAGGCTGCATCACCTCACTTCGTTCGGTAGAAGGCTTCGATTTCGCTCAGCCCGAATGGGTGAATGAGTAACCGCGATTAGCTGTTTCCTGCCTCCGTGGGTCAGGGGGAAGGGAAAACCCTCCCCCTCCCGTCCTCAATAGCGGTAATGATCCGGCTTGAACGGCCCTTCGACCGAGACGCCGATATAGGCCGCCTGCTTTTCGGTGAGCTTGCTCAACTTCACGCCCAGCTTGTCGAGGTGCAGCGCGGCGACCTTTTCGTCCAGATGCTTGGGCAGCACATAGACTTCATTCTTATATTCGTCCGACTTGGTCCACAGTTCGATCTGCGCCAGCACCTGATTGGTGAAGGACGACGACATGACGAAGCTCGGATGCCCCGTCGCGCAGCCCAGATTGACCAGGCGGCCCTTCGCCAGCACGATGATCTTCTTGCCGTCCGCGAATTCGACCTCGTCGACCTGCGGCTTGATCTCGGTCCACTTCATGTTGTTGAGGCCCGCGATCTGGATCTCGCTGTCGAAATGGCCGATGTTGCAGACGATCGCCATATTCTTCATCGCGCGCATATGGTCGACAGTGATGACGTCGGCATTGCCGGTCGCCGTCACGAAGATGTCGGCGCGGGTCGCCGCCTCTTCCATCGTCACGACCTCATAGCCTTCCATCGCCGCCTGCAAGGCGCAGATCGGATCGACTTCCGTCACCAGCACGCGCGCGCCGCCATTGCGGAGCGAAGCGGCGCTACCCTTGCCCACGTCTCCGAAGCCCGCGACCACGGCGACCTTTCCCGCCAGCATCACGTCGGTGGCGCGGCGGATCGCGTCGACCAGCGATTCCTTGCAGCCATAGAGATTGTCGAACTTCGACTTGGTGACGCTGTCGTTCACATTGATCGCCGGGAAAGGCAGCTTGCCCTTCTTCGCCAGTTCATAGAGGCGATGGACGCCGGTGGTCGTCTCTTCCGACACGCCCTTGATGGCCTTGACCGTCTCGGTCAGATAGCCCGGACGTTCGGCAAGGAAACGCTTCAGCGTCGCGACGAAGATTTCCTCTTCCTCATTGCCCGGCGTGAACAGTTCTTCGCCCGCCTCGACCCGCGCGCCCCACAGGGCGAACATGGTGGCGTCGCCGCCATCGTCCAGGATCATGTTGCAGGTCGTGTCGCCCCAATCGAAGATGCGGATGACGTAGTCCCAATATTCCTCCAGCGTCTCGCCCTTGACGGCGAAGACGGGGATGCCCCGCGCGGCGATGGCGGCGGCGGCATGGTCCTGGGTCGAGAAGATGTTGCACGAAGCCCAGCGGATGTCCGCGCCCAGTTCCGCCAGCGTCTCGATCAGCACGGCGGTCTGGATCGTCATGTGCAGCGACCCGGTGATGCGCGCGTCCTTCAGCGGCTTGGCCGCGCCGAATTCCTCGCGCAGGGCCATCAGGCCCGGCATTTCGGTTTCCGCGATCTCGATTTCCTTGCGGCCGAAATCGGCAAGGCTGATGTCGCGGATCACATAATCCTGCGCCTGGGTGGCGGGAGCGGTGGCCAAGGGAAATCTCCATCGAACTAGAATGGGCCGGCGCATCAGGCGCCGATGATAGGGCCGCTTTATCAATCGAAGCAGGCCGTGGCAACTCGATATAAAGTTTCCTTTATGTAGAACCGCGTCAGGCCGATCCGGCGCCGCACACCAGATGGGATGCGTCGATCCCGGCCGCGGCGAAGATCGCGGACCATTTCCGATCCGCCCGCGTGTCGAACAGAAGGTCCGCGTCGCCATCGGCAAGGAACCAGCTATCGCCGGTCATTTCCTTCTCCAACTGGCCTGCCTGCCAGCCCGCATAGCCCAGCGCCACAAGGTAACGGCTCGGTCCCCTGCCCTCGGCAATGGCCTTCAATATGTCGAGCGAGCCGGACAGGCCCCATTTTCCGCCCACCTGAATCATCTCCTGCCCCGCCCAGTCCAGCGAATGCAGCACGAAGCCCCGGCGCGGCTCCACCGGCCCGCCGCGCAGCACCGGACGATCCGGCACGTTGGACGCATCTATGTCGAAACTTTCCAGAAGATCGCGCAGGGTGACACCGTCCATCTCCTCCCCCACCGAAATGCCCAGCGCGCCATTTTCGTCATGCACGCACAGCGCGATGACGGAATGGTTGAAACGCCAGTCGGCCATGCCGGGGAGAGCCAGCAGGAACTGGCCGCCATAGAAACGCACATCGTCCATGGCCCGACTATAGGCACTGTTTCCGCATTCCCAAAGCCCTCTCCGTCCCGCCATCAAGGCGATGCGGCCCAAAAGATATGCCTACCCTTGACATGAACGGCCCGAGCGCCGACCTCCCGCGCTTTACGAGGCCAGGAGAGACCAGCATGACCATAGCAAAAGGCGATCGCCTTCCCGCCGCGACCTTCGCGAAGATGACGGAAAACGGGCCGGAACAGGTCGATTTCGACTCTTTCTTCTCCGGCCGGACCGTGGCGTTGTTTTCCGTCCCCGGCGCCTTCACGCCCACCTGCTCCGCCAAGCATCTGCCCGGCTTCATCGAAAAGGCCGACGCGCTGAAGCAGAAAGGCGTCGATGAAATCGCCTGCACCGCCGTCAACGACGCTTTCGTGATGGACGCATGGAGCAAGTCGGCCGGCGCGGAAGGCAAGGTCACGATGCTCGCCGACGGCAATGGCGATTTCGTGAAAGCCGTGGACTTGGTCATGGATGGCAGCAAATTCGGCATGGGCGCGCGCGGCCAGCGTTTTTCGATGCTGGTCAAGGATGGCGTGGTCGAGCAGCTCAACGTGGAGGCCCCCGGCGACTTCAAGCTGTCCTCGGCCGAACATATGCTCGAACAGCTTTGATCCCATGCCGCCATGCGCTCCCCATGCGGGTGGGAGCGCATGGCCGTGGAGCATCGGTCTTCACTCCATCCGATCCCTGCTGTAACGGTAGCCGATGACACAAAGCATTGGCAGCGCCGCCGTCACGCAACTCGATGCGATTTACCGCAAATCCATCGAAGACCTGCGCGAAGCCATGCGCGCCTATGCCCGCAGCGGCGGCGTCCGCCCTGCGGACAGTTCCAACAAGGCGCGCTTCTGCTACCCGGAACTGCGGATCATCCATCGCAGCGATTCCGACGCGCCGCCGCCCGGACGCTCCTTTGCCCGCCTCTCGAAGCCAGGCCGCTATGTCACCACCATCACCCGCCCCGCCATGTTCGCCGACTATCTCGCCGAACAGATCGACCTCCTCGTCCGCGATTATGGCGTGGAGGCGGAAATCGGCATCAGCGATCAGCAGATTCCCTTCCCCTATGTTCTGGACGGCCTCGACATCAGCGCGCTTGACGGCACGCCGCCCACGGAACTGGCGCGTCATTTCCCCGCGACGGAACTGGCCGAAATCGGGGATGAGATCGCGGACGGCCTCTTCGCGCCCGACGCCGAAGGAGATCGTCCCCTTGCCCTGTTCGATGGCCTGCGGACGGATTTCTCCCTTGCGCGCCTGAAACATTATACAGGCACGCAGCCCGAACATGTGCAGCGTTATATCCTGTTCACCAACTATCATCGCTATGTGGATGAATTCGTGTCCTGGGCCTGTCAGGAATTGCAGCGCCCCGGCAGCCGCTTCACCGCGCTTTCCGGGGCAGGCGGCGTCTATGTGACCCCGGAAACCGCTGACCCCGCGCGCATGATCGCCGACAGCGCATGGCGCAGGCATCAGATGCCTGCCTATCATCTGATCGCCCCGGACCGCAGCGGGATCACGCTGGTCAATATCGGCGTCGGCCCCTCCAACGCCAAGACGATCTGCGATCATCTGGCGGTCCTTCGTCCCGAGGCATGGCTGATGATCGGCCATTGCGGCGGCCTGCGCCCCAGCCAGCGCATAGGCGACTATGTTCTGGCTCACGCCTATCTGCGCGACGATCATGTGCTGGACGCGATGCTGCCGCCCGAAATCCCCGTGCCCGCCATCGCAGAGGTTCAGGTCGCCCTTGCCAAGGCGGCCGAATCCGTTCTGGGCGGCGCGGGACCCGAAGATTTCAAGCGCCGTCTGCGCACCGGAACCGTCGTCACCACCGACGACCGCAACTGGGAATTGCGCTACTCCCACTCCGCCCTGCGTTTCAGCCTGTCTCGCGCGGTCGGCATCGACATGGAATCGGCCACCATCGCCGCGCAGGGCTATCGTTTCCGCGTCCCCTACGGGACATTGCTCTGCGTCTCCGACAAGCCGATCCATGGCGAATTGAAACTGCCGGGGCAAGCCAACCGATTCTATGAAGAGGCGATTGCCGGACATCTACGCATAGGCATAGAAACCTGTGAACTGCTCCGTCAGGAAGGCCCCCGCCTGCACAGCCGCAAATTGCGCGCTTTCAACGAACCGCCCTTCCGCTGATATGCGCTAGGCCGCGGCGCGCCAGATGCTGACGCGATCCTTCCCGTCCTTCTTCGCCTGATAGAGCGCGCTATCGGCGCGGGCGACCATGTCGTCCAGACATTCGTCGCCCTCCTGCAAGTCAGCGATGCCGAAGCTCGCCCGCAATTTCGCATGGGGCGCTTGCGGCAGCAACAGGCAGCCGAATTCCACGCGGATGCGCTCCATCACATCCGCGGCGGCGGCAGCGTCGGTATCGACCAGCAGCAGCCCGAACTCATCGCCGCCCAATCGGCCGACGATGTCGCCCCGCCGGGTTGCGATCGTCACCAGCCGGGCAAAGCCGCATCCCCCGCGATATGGCCATAACTGTCGTTCAGCGCCTTGAAGCCATCCAGATCGCAGACGGCCAGCGCCAGCGGACGGCCATGCCGCTTGGCATTGGCGATGGCGCGCAGGGCCGCTTCCTCCAGCCCCAGCCGGTTGAGCACGTCGGTCAGGCCGTCGCGCTGCATCCTGCGCCGCAATTCATGGGCCAGATCGCCCGCGACCACCAGCACGGCCGAAACGCACGTCCCCACATAGATGGACGGCAATCCCAGCGCTAATATCGTCCGATAGGCGTCCATGCCTTCGCGCGGCCCTCCCCAACCCAGACTTGCGCTCGCCACCAGACAGGTCTGGAAGACGGCGAACAGCAGGAGCAGCGCAAAGAAGGCCAGTTCCGGCGCGCTGAACCGGCGGCCGCGCGGCCAGAGCGACAGGGCTGAAC
>JASGDV010000125.1:0-8712 GCA_049841255.1 Sphingobium sp.
ACCCTTGGCGTCGAGGCGGGCATAGATGAACGGCTTGAACAGTTCGAGCGCCATCTTCTTGGGCAGGCCGCACTGGTGCAGCTTCAGCTCCGGCCCGGTCACGATGACCGAACGGCCCGAATAGTCGACGCGCTTGCCGAGCAGGTTCTGACGGAAGCGGCCCTGCTTGCCCTTCAGCATGTCGGACAGCGACTTCAGCGGACGCTTGTTCGCGCCGGTGATGACGCGGCCGCGGCGGCCATTGTCGAACAGCGCGTCGACGGCTTCCTGCAACATGCGCTTTTCGTTGCGGACGATGATGTCCGGCGCGCGCAGTTCCATCAGCCGCTTCAGGCGGTTGTTGCGGTTGATGACGCGGCGATAGAGGTCATTCAGGTCCGAGGTCGCGAAACGGCCGCCGTCCAGCGGCACCAGCGGGCGCAGTTCCGGCGGAATGACCGGCACGACGTCCAGGATCATCCATTCCGGGCGGTTGCCCGATTCCAGGAAGCTCTCGACGACCTTCAGCCGCTTGATGATCTTCTTGGGCTTGAGTTCGGACTTGGTGGTGGCCAGTTCCTCCAGCAGCGCGACTTTCTCGCCTTCCAGGTCGAGGTCCATCAGCATCTGCTTGACCGCTTCCGCGCCGATTCCGGCGGAGAAGGCGTCCTCGCCATATTCGTCCTGCGCGTCGAGCAGTTCGTCTTCGGTCAGAAGCTGGAACTTCTCCAGCGGGGTCAGGCCCGGCTCGGTGACGATATAGGATTCGAAGTAAAGGACGCGCTCAAGCTGCTTCAACTGCATGTCGAGCAGCAGGCCGATGCGGCTGGGCAGCGACTTCAGGAACCAGATATGCGCGACGGGCGCGGCCAGTTCGATATGGCCCATCCGCTCGCGGCGGACCTTCGACACCGTGACTTCGACACCGCACTTCTCGCAGACGATGCCCTTATATTTCATGCGCTTATACTTGCCGCACAGGCACTCATAGTCCTTGATCGGACCGAAGATGCGCGCGCAGAACAGGCCGTCGCGTTCGGGCTTGAACGTGCGGTAGTTGATGGTTTCCGGCTTCTTGATCTCGCCAAAGGACCAGGACCGGATGCGCTCGGGCGATGCCAGACCGATCTGGATCTGGTCGAAGGTCTCGGCCTTCTGGACGGGGTTCGCGAAGTTCGTCAGTTCATTCATTTTTCAATCCCTCTAAAGGGTCAATTTTTTGCGCGAGTACGATTGAAGATCGTGATGGCTAAAATGAAAGGAATGGCTCCAAGCCAATTACCCCAGTCGAAAAAGCCATCACCGCTCCAGTCTCGCATGACAACGGTGAGAACACACAAGAGGACAGCGACTAGGCGTAGCGTCCACTTGCGCGCTCTTGTCATCGTTTTCCCTTATTCCGCCGCCTGCGCGAAGCCGTCGTCATCCTCGGCGATCTCATCCATCGCGGCGAGTTCGACGTTGAGGCCCAGCGAGCGCATTTCCTTGACCAGCACGTTGAAGCTCTCGGGGATGCCAGCCTCGAACGTGTCGTCGCCCTTGACGATCGCCTCATAGACCTTGGTGCGGCCGACCACGTCGTCCGACTTCACCGTCAGCATTTCCTGCAAGGTATAGGCGGCGCCATAGGCCTGGAGCGCCCACACCTCCATTTCCCCGAAGCGCTGGCCGCCGAACTGCGCCTTGCCGCCCAGCGGCTGCTGGGTGACGAGCGAGTAGGGGCCGATGGAACGCGCGTGAATCTTGTCGTCGACCAAGTGGTGCAGTTTCAGCATGTAGATGATGCCCACCGTCACCTTGCGGTCGAACTTGTCGCCCGTGCGGCCGTCATAGAGGTCGCTCTGGCCCGACGAGTGCAGCCCCGCCAGTTCCAGCATCGCCGACACGTCCGCTTCGCGCGCGCCGTCGAACACCGGGGTCGCCATCGGCACGCCGCGCGACAGATGCTCGGCCAGATCGACGATCTGGTCGGGCGTCCGCGCCTCGATCTGGTCCGCATATTGCTGGCCATAGGTTTCGAGCAGACGGGTCTTCACCGCGTCCGGCATCGCGCCCGCCTGCGCGTTCGGATTGGCTTCCCGCCATTCCTCCAGCGCATGCTTGAGCTGCTGGCCGAGGCCGCGCGCGGCCCAGCCCAGATGCGTCTCGAAAATCTGGCCGACGTTCATGCGCGACGGCACGCCCAGCGGGTTGAGCACGATGTCGACATGGGTGCCGTCCTCCAGGAACGGCATGTCCTCGATCGGCAGGATGCGGCTGATGACGCCCTTGTTGCCGTGACGGCCGGCCATCTTGTCGCCCGGCTGCAGCTTGCGCTTCACCGCGACGAAGACCTTGACCATCTTGAGCACGCCCGGCGGCAGTTCGTCGCCGCGCTGCAGCTTGTCGACGCGATCCTCGAACTTCTCGACGATGGAACGGACGGCTTCGTCATATTGCGCCTTGACCGCTTCCAGATCGCTCTGGACCTTGTCGTCCTCTACCGCGAACTTCCACCATTCATGACGCTCGACTTCGCCCAGCAGAGCCTCGTTGATGGCCACGCCCTTCTTGATGCCCTTGGGCGCCGCCGCGGCGGTCTGGCCCAGCAGCATCTCGCGCAGGCGGTTGAAGGTCGCGCGGTTCAGGATCGCGCGCTCGTCCTCGCGGTCCTTGGCGAGGCGGTCGATTTCCTCCCGCTCGATCGCCATGGCGCGCTCGTCCTTGTCGATGCCATGACGGTTGAACACGCGCACCTCGACGACCGTGCCCGCGACGCCCGGCGGCAAGCGCAGCGACGTATCGCGCACGTCGCTCGCCTTCTCGCCGAAGATGGCGCGGAGCAGCTTTTCCTCCGGCGTCATCGGGCTTTCGCCCTTGGGCGTGATCTTGCCGACCAGAATGTCGCCCGGCTCCACTTCGGCGCCGATATAGACGATGCCCGCCTCGTCGAGGTTGCGCAACGCTTCCTCACCGACATTCGGGATGTCGCGGGTGATGTCTTCCGGCCCCAGCTTGGTATCGCGGGCCATGACCTCGAATTCCTCGATATGGATCGAGGTGAAGACGTCATCCTTCACGATGCGTTCGCTGATGAGGATGGAGTCCTCATAGTTGTAGCCGTTCCACGGCATGAACGCGACCAGCGTGTTGCGGCCCAGCGCCAGTTCGCCGAACTCGGTCGACGGGCCGTCCGCGATCACGTCGCCCGCCTCGATCAGGTCGCCCACCTTCACCAGCGGACGCTGGTTGATGCAGGTGTCCTGATTGGAGCGTTGGAACTTCTGGAGCGTGTAGATGTCGACGCCCGACTGTCCGGCGGCGATGTCGCCGGTCACGCGGATGACGATACGGGACGCGTCCACCTGATCGACGATGCCCGCCCGCTTGGCGGCGATGGCCGCGCCGGAATCGCGCGCCACCGTGCCTTCCATACCGGTGCCCACGAAGGGCGCTTCGGCGCGGACCAGCGGCACCGCCTGACGCTGCATGTTCGATCCCATCAGCGCGCGGTTGGCGTCGTCATTCTCCAGGAAGGGAATGAGCGAGGCCGCGACCGACACGAGCTGCTTGGGGCTGACGTCCATCAGCGTGATGTGGTCCTTGGGCGCCATCAGGAATTCGCCCGCCTCGCGCGCGGAGATCAGGTCTTCCGTCAGCGCGCCGCTGGCGTCCACCTCGGCGTTGGCCTGCGCGATAGTGTGCTTGGCCTCTTCCATGGCGGAGAGATAGACTACCTCGTCCGTTACCTTGCCGTCCACGACCTTGCGATACGGCGTCTCGATGAAGCCATATTTGTTCACCCGGCTGAACGTCGCGAGGCTGTTGATCAGACCGATGTTCGGGCCTTCCGGCGTCTCGATCGGGCAGATGCGGCCATAATGCGTCGGATGGACGTCGCGGACTTCGAAGCCAGCCCTTTCACGGGTAAGCCCGCCCGGCCCAAGCGCCGACACGCGGCGCTTGTGGGTGACTTCCGACAGCGGATTGGTCTGGTCCATGAACTGCGAAAGCTGCGAAGAGCCGAAGAACTCGCGCACGGCGGCCACGGCAGGCTTCGCGTTGATGAGGTCGTTCGGCATCACGGTCGACACGTCGACGCTCGACATGCGTTCCTTGACGGCGCGCTCCATGCGCAGCAGGCCGACGCGATACTGGTTCTCCAGCAATTCGCCCACCGAGCGGACGCGGCGGTTGCCGAGATTGTCGATATCGTCGATCTCGCCCTTGCCGTCCTTCAGATTCACCAGTTCCTTGACCACGGCGAGGATGTCCTCGACCCGCAGCGTCGTCACCGTGTCCTCGGCATCAAGGTCGAGGCGCATGTTGAGCTTCACGCGGCCCACCGCCGACAGATCATAGCGTTCCGGGTCGAAGAACAGGCCCGCGAACAACGCTTCGGCGGTCTCCTTCGTCGGCGGCTCGCCGGGGCGCATGACGCGATAGATGTCGGATAGCGCCTGATCGCGATCCTCGGCCTTGTCGGCCTTCAGCGTGTTCCTGATCCACGGACCGGTCGTCACATGGTCGATGTCGAGCAGTTCGAGGCGGTCGATGCCCGCCTTGTCCAGCTTTTCGAGGTTCTCCGGCGACACTTCGTCGCCCGCCTCGATATAGATTTCGCCGGTCGCCTCGTTGATGAGGTCATAGGCGCTGTAGCGGCCATAGACTTCCTCGGTCGGGGTCAGCAGCGTTTCCAGCCCGTCCTTCTCCGCCTTGTTGGCGGCGCGGGGCGAAATCTTGTGGCCGGCCGCGAACACGACTTCGCCCGACTTGGCGTCGACGATGTCGAAAGCGGGCTTCTGGCCGCGCCACGCTTCGGCGACATAGGGGATCTGCCAGCCGCCTTCGCCGCGGACGAAGACCACCTTATTGTAGAAATAACCGAGGATTTCCTCGGCGTTCAGGCCCAGCGCATAGAGCAGCGCCGTCACCGGCAGCTTGCGCTTGCGGTCGATGCGGACGTTGACAATGTCCTTGGCGTCGAACTCGAAGTCCAGCCACGACCCGCGATAGGGAATGACGCGCGCGGCGAAGAGATATTTGCCCGAAGAGTGGGTCTTGCCCCGGTCATGGTCGAACAGCACGCCCGGCGAGCGGTGCATCTGCGACACGATGACGCGCTCGGTTCCGTTGACGATGAAGGTGCCGTTCTGCGTCATGAGCGGCATGTCGCCCATGTAAACATCCTGCTCCTTGATGTCCAGGACGGAGCGGGTTTCGGTGTCCTGATCCACCTCGAACACGATCAGACGCAGCGTGACGCGCATCGGCGCGGCGTAGGTGATGCCGCGCTGACGGCATTCCTCGACGTCATATTTCGGGTCTTCCAGCTCATAATGGACGAAGTCCATTTCCGCCGTGCCCGCGAAGTCGCGGATCGGGAAGACGGAGCGCAGCGTCTTCTCAAGGCCCGAAACATAGCCGATCTTGGGATCGGAGCGCAGGAACTGTTCGTAGCTCTCCCTCTGGACCTCGATCAGGTTCGGCATCTGCACCACTTCGTGGATGTCGCCGAACACCTTGCGTATGCGCTTCTTCGCGCCGGTGTTGCTGATGGGGAGAAGAGCCTTGGTCGCCATGCGTATCCTGCCTGTTTGTTCGTCGCATTTTTCCGCATCGCAGCGAAAATTCAGCCTGACGAGGCGATTTTGCGAGCCGATTTCGACTCGATTCGCCACGCAAAAAAGTGCGGGCCGGGGCTGTCCGATCCGCACTGTCAGCGTCCTGTATTCCCGCCGGACCCGCCCAATTCCGCCGAAAACCGCGCGCTACACGGCATCGGACCCCGGTGGGACCGTGGGCCGACCCTCCCGCCATGGGATGGCGGGACGACCGGATTTCAAAAAGCCATATAGGACCGGGTGAGGCGTTTGTGAAGGGGGAGGGGATTCTGGTTTCGGCTATTTTCAGGCACCCACGAGGCGAGGAAGGCGGCCGGACTGCGCACCACCCAAACCGACCTCAACCCTTCCCCTCGACCCCTTCCGCCACCTTCTCCGCGATCGCGCGGAACGCCTCTCCGAAGGCGTCGTCGCCTGCCGCCGGGGGATCGCCTGCGTCGGAGCGGCGGCGGATGTCGATGGCGAGCGGGATGCGGCCGAGGAAAAGCATGCCCATATCCTTCGCCGCGGCTTCCGCGCCGCCCGCGCCGAAGGGATCGGACACCTCGCCGCAATGGGGGCAGGCATAGCCCGCCATATTCTCGACAAGGCCGATCAGCGGCACATGCGCCTGCTCGAACAGGTTGACCGCGCGGGTCGCGTCGATCAGCGCCAGATCCTGCGGCGTGGAGACGATCACCACGCCCGTGGGCTTGTGCTTCTGGATCATCGAAAGCTGGATGTCGCCGGTGCCCGGCGGCATGTCGACGATCAGCAGGTCCACGTCGCCCCAATCGGCGTCGATGAGCTGCCCCAGCGCGTTGCCGACCATGGGCCCGCGCCAAGCCAGCGCGCGCCCCGGCTCCACCAGATGCGCCATGGACAGCATCGGCACGCCCAGCGGGCTTCGCACCGGGATCAGGTGCTTGTCGCGGGCCTGGGGCTTCTGGTCCTCGCTCGCCATCAGGCGCGCTTGCGAAGGGCCGTATATGTCCGCGTCGACGAGGCCGACGCGATGACCGAGGCGCTTCAACGCCACCGCCAGATTGGCCGAGAGGGTGGATTTGCCCACGCCCCCCTTGCCCGACGCAACGGCGACGATCCTGCGCCCCTTGCGTTCCGACGTCAGGGCGATGCGGACGTCGCTGACGCCCTCCACGGTCAGCGCGCCTTCGCGGATGGCGGCGGAGATGGCGTCGCGCTGGTCGGCGGTCAGGCCGCCCACTTCCAGGACGAGGGTCATGACGCCATCCTTGACGCGCGGCGCGCTGGCGCGTCCATCGGTCAGGGTCCTGAGGTGGGCGGCGAAGCTGTCGAGATCGGTCATGGCCGCCGTCCTAGAACCTTTGGGCGGGAAGCGGAAAGGCCCTTTTACCCGGCAGCTTCGATTTGGCTGGAAACGCTTTCAAACAATATAACCGACAAAAGGGCACTGTTTTTCGCCGCCCAGCCTTCCTATAGAGTGGGCATGAAGAGAATTTTCGGGTGGATGCCCGGCATCGCGAGCGGCATGGCTCAGGGGCCATGGGGCGGGAAAAGCGACGGGCCGGATGGCAATGACGGACCGGGCAAGGGCGGCGACGGGGGCGATGGCGGCCCGCGCAATCCGTGGACGCAGCCGGGCAAATCGGGAGGGCTCAAAGGCCCCTCCGCGATTGAGGAACTGCTGCGGCGCAGCCGGGAGAGTTTCGGCGGCGGCGGTGGCGGCGGCTTCGGCAACCTGCCGCAGCGGCCCAATGGCAAGGCGTTGTGGCCGCTCGCCATCGGCATATTGGTGCTGCTGTGGCTGGCGCTGACCTGTTTCCATCGCGTGGGTCCGCAGGAGCGCGGCGTCGTCACGCTGCTGGGCAAATATAGCCGCACGCTGTCGCCGGGCATCAGCCTGACGCTGCCCGCCCCGTTCGAGAGCGTGAAGACCGTGGACGTCGAGGAAATCCGCACCATCGACATCGGATCGGCGAGCGCGGAGAGCGAGAATCTGGTGCTGACGGGCGATCAGAATATCATCGACCTCGCCTATTCGGTACGCTGGAACATCCGCAATCCGGAGCTTTACCTGTTCCAGCTTTCCGATCCCGACACCTCCGTCCGCGAAGTGGCCGAAAGCGCGATGCGTTCGGTGGTCGCCAGCGTCAGTCTGGACGACGCGCTGGGCGCGGGCCGCACGGAGATCGAGCAGCAGGTCGAATTGCGGATGCAGGAGATTCTGGACGGCTATAAATCCGGCATCCGGGTGCAGGGCGTCGCGATCAAGCAGGCCGATCCGCCGACCGCCGTCAACGACGCGTTCAAGGCCGTGTCCGCCGCGCAGCAGACCGCGCAGACCTATCTCAACGAAGCCCGCGCCGCCGCGCAACAGGTGACGGCCAAGGCGCAGGGCGAGGCCGCGGCCTTCGACAAGGTGTATGAGCAGTACCGGCTCTCGCCCGAAGTGACCCGCCGCCGCATGTATTATGAAACCATGGAGGGCGTTCTGTCCAACGTCGACAAGACGATCGTGGAGGGCGGCAACGTCACCCCTTACCTGCCTTTGCCGGAACTGAAGAGACGGGCGCAGGCCGCCACGCCGACGCAGGGCGACACGACGCAGGCCGAGGGGGACCGGTGATGCCCGCTTTCCAACGCCACCCCATCGCCATCGCGCTGATCGTCATCGCGGCGCTGCTGCTGATCGGCAGCACGGTCGCCATCGTGCCGGAAACCAAGCAGGGCGTCGTCGTCCGCTTCGGCGATCCCAAGGCGATCATCAACCGCTTCCGGCCCAACGAGACCTTCGGGAAGACCGGCGCGGGAATCATCCTGCGCTGGCCGTTCATCGACCAGATCGTCTGGATCGACAAGCGCGTCCTGTCCGTCGAGATGGAGCGGCAGCAGGTGCTGTCGACCGACCAGCTCCGCTTGCAGGTGGATGCTTTCGCCCGGTATCGCATCGTCGATCCGCTGCGCATGTATATCGCGGCGGGGAGCGAGGAACGCGTGTCCGACGCGCTGCGCCCGATTCTGGGATCGGCGCTGCGCAACGAACTGGGCAAGCGGCCCTTCGCGGCGCTGCTCAGCCCCGAGCGGGGCCAGGTGATGCAGAATATCGAGGCGGGGCTGGACCGCGTGGCGCGGCAATATGGCGCGGAGATCGTCGATGTCCGCATCAAGC
>JASGDV010000126.1:0-7980 GCA_049841255.1 Sphingobium sp.
CGTCGCGCTCGACTGGAAATGGCTGTTCATCTATCCGGAGCAGGGCATCGCGACGGTGAATGAGTTCGCTGCCCCCGTCGATCGCCCGATACGGTTCCGCATTTCGGGCGCATCGGTGATGAACAGCTTTTATATTCCGGCGCTCGCTGGCCAAATCTACGCGATGCCGGGCATGGAGACAAAGCTCCACGGCGTATTCAACCGGCTCGGCGACTTCTCCGGCTTTTCGGCCAATTATTCGGGCGCGGGCTTCTCCAACATGCGCTTTCGCGCGCACAGCCTTTCGCAAGGCGATTTTGAAGCCTGGGTCCGGCAGGCGCGCGACGCGGGCGGCGCGCTCGACCGCCAGGCCTATCTCCGGCTCGAGCGGCCCAGCGAAAAGGAACCGGTGCGCCGCTTCGCCTCGGTCGAGCCGCAACTGTTCGACCGCATCGTCAATCTCTGCGTCCAGCCTGGAAAGATGTGCATGCACGATATGATGGCGCTGGATGCGCGCGGTGGCACCGGTCTTGCCGGTCTCTATAATGTCCGGGATCTTGCCTATGACAAATTCGCCCCGCGCGGCAACGATCTGTCCGGTAAAGGCCATTATGTCGCCGCGACCTGCTATTCGCCGATCATGTCCGCGGATCGCGGTTCCCCCGTGTCGGCGAGCCTTGCTCCGTTGACCGGCGCTGGTCTGCCGCGGCCGGGCAGCACACAGCCTCAGATGCTGACCGCGCTGGATACTATCGTCACGGGCAAGCCGAAATCATGACTCCACATCCGGCTCCCGTGACGGGCCCGATCCTGGGCCGTCTCTCGCTCGATGCGATCCCTCTGCATGAGCCGATCCTTGTCGCGACCTTCGCCGCCGTCGCGGCCGGCGGCCTGGCAGCACTGGTTCTGCTGACCCGGTTCCGCCTTTGGGGCTATCTCTGGCGCGAATGGTTCACGACCGTCGACCACAAGCGGATCGGGATCATGTACATGATCCTGGGGCTCGTCATGTTCCTGCGCGGGTTCGCCGACGCGATCATGATGCGGCTTCAGCAGGCGATGGCGTTCAACGGCTCCGAAGGCTATCTCACCGCGCATCATTATGATCAGATATTCACCGCCCATGGCGTGATCATGATCTTCTTCGTGGCGATGCCGTTCATCACCGGCCTGATGAACTATGTCGTGCCGCTCCAGATCGGGGCGCGCGACGTATCCTTTCCCTTCCTCAACAATTTCAGCTTCTGGATGACGACCGCGGGCGCGGTGCTTGTCATGATGTCGCTGTTCGTCGGCGAGTTCGCGCAGACCGGCTGGCTTGCCTATCCGCCATTGTCGGGCCTTGCCTACAGCCCCAATGTCGGCGTCGATTATTATATATGGTCGCTTCAGATCGCGGGCGTCGGCACCACCTTGTCCGGCATCAACCTGATCGTGACCATCCTGAAGCTGCGCACGCCCGGCATGGGTCTGATGAAGATGCCCGTCTTCACCTGGACGTCGCTGTGCGCGAACATCCTGATCGTCGCCTCCTTCCCGGTGCTGACCGCCGTGCTCGCATTGCTGGGCCTCGACCGTTACGCGGGCACCAACTTCTTCACCAACGACTTCGGCGGATCGCCGATGATGTATGTGAACCTCATCTGGATATGGGGCCATCCGGAGGTCTATATCCTGATCCTGCCGCTGTTCGGCGTCTTCTCCGAAGTCACATCGACTTTTTCCGGCAAGAAGCTGTTCGGCTATACGTCGATGGTCTATGCCACGATCGTCATCACGATCCTGAGCTACATCGTCTGGCTGCATCATTTCTTCACAATGGGATCGGGCGCCAGCGTCAACAGCTTCTTCGGCATCACGACGATGGTGATCTCCATCCCGACCGGCGCCAAGCTCTTCAACTGGCTCTTTACCATGTATCATGGCCGCATCCGCTTCGAGCTGCCGATGATGTGGACGGTCGCGTTCATGCTAACCTTCGTCGTCGGCGGGATGACCGGCGTGCTGCTGGCCGTGCCCCCCGCCGACTTCGTGCTGCACAATTCATTGTTCCTGATCGCGCATTTTCACAACGTCATCATCGGCGGCGTGCTGTTCGGCCTGTTCGCGGCCATCAACTATTGGTGGCCCAAGGCGTTCGGGTTCAAGCTCGACATCTTCTGGGGCAAGGTCAGCTTCTGGTGCTGGGTGGTCGGTTTCTGGCTCGCCTTCATGCCGCTCTATATCCTCGGCCTGATGGGCGTGACCCGCCGGATGCGCGTGTTCGACGATCCCTCGCTCCAGATCTGGTTCGTGATCGCGGGCATCGGGGCGGCCATCATCGCGGTCGGGATCGGCGCGATGCTCGTCCAGTTCGCGGTTAGCATCTGGAAGCGCGATGCGCTGCGCGACGAGACCGGCGATCCCTGGAACGGCCGGACGCTCGAATGGGCGACCAGTTCGCCGCCGCCCGATTATAATTTCGCCTTCACGCCCGTGATCCACGATCTCGATGCCTGGTACGACATGAAGAATCGCAACGCCGCCCGTCCCATCGAGGGCTTCCGCGACATTCACATGCCCAGCAACACCGGGGCGGGGGTGATCCTGGCGGGCATCAGCCTGGTCATCGGCTTCGCGCTCGTCTGGCATATCTGGTGGCTGGCGGGGCTGGGATTCGTCGCGCTGATCGCCACCGCTATAGCCCATACCTTCAACTATAAGCGCGACTTCCACATCCCGGCGGCAACGGTGACCCAGGTGGAGGATGCGCGCACGCGCCAACTGGCAGCGGGAGCAAGCGCATGACAGCTCTTTCCCTCGACCCGGCCGCCGCGCCCCGCTTCTACGAACTGGACGAGCATCCGCATCCGGAAGGGCACAGCACGATGCTGGGCTTCTGGATCTACCTGATGAGCGACTGCCTCATCTTCGCGATCCTGTTCGCCTGTTACGCGGTGCTTGGCGGCAATTATGCCGCGGGGCCGGGGCCGAAAGACCTGTTCGATCTCGATCTGGTCGCGGTTAACACGGCGATGCTTCTGCTTTCGTCGATCACCTACGGCGTCGCGATGGTGATGATGCAGCGGGGGTCGCTGCGCGGCACGCAGGCTTGGCTCGCCGTGACAGGCCTGTTCGGCGCCGTGTTCCTCGGCATCGAGCTCTACGAGTTCGCTCATCTGATCCATGAAGGGGCCGGGCCGCAGCGCAGCGCCTTTCTCTCCGCCTTTTTCACGCTGGTCGGCACGCATGGCCTCCACGTCACCTTCGGCACCGTCTGGCTTGTCACGCTGATCGTCCAGCTTGGCCGTCACGGCCTGATCGCCGCCAACCAGCGCCGCGTCGCATGCCTCAGTATGTTCTGGCACTTTCTGGACGTCATCTGGATCGGCGTCTTCACCTTCGTCTATCTGATGGGAATGATGCGATGAGCCACGATCCGCACGTCGGGGGCGACCATTCGCCACATGCTGCGGCCGAACTCCCGCATGCATCGCTGCGCGACTATGCGATCGGCTTCGCTCTTTCGGTCATCCTTACCGCCATTCCCTTCTGGCTGGTGATGGCCCGCCCGCTGGCGGCGGCCCCGACCATCGCGATCATCCTCGCCTTCGCGGTCGTCCAGATCGTCGTCCATATGATCTATTTCCTGCACATGACGCCCAGGGCCGAAGGCGGCTGGTCGCTGACCTCGCTGGTTTTCACCGTGATCGTCGTGGTCATCATGTTGAGCGGCTCGATCTGGGTAATGTATCATCTCAACACCAATATGATGCCGATGCCGCACGATATGAGGCAGATGCCGTGAATCGCCCCCGCGCCTTCGCGCGGGGGGCGGCGGTCGCGGTGCTACTGCTGCTGCTGGCTGCGGCCTTCATCGATCTCGGCATCTGGCAGATCGAACGGCGCGCCTGGAAGCATGAACTGATCGCGAGCGTGGAAGCGCGCGTCCATCGGCCGCCGGTCGATGCGCCCGGACCGGCGGAATGGCCGCGAATAACGCCGGAGCATGACGCTTACACCCATGTCCGCCTTGCCGGCCGCTATCTACCGGAATCCGATACCCGCGTGCGCGCCGTCACCGATCTGGGTGCCGGTTATTGGGTAATGAGCCCGCTCGATACCGGGCGCTTCATCGTGCTGATCAATCGTGGGTTCGTGCCGCAGGGCGTGAAACCCGCGCCGGTGCCGGAAGGACAGGTGGCCGTGACCGGCCTGCTCCGGACAACCGAGCCGCATGGCGGCTTCCTGCGCGCGAACGACCCTGAACGGGAGAATTGGTATTCGCGCGACGTGGCAGCGATCGCAAGCGCGCGGAACCTCCGCCATGCCGCGCCTTACTTCATCGACGCGGCAGCGACGTCAGGGAATGGCGGCTACCCGGTCGGCGGCCTGACGGTGGTGCGTTTCAGCGACAATCATCTCGTCTATGCGCTGACCTGGTTCGCGTTGGCGGCATTGTCGCTTGTGGGCGTCTGGCGATTGGCAGCGCGATCTGCGCACAGCGATACCGGATTCATGCCTTTATAGCAGGATGATATTTGGCTGAATCGTGAGGCTTCCGATTAGGGAGCTTTTCTGATTCGAGATGCTTGCTGGGATTGGGAGGTCAGCGGGCATGGCAAAGCCCGAGCCAGGCTCCTGATCCTGCTGTCATCCAAGAAAGCCGAACGATTATTTCCAACCCCGCTTGAGCGCGGTGTTTTCCTCTTCGCGGTCCATCGCTCCTTCGGGAGCCATGGCTTGCGCGGCGGCCATGATTTCGCTCAGGGCACTGCCGGCCTGCCGATATTGTCCGCCCGGTTGTGTGTTGCCGGACTGGAGTCGCTCGATAGCCCAGCGATTTTCGTTTCGGCAGGCAAGGCCCGCCATGGCCGCTGTCTCGAACACGCGGCAATAATGTCCGTCCCCGCTACGCAGCGACAGGAGGATGCGCACCGGCTGCGTTTCCCTTCCCGCAGCCTGGATCGTCAGCGCCCTGTCGAGGTCGGCTCGCGCGATCAGTTCTCCATTTGCATGGCCGATGGGATCGTTATTCTCGATCTGGCTGCCCAGCACCAGACCCAGCGCAAGAGAGGCCGCAATGGCGCCGCCCAAAATCCACCGTTGCTTGAAGGCAGGGCGCATCTTTGTCGCTCCCTCCCGCACGGCGTTCAGGTCGATCACATCGGCTGCGGGAGGTGGATTGCCCACGGCTTCCAGCAATCTACCGGGGAGCGGCATGTCCAGCACCGGCGCGAAATGCGCCTGCAGTCGTTGGCGTAGCGCATGGTGCGCGGCCACATCCTCCGCGAGTGAAGGATCGGCGGCGATGGCCGCTTCGACCCGCGCCCGGCCCGCATCGTCAAGCTGCCCTTCCGCATAGGCGGCCAGCATTTCCCGGTCGATTGTCATGGCGTCGCTTCCAATATTTTCCGAAGGGCGTCGCGTCCGCGCACGAAACGCGAACTGAGCGTTCCCGCCGGGCAACCGACGATGTCGGCTGCCTCCTGATAACCATAGCCTTCGACCATCACGAGCAGCACCGCCTCCCGCTGCTCGTCGGGAAGCCGCGCCAGCGCGCGATCCACAAGGCCAAGTTCCATCCGCGCTTCCTGCTCCGCCGCCACGCCGACATGAAGGCCCGCTTCTTCATCCACGAAGGTCTGTTGCCGCCGCCTGGCGGCACGGATTTCGTCGATCCACAAATTACGCATGATCCGGTACATCCAGCTATCGAGCCGCGTGCCCTCTGTCCATTGATGCCGGGCCCGGAGCGCCCGTTCGATGGTCATCTGGCAAAGGTCGTCGCCTTCGGCGAGGCTGCGTGACAGGCCCGCCGCGAAACGGCGGAGCCGGGGCAGCAGCGCCACGATGCCATCCTCGAAACTCGTGCTCGGAACCAAGGCTTCTCTCACATGGGATGCAACGGGCGGGTTCATCCGTTTCATCCATTGCATAGCGCATTTTTTCGCGTGACAGGATGAAGATTGATGAAGACTCGCCTGATCCCCGTCATTGCCTTGCTCGCCGCCGCGCCCGCTGCGGCCCAGATCGGCTTGCCCGATGTGGGCGGGACGGTGGGATCGGTGCTGGACCGTGCGGCCGGAACGCTGGATCGTCTCGCGCCGATCGATGCGGTGACGGCGCCGGTGCGATCCGTTGCGGATATGGCGCGGGACCGGCTCGATCGCTTGCAGGCCTTTCTCCGTCAACATCGGGAAAATGTGGAGGCGGATGATCGGGGCGACCTCGCCCGGCGCGGTGTCGTCCTGATGCTCGATGGCGATGCGGTGTCGCTGGAGAAAATCCGCGCCTTGGGATTCCCGGCGCGGGAGTCGGAGGATTTCGGCAATCTCCGCCTCTCCGCCACGGAACTTGCCGTGCCGCAGGGGATGAGCCTGTCCACGGCGCTGACGACATTGCGCAAGGCGATTCCCGACGGGAATTTCACCGCCGATCCGCTTTATTTCCCGAGCGGACGTGCAGGGGCCGCGCCATCCGCTCCCAAAGGCAAGGGCGCCAGCGCCATCCGTTCACCCGTCGGCCTGATCGACGGAGGCGTGGGGCAGGGGGTGCCGGTCCGCGCGGCGCGGGGATTTGCGAACGGAGCGCCCAGCGCCAGCGATCATGGCACGGCGGTCGCGTCCTTGCTGCATCATGCCGGAGTGCGGGCAATCGTCTCCGCCGATGTCTATGGCCGCGATCCGGCGGGCGGCGGCGCGCTCTCGATCGTGCGGGCGCTCGACTGGATGCAGGGGCAACGCGTGGCTGTCGTCTCGATCAGTCTGACGGGACCGGACAATCCTCTGCTCGCTCGCGCCATATCATCCTGTATCGCCAGGGGCATGGTGATCGTGGCGGCGGTTGGCAATGACGGTCCCGCCGCGCCGCCTGCATATCCCGCATCCTATCCATCCGTTCTGGCGGTCACGGGTGTCGATGGCCGCAACCGCCCGCTGATCGAGGCAGGGCGGGCGACGCATCTGGACTATGCTGCGCCCGGCGCGGACATGAAGGCTATGGATGCGCGGGGCCGCTGGCGCATGGTGCGGGGAACATCCTTCGCCGCGCCGCTGGTAGCCGCCCGCGCCGCCGCGATGAAGGATGCGGGACGGGGCGGAGCCGGACTTCGTTCCGCGCTTGACCGGGAGGCGCGGGATCTCGGCCCCAAAGGCGCCGACGCGATCTTTGGACGGGGCCTTCTTTGCGGCGATTGCCGGCCCCGCTGAAAAAAATTCCTTTCCGATGAATGAAGTCCCGGAGGCGAACCGTTGCTCTTGATGAGGACGCCGCGAACGGCGTCCGCCTGAGAGCAAACGGAAGGAAGGCATCATGAGAAAGATTCTTATCGCGACCGGCGCGCTGGTTCTGGCTGCGGCAACGCCTGCCCCGGCGCAACTTCTGGGAGGGAGCGTGGGCGGGGGGCTGGGTGGCGCTTTGAACGGCGGCATCGGTGGCACATTGGGCGGCATTGGCGGCACGGCCGATGGCGCGCTTTCCGGCACGGCCGGCACCACAGGCAGCCATCGCATCGACCGGCGCAGCGGATCGGTCGCGGTCGACCGTTCCGTGGATGCAACGGTCGGAGGCGCTGTCGATCAGGCGACCGGCACATCCGCCACCCGTGGATCGGCCACTGGCAAGGCATCCGGCAGCGCAAACGCTTCGGCTAATGCCCGGCTTGTCGGCACCGATGCGGTGCGCGATACGGTTTCGTCCGCTCGCTCCACGGTCGGTTCGGCTACGGATAATCTGCGCTCCACTACTTCCGAAGCGGTGCGCAGCACCGGCGGCAGCGCGGACGTAGCGGGCGGCGCCAATGGTGCGCTGAACGCCACAGGCGGCCAGCTTGCGCTTGCCAACAGCGTAGCTGCCGATGCGGCTGGAGCATTTGCCGTCGAACCGGGAATGGCGATACAGTCGGTCAAGGGCCAGACGATCGGCCATGTGAAGCAGGTGATGGCGGATAGCCGCGGCAAAGTGCGATCCCTGCTGGTCGACGTGAAGGGGCGCAGCGCGAACCTTCCCGCCGCCAATTTC
>JASGDV010000127.1:0-16561 GCA_049841255.1 Sphingobium sp.
ATCGCCCGCGTGCCCTATATCTCCGGGTCGACCAGCAATGAGGCAAGCATCTTCGGCCTGATGGGTTTTGACGAACAGGTATTGAAGGATCGTTTCGGCATCGACTTCGCGACGGTGCGGAAGATCTATGACCCGGAGGGCAAGCTGGGGCAGGCGGAATTGCTGCGGCAGGTGCAGACCGATTTCATCTTCACCTCGGCGGCGACCGCGACGGCGGCTCTGGCTGGACGCTGGCAACCTTCCTGGTCTTATCATTTTGCTTATGTGCCGCCTGAGCAGCGCGGCAAGGTCGCGGGCGCGCCGCATTGCGCCGACATGGGTTATACGCTGGGCGCGGCCAAGGCGTCGCAGAGCGAGGAAAATGCTCGTCTCGCCCGGATGATGCAGGATTATTGGACGAATTTCATCAAGAACGGCAATCCCAATGGCGCGGGTCTGCCGCAATGGACGGAATATAAGGGCATCCATCGGGGGCCGCTGTTGATCGACAGCACCACCGCCGTCGCGCCGGATTTCCGGGCGTCGCAACTGACCTATTGGTGGAAATCATGGGCTGACCGGACCGGCCAGACGCTGCCCTGAGCCAATCAGGCGGGGGTGCCCGCCTGACCTCGGTTCCTTTGTGAAATCCTGTTTAATTTCCGCATCGCCCTGTTTTTACAGGGCATGATGGGATATGCTTGCCGATGTGGCCACTACCGCTGAGGGAGTCGACACATGGCGAATGGCGAACTGTTCTCCAGTTTCATGCGGGCCTATGACGACCGGCGTCAGGCCGAAATGTCGGTCGAGGATTATCTGCTCGGATGCCGCAACGATCCGCTGATGCACGCGTCCGCGGCGGAACGGCTGCTGGCGGCGATCGGAGAGCCGGAGATCATCGACACGTCACGGGATTCGCGGCTGGGCCGCATCTTCATGAACCGCACGATCCGGCGCTATAAGAGTTTCTCCAACTTCTACGGCATGGAAGGGACAATCGAACATATCGTCAGCTTCCTGCGCCACGCTTCGCAGGGGCTGGAGGAGCGCAAGCAGATACTTTACCTGCTCGGGCCGGTGGGCGGCGGCAAATCCTCGCTGGCCGAGCGGCTGAAATCGCTGATGGAGGTGCATCCCATCTATGCGCTGAAGGCTGGCGACGAAATCAGTCCGATCTTCGAAAGCCCGCTGTCGCTGTTCGACGCGGACACCCATGGAGACATGATCGAGGACAGTTACGGCATCCCGCGCCGCCGCCTTACCGGCCTCATAAGCCCATGGTGCCGCAAGCGGCTGGATGAGTATGGCGGCGACCTGTCGCGCTTCTCTGTCGTCAAGCTGATGCCCTCGCGCATCCGGCAGATCGCCATCTCCAAGACCGAGCCGGGGGACGAGAATAATCAGGACATCTCTTCGCTGGTGGGCAAGGTCGACATCCGCAAGCTGGAGATGCTCTCGCAGAACGATCCCGACGCCTACAGCTATTCCGGCGGTCTCAACCGCGCCAATCAGGGGATGCTGGAATTCGTCGAGATGTTCAAGGCGCCGATCAAGATGCTCCACCCGCTGCTGACCGCGACGCAGGAGGGCAATTATATCGGCACGGAGAATATCGGCGCTATCCCCTATTCCGGCATCATCATGGCGCACAGCAATGAATCGGAATGGGCGAATTTCAAGAACAACAAGAATAATGAAGCGTTCATCGACCGCATCTACGTCATCAAGGTTCCCTACAGCCTGCAAGCGACGGAGGAACGGCAGGTATATGAGAAGCTGTTGCGGGATTCCGACCTGAATACGGCGCCCTGCGCGCCAGGGACGCTGGACATGCTGGCGCGCTTTTCGGTGCTGACGCGGCTGCGCGAGCATGAGAACAGCAACCTCTATTCCAAGATGCGCGTCTATGACGGCGAGATGTTGCGGGAGATCGACCCGCGCGCGAAAAGCCTTCAGGAATATCGCGATGCGGCGGGCGTGGACGAGGGGATGTCGGGCATCTCCACCCGCTTCGCGTTCAAGGCGCTGTCGGCGACTTTCAACCACGACACGACCGAGATCGCGGCTGATCCGGTGCACCTCATGTACGTGCTGGAAGGGATGGTGCGGCAGGAGCAGTTCCCCGCCGAGACGGAAGCCCGCTATCTGGAGTTCATCAAGGGCGAGCTGGCCCCGCGCTATGCCGAGTTCATCGGCAATGAAATCCAGAAAGCTTATCTCGAATCCTATGACGATTATGGGCAGAATCTGTTCGACCGTTATGTCGCCTATGCCGATGCGTGGATCGAGGATCTGGACTTCAAGGACCCCGATACCGGCCAGCTTCTGGACCGGGAGGTCATCAATCAGGAACTGACCAAGACCGAGAAACCCGCCGGGATCGCCAATCCCAAGGATTTCCGCAACGAGGTCGTGAAGTTCGCGCTGCGGATGCGGGCCGGAAACGACGGGCGGAACCCCCGATGGACATCCTATGAGAAGATCCGCGAGGTGATCGAGAAGCGGATGTTCAGCCAGGTGGAAGACCTGCTCCCCGTCATCAGCTTCGGGTCGAAGAAGGACGGCGACACCGCCAGCAAGCATGAGGAGTTCGTCTCCCGCATGATCGAGCGCGGCTATACCGAGCGCCAGGTGAGGCGCCTCGTCGAATGGTATATCCGCGTCAAGCAGGCGGGTTGAAGGAGGTGCGCCGGACGACATGCACATCGTCGACAGACGCCTGAACCCCGGCGGCAAGAGCCTGGTCAACCGGCAGCGCTTCCTGCGAAGGGCGAGGGCCTATGTGCAGAAGGCCGTGCGCGACAGCATCAGGGATCGCAGCATCCGCGACCTGGACAAGGACGGCGAAATCTCCATCGGCCGCGACGCGATCTACGAGCCGACCTTTCACCGGGCCGCCAAGGGTGGCAATCGCGAGCGGGTGCTGCCGGGCAATCATGACTATCTGGAAGGCGACCGGATCAAGCGGCCCGAAGGCGGCGAGGGCGCGGGTTCGGAGGCGGGGCAGGGCGAGGGGAATGACGATTTCCAGTTCGTGCTGAGCCGCGAGGAGTTTCTGGACCTGTTCCTCGACGATCTGGAATTGCCTGATCTGGCGAAGCGGCGGCTGATCGGCGGAGAGGTCGAGGGCATCCGCCGCGCGGGATATTCCACGGCCGGGTCGCCCTCCAACCTGTCGGTGCCGCGCACCATGCAGAAGGCCATGGGACGGCGCATGGCGCTGCGGCGGCCGAGCGGCGCGGACCTGCGCCGGATCGAGGAGGAGATGGCGGAGATCGAGGCCCGCGATCCGCTCCGACCGGAGGATGCAGACCGGCTGGCGCAATTGCGGGAGGACCATGCCCGGATCGTCCGCCGCCGCAACCTCATCGCCTATATCGACCCGGTCGACCTGCGCTATCGCCGGTTCGAGGCTGTGCCGCGCCCCATCGCGCAGGCGGTGATGTTCTGCCTGATGGATGTGTCCGGATCGATGAGCGAGCATATGAAGGATCTGGCGAAGCGTTTCTTCGCGCTGCTCCATCTGTTTCTGTCGCGCTGTTACGAGCATGTCGAAGTGGTGTTCATCCACCATACCGACCGGGCGGCGGAGGTGGATGAACAGACCTTCTTCTATTCCACCGTCACCGGCGGGACATTGGTGTCGAGCGCGCTCGACAAGCTGATCGACGTGGCGGCGGAGCGTTACCGTCCCGACATCTGGAACATCTACGTCGCGCAGGCGTCGGACGGCGACAATATGACGCAGGACAATCCCCGCGTCGTCAGTCTGATGCAGGAGGCCATCCTGCCCATGGCCCAATATGTCGCCTATCTGGAGGTCGGGCGGGAGGAGTTTCCCGACGCGCCCACGATGCAGAGCATGACGACGCTCTGGAGCGCCTATGCCCCGGTGGCGGAGGCGCATCGCCATTTCGTGATGCGGAAGGTCGCGCACCGGCGTGAAATCTATCCCGTCTTCCGAGAACTGTTCCAGCGCCGGGGCGTCGGCGAAAGGGCGCGAAGCTGATGGATGCGCGCGCGGACATGCCCCTGTTCACCGGCAGCGACTGGGACTTCGCACTCGTCAACCGCATTTACGAGGCGATAGAGCCGATCGCCGTCGATGAGATGAAGCTGAACGTCTACCCGAACCAGCTTGAGATCATCAGTTCCGAACAGATGCTCGACGCTTATTCGTCGGTCGGAATGCCGCTCTTCTACAAGCACTGGTCCTTCGGCAAGCAGTTCGTCACCAACGAGATGCTCTACCGCAAGGGGCTGCGCGGCCTCGCCTATGAGCTGGTCATCAACTCCAATCCCTGCATCAGCTACATCATGCAGGAAAACAGCGCGATGATGCAGACTCTGGTGATCGCTCATGCGGCCTTCGGGCATAATCATTTCTTCAAGAATAATTATCTGTTCCGCCAGTGGACCGACGCGGACGGCATCCTCGACTATCTGGAGTTCGCCAAGCGCTACGTCGCCCAGTGCGAGGAGCGGCACGGGCAGCTCGCGGTCGAGCGGGTGCTGGACGCGGCCCATGCGCTGATGAATCAGGGCGTGCACCGCTATCCGCGCGTGCGCCCCCGCGACCTGCGGCGCGAGGCGGAGCGGGAGGCCGAGCGGCAGGCCTATCGCGACCGCATCTATGACGACCTCTGGCGCACCGTGCCGGTAGGTGCGAAGGCCGCAACGGTCGCGCGGGACGAGCGGCTGGCGGCGCTCGGGTTGCCGCAGGAGAATATCCTCTATTTCCTCGAAAAGTCCGGCCCCCGGCTGGAGGCGTGGCAGCGGGAGATATTGCGGATCGTCCGCCTGATCGCGCAATATTTCTATCCCCAGCGCCAGACCAAGGCGATGAACGAGGGCGCGGCGACCTACACCCATTACCGCATCATGACGACGCTGCACGAGCGGGGGCAGATCACCGATGGCGCGTTCCTGGAGTTCCTCCAGTCGCACACCGGGGTCGTTTACCAGCCGACCTATGATTCCGGCCATTTCAGCAGCTTCAATCCCTATGCGCTGGGCTTCGGCATCATGACCGATATCGAGCGTATCTGCGTGGAGCCGACGCAGGAGGATCGCGAATGGTTCGGCGACATCGCCGGATCGGGCGATCCGCTGGAGGTGCTGAAGGACATATGGGCGAATTACCGTGACGAAAGCTTCGTCTCCCAGTTCCTCAGCCCCCGGCTGATCCGCGAATGGCGGCTGTTCAAGATCGTCGACCGGGAAAGCGACTCGGAAATCCGGGTGGACGCCATTCAGGACGAACGCGGTTATCGGCGTATCCGGCGGGCGCTGGCGCGCGAATATGATATCGGGCAGCAAGAGCCGGATATTCAAGTCGTGGACGTCGATCTGGCCGGGGATCGCACGCTGATGCTGGAGCATGTCGTGGTGAACGGCGTGCTGCTGGATGAGGGCGATGCCGCCATGGTGCTACAAAACCTAGCGAATCTATGGGGCTATGAGGTTGTGCTCAGCGAAGTCGATGTCGAGAGCCGCAAGGAATTGAAGAGCCACCGCTCTCAGCCACGCGGCGACTGGATGCGGTGAAGGGGAGGGGAAGACCGTGAGGCGTCCCCTCCGCTTTTCAGATTCCGTTTTCAATCGTGGCGCAAGAAGCGTAGTTTCATGCCGGTTTTTCGCGGGCCGGACTTTGCCTGCACGCTGGAGGGGTTCGCAGGGCGTGGCGGGATCGGGTCGTGCCCGGCAAGTCAAGCAGGAGGTCTGTTCATGACGGATGCCCTTACTCCGCAGGAATGTCTCGATCGGGCGAAAATGCATGAGCGATTGGCGTCGACCACGGCGGACGCTTCGGCGCGCATGATGCATCAGGCCATGGCGTCCGAATTCCGCCGACGCGCGCAGGTGGGTTCGGCCAACCCGGCGCAGGCGCCCGGCGGGCCGGTGATGGAGATGTTTCAACCAGCGCAGTGAGAGGAAGCGGGAAGGGGGCCGCGCCTTCCCGTCGCGGACTTCACATTCTGGAGGCGTCGGTCTGGGCGAGCCGCCGCCCCGTCACCAGCGTCTGGCCGATGAACAACGCGATCAATATCGTCCCGACCGAGCCCACGAACATGTCGAAGCCCGACCAGCGCCCGAAAAGGCCCGGTCCTGACCCCAATATCATCATCATGATCGTCAAGGCGATCAGCATGATCCTGAGTTCCGTGGGGCCGGCCGAGAGATAGGAGAGCTTGAATTCTCCCAGCACGCGGGCCGACAGATAGGCGTGGATGGAGAGCAGGAAATAGCCCGCCAGCGCAATCATCGCGATATCCATCGTCACGAACGGGCTGAGGCCGATGCCTGCAAGGATGAGGAGCGTCGCCAGCCCATCGCAGCTATGGTCGATGAAATAGCCGTAAGAGGGCCGCTCGATATGCCGGTATCGCGCCAGACTGCCGTCCATCGAGTCCCCGAACCACTGGACGAAATAACCGCCGATGGCGAGCAGCAGCCAGGAGGAGGAAAGGTTGCTCGCGACATATCCGGCAAAGATCAGGACGGCGCCGACCATGCCGGTCGCGGTCAGGCGATCGGGCGTGACCCATGGCGGCATATGGCCGCACAGCCAGTTCAGCAGGCGCCGTTCGTTGGCGGCCAGCCAGTTCTGCTGAATTCTCGAAAGCGACTTGGCGGAGGGTGGTTGGATTGTCATGATCCTTCACATGGATTGTTGCAGGACGCGGCGGGTCCGCCACGCCGTCGATTGCCGCAGCGAAAGAGAAGCCGGTCCAGATGGACGGGCAGGCCGATGGATGCAAGGACGAGCTTGAAAAGAGAGATGGTCCACCGTCGTGCCGATTCCCATTTTGCGGGAGCACATAGGTCTCTCTGTCGGGATCATGCGGAACGGAAACCCGATGGGCTTCCCCCTATCATCCGGGCGACCGTCTGGACAGGGGTTTTCCGACATTACGGTATTTTAGCGCGGCTATGACGATCATGCAAAGATATGGCCGTCATCGCCCGGCGAATAGAGCGGTGCTCCGTTCAGCCGCGCGGATTTACGACCTCATAGACCGCAGTGACGTCCCGGTCGCCAAGGCCCATGGCGGATGCCTTTTGATAAAGCTGGAGGATGCCTCCCAGCGCATTCGGGTCCAGTCCCATGCCGGCGGCGATGGCCATCCCGGCTTCGATGGTGGCAGCCATGTTATCGATGGAGAAACGGCCCGATCCATATTGGCGGTTGGCCATTTCAGGAATGCTCCTGTAGGCTCCGCCGATCGACACGTCGGGGCTGGAACCGAGCAGGTCGCGGATGACTTCCACCGGCAGATTCTGCCGCTGGAAGCCCGCAACGGAAAAAGCGGTCGCCGCCGTCAGGAATATATAGGACATGATCAACGCCCCTTGTCCCTTGGATGCGTTTCCTACCTCACCCACATCGTAGACCTTGCGGCCGATCGACTGGTAGATGCCGTGCCATTGCTCGCGATCTTCCGGCACGCAGGACAGGAAATAGTCCGCCTCCCCCGCCTCCATATTTTCCGGATAGGTCAGGATCTGGATGTCGGATAGCCTGCCTCCGGCTGACGCGACATCCCGTGCAAGGCCGATGCACTCATCGGAGGATATGAAAGCGGAATTGGCCAGCGACTTGCCGGACAAGGCCGCACGCGTTTCATCGGTGAAAAGCGTTTCGCGAATGCTCATTTCATCGAAGAGAAGGATGATGCTGTGGCTGGATGCCTGAATGGCTTCCGCCGCGTTGCCGGCGACCCGCGCGCCAAATTCCGCAAGGCGCTCCGCCTTGGAGCGCGTCCGGTTATAGACGGTGACGTCATGTCCCGCCTTCAGCAATGCCTTGGTTACCGCGGACCCCATCGCTCCGGTGCCGAGAACGGAAATCTTCATCGATACTCTCCTGGCTTGCTTGTCCGTGACGTTCAATGTGATAACATACTGGCATCGAAGCCGCACGATGCCAACGCATAAATCGCCAGGATTGGATTTCATGGATATGGGAGGCGCAGTTGAGAAGCGCATGGGCATCCGGCATGGCGTTTGACGGAAATGGCACCCATGCTAAGGCATGGCCGCGGATGTCCCCTATCTAGGGGATGTCGAAGATTTCAGAGCTCAATTATTCCCTGCCTGCAAAGCGTGACTCTGTGAGGAATTGAGCGGATGGCAACCGTGCATCGGGAAGCATGATGGTCTGCCTCTTCGGGAATCGATGGATAGACGAGAACAGGAGTTTTTAAGGATGAGCATGTCAGCGGGTATCGGGACGGAATTGCCGTCTTTCGTGAGCGGATCGAAGAAGCTGCTGATCGGCGGCCGTTGGGTGGATGCGCAGTCGGGCAAGCAGATCGACGTGATCAACCCGGCGACGGGCGAGGTGATGGGCCAGATCGCACAGGGCGATGGCGCCGACATCGATCGCGCCGTGGCGGCGGCGCGCAAGGCATTCGAGAGCGAATGGAGCCGCTGGACCCCGCATGAGCGGCGCAAGCTGCTGCTCAAGGTGCATGACGTGCTGATCGACAATTTCGAGGAGCTGGCTCTTATCGAAACGCTGGACATGGGCGCGCCGCTGTTGCGCACCCGGGCGCTCAAGGAATGGACGTCGCAGGTTCTGCAATTCTACGCCTCCCAAACGGATGCGGCCATGATTCAGACGCCGCCCAATTCGCTGCCCGGCAATTTCATGGCGCTCAAATATCGCGCGCCGGTCGGCGTGGTCGGGGGGATCATTCCGTGGAATGGCCCGCTGATCGGGCAATGGTGGATTTTCGGCCCGGCGCTGGCCACGGGCTGCACCGCGGTGGTGAAGCCCGCCGAGGACGCATCCCTTTCCATCCTGCGCACCGCAGAATTGATGATGGAAGCGGGCGTGCCCGAAGGCGTCATCAACGTCGTCACTGGCTATGGCCGTGACGCGGGACAGGCGCTGGCCGAACATATGGATGTGGACCGTGTGGCCTTCACCGGCTCCTACCAGACCGCGCAGAACGTGATCCGCGCCTCGGCCGGGAACATCAAGCGCATCCAGCTCGAACTGGGCGGCAAATCCCCGGACATCGTCTTTGCCGACGCTGATCTGGACAAGGCGGTGCCGGGCGCGGCGATGGGTGTCTACACCAATAGCGGACAGGTCTGCGTGGCGGGCACCCGCATCTTCGTGCAGCGTTCGATCCATGAGGAATTCGTCGAGCGCATGAAAGCGTTCACCAAGACGATCCGCGTGGGCAATGGGCTGAACGAAGATACGCAGCTTGGCCCGCTGATCTCGCAGCGCCAGCTTGAGCGCGTGCTGCATTATATCGACATTGGCGGCAAGGAAGGGGCGAAGCTGTCGGGCGGCGGTTCCCGTCTGGGCGGCGATCTGGCGAAGGGCTATTTCATCGAGCCGACCTTCTTCGCTGGCGTGAACAACGACATGACGATCGCGCGGGAGGAGATTTTCGGGCCGGTGGCATCCGTCATCCCCTTCGACGATGTGGACGAGGCACTGCGTCTGGCGAACGACACGCAATTCGGTCTTGCGGGCGGCGTGTGGACGCAGAATCTGTCGACTGCGCATAAGGTGTCGCAGGGGATCAAATCCGGCACCGTTTGGGTCAACTGTTATGGCGTGCTCGATCCCTCCATTGGCTTTGGCGGATACAAGATGAGCGGCTATGGCTGGAAAGGCTCCCGCGAGCATGTTGAGAGCTTCCTCTATCCCAAGGCCGTATATTTCAACCTAGATTGAGGAAAGTGGGAGGGCGCTGGACCTCCCGCCATTCACAGATCAGCGCAGGTTATGGGCATCTTGGCCTGCGCTGAAAAGGAGTCGGTTTGCGGCTGTGCGAGCCGTGAGACGAAGCTCATCGGGAAGTCGCGGACTGTCGCGTAAAACCGCATTCGGTTTCCCTGAGCTGAATCAAAAAGCCGCCGGATGAAAACGGCGGCTTTTTTTATGGCTGACGTCTAGTCATGGCGGCTTCGCGCCTTGCTTCCATTCGGGAAGCGGCGGCGGAAGGACGCCGCCGCCATTGCCCATGTCAGAAGCGGGCGATCACGCCTTGCGATGCCAGATCGTCGATTTCTTCCTGTGACATGCCCAGTTCTTCGGACAGGATGGACCCGCTATGCTCGCCCAGCCATGGCATCCGTTCCTCCGGTCCCTCCGCCATTTGGGAGAGCTTCACCGGATTACCCGGCACCACGACCGGCTTGGGCTCTCCGTCGATGCGATCCATCGATACGAGCATATTGCGTACCGCGACATGCGGGTCGGCCATGACTTCATCGATCGACTGGCACGGGCCAACGGCGATCCCTGCCTTGTTCAGGACATCGGCGGCTTCCGCACGGGTGAGATTGGCCGCCCATTTTTCGACGGCGGGGCGGATGATGCTGGCGATATGCGCGCCCCAGCCCGCGCCGTTCTGCAAGCGGGGATCATCGATCCATTCGGGATGGCCGACAATATTGGCCAAAGCGGCGAAATAGGGCTGCCGCGTGCATTGCACGACGAAATAGCCGTCTTTCGCCTTGAACCCCGCCGTCAGATTGGATGGCACCACCGTGGACGTGTCGAGCGAATGATAATTGACCATCACGTCGACCATGGAGATCATCACGTCATACATGGCGATATCAACATGCTGGCCGATGCCCTTCATGTCCCGATGCCGCAGCGCGGAGAGGATTCCGATGGCGGCGAACAGGGCGCTGGCGGTATCGCCCAGCGCGCCGGCTACGCCGATGGTCGGTGCTTCGTCAGGCTGGCGTTTGAAATCGTAGAAGGCGGACAGAGCCTCCACGATCGGCGCGAATGCCGCCTGTCCGAAATAGGGGGATGCCGGATTCATGCCGAAACCGGAGAGCGAGGCATAGATAAGTTTGGGATGCAACTGCGACAGATCGGCATAGCCCAATCCCATCCGGTCCAGCGTTCCGGCACGGAAATTTTCCGCGAACACGTCGAAGCGTGGCACCAGGCGGCGCAATATGGCCTTGCCCGCATCCGATTTTATATCGAGAGCGACCGATCGCTTGTTCATATTGTTGCGTATGAAAGTGCTTCCGGTCTGCCGCCCCTGTGGGTCTTTCATGCCGGGATAGGTCAGACGGGACGTGTCGCCCCGCTCAGGATGTTCGACCCGGACGACATCCGCGCCGAGCCGGGCCAGAAGCTGCGTGGCAAAGGGCAGCGCCTGTTGCTGTTCCAGCGCCAGTATCCGGATGCCATCCAGCGGCTTGCCGAACTGTTGCCGCTCAGGATGCTTCACTTCTCCCAAAATCATTATCTTTCCTCAGATGCTGTTGTCGCTGCCGGGGACCGGCCAAACCAGAATTGCCATCATGCACATCCGAAAGAGAAAATTCCAATTGCACCTTGTTGGGCCGCCATAGCGAATCATTATGATATGGGCCGCCAGGCCCCGATCACTGGTTCAGTTTGCCCATCAATATAACGGTTCCGTCGGTTTGACGGTCGGCGCGTATATCGAAACTGCTTTCCAGCGCGTCCACGAATTCCGCGCTTTCATCGATACCGAAACGGCCCGCGATCAGCGTCGAACGGATGCGCGGGTCGCCGATAAGCAGGGGAGCGTTCCTGTATCGATTGAATTCCTCCACGACCTGTTCCAGAGGTTCGTTATCGAACTGAAGGAAGCCGTCCACCCAGGATGCGCGCTGATGAACGAGATTGGGGTCGCGAATGGCTGCGGTCGTCAATCCCGGCCGTATGATGGCAGCCGATCCGGCCGGGACTTTCAATTTACCCGCCGGGCCGGAGGAAACGGCGACCAATCCTTCCAGAACGGTAAGCTCTATAAAATCCGTATTGCGCCGCACGTTGAACTTCGTGCCCAGCACTTCGATTTCCGCGCCGCCGAGATCGATCACGAAAGGGCGTTTTTCGTCCCGGGCGACATCGAAAAGCGCTTCTCCCTTTTCAAGGCGCACCAGCCGGCGGTGCTTTCCCAGTGAAACGTCCAACACGGTTTCGCCATTCAGGGCGATCGAGCTGTTGTCCGGCAGATGCGCGACCGTGCGTTCGCCATGCTGGGTGCTGTGCCGATCGCCGGACGCCATGAAGTGCAGGCCGGTGCCCAGCGTTCCAGCCGCCAATATGCCCGCCGCCACCTGTCGGCGCGTGAGTTGATGCATTGGCGACCGATATACGCTTTCCGAATAGGGAGGGGAGTTGTCAGCGTCGTCACTGCCTCGCAGCCGGAGGCGAGCACTTTTGTCCCATGCATCCTGCGCGACTGCGAAAGCTACGGCATGCCGGGGGTCGGCATTGATCCATTGATAGGCTTCGGCGCGTTCGGCGGGGCCGGCGCCGTCGTCAAGTCGAATGACCAGATGGGCCGCGCGCTTTTCGATCTCGCTGCATCGGTTCTTGTCTTGAGGCCAACCGCTCACCGAAAATTTCCTCGTCTTTCAATGTTTCGCGAGCAATCCCAGCCAGGGCCCTGCCCAAATGCTTTTCAACGGTAGAGACGGACAAATGCATTTTTACCGCTATTTCCGCGAGGCTGAAACCGTCCACCCTTCGGAGCAGAAATGCTCTGCGTTGCTGGGTGGGTAGCTTATCCATAATTTTTTCGATACGCCGTAATTCGTCACGCGCGGTCAGCATGGCATCGTAACTGACGCCTTTTCCCAATTCCTCCAGATCCGCCATATAATCGAAGGAGATGACGGCTTCCCGCCTTGCCTGATCGATCAGGAAGTTTCGCGCAATACGCAGGACGAAAGCGAATCCTTCATGGATCGCCCGCCAGTCATGGACGGCATAGGCGCGGGTCAGGGTTTCCGATATTATGTCATCCAGATCGATATGGGCCGGGAGAATCCGCTTCAGCCGCCCGCGCAGCCGAGGCTGGCAGGGAAGAATGACCAGCTGGAACCATCTTATTTTCTCCGTGGGATCGTCCACGTGCACCTCCCCCCGGCATGAATGCCACCCCTCGCGCGCATGAAAGCGCAATTGGCGTTTTCTGTCGAGCAGTAGTTTTTTCCGGCGCTGTGGGGGGGAAATGCAAGTTGTTCGTCTACCTCCCCACAGAAAGAATATTCTTTCGGAATCGGAGGGGGCCTTTATGCGCGTTGCGCGGATTTCACTGACATCGTCATGTTTGACTCGAATTGCTGTCGCCGCCTGTGCGATATCCTGTCTTGTACAGCCAGCCGCGGCTGAAACATTTCAATTCAATATGCCTGCTCAATCGGTGAGCCAGGCGCTCCAGAATTTTTCCAGACAAACGGGATATCGTCTTCTTTTCCCTTCCCGCAATCTTGGAAATTATCGCTCTCAGGCCGTCATAGGCTCGCTTTCCGCCCAGGACGCCTTATCCCAGATTCTTGAAGGCACGCCCTTGCGCGTCGCCTCCATCAAGGGGCGGGTCATCGCCCTGTCTGCTCGCGACGCAAGGGAAGTGCGCGCGGCGCCGGTAAGAGTGGCTTCGACGCAAATGGCGGTGATCGCCGCCGCAGCGCCTGCGGCGAACGAGTAGCCTTCAGATGCGCTGGAGGAAATTATCGTCACTGCCCAAAAGCGTGTGGAATCCTTGCAGAAAACGCCTCTGTCCGCGACCGCGTTGGGAACGGAGCAATTGGAGGCGCGCGGGATCAACGGCTTCACCGACATTGCGGAAGGCGGCATTCCTTCCTTGAGGGTGACTCCCTTCGTCGGCCGTTCTTCGGCTTTCAACATTTCCATGCGCGGCATTTCCACGGGCGATCCGACGCAGATCAGCCGCGACCCCGGCGTCGGCATCTATATCGACGGCGTCTATCTGGGCCGCGTGCAAGGCATGAGCGGAGACCTGTTCGAAGTCGAGCGGATGGAAGTGCTGCGCGGTCCCCAAGGCACCCTGTTCGGGCGCAATGCAGTCGGCGGCGCGGTCAACATCATATCGAAGAAGCCGACCGGGCAATTCGGGTTCCAGCAGATCGTCGATGTCGGCAATTATGACGGGCTGGGCCTGGTCACGCGCGTCAACCTGCCGGAGTTCGCGGGCATTTCCATTCGCGTGGACGGCGTCTTGCGCAAGCGCGATGGCTGGGTCAGCAATCCGATGGACGGATATAAGGGCTATGGCGATTATAATCGCAAAGGCATCCGCGTAGCTGCACTGTGGCAGCCGGCACCCAATTTTTCCGTCCTCTACAGCTTCGACAAGTCACGCGATGCGACGACCACGCTCTACGGTCAGGCTGGCGGCATAGTATCGGGTTTTCCCATGTCGCCACTCGCTCCGGTGGAGCCTCATCGCGTGAAACGGGCGCGGCTGGGCGCCCCTCTGGAACCGGCGATCGGCAAAGTCGAGGGACATGGTCTGACAGCGAGCTGGGCTATCAACGACGACATGGAGTTGAAGTCCATCACTGCGTGGAGGAAGGTTTACCAGACGCAGTTTGCCCAAGGGCTGGGGTTCGAACCCTTTTCGCCTAATGGCCTTCTTGGAACGACCAGTACGGCCAAAGTGAATCAGCATCAGTTCAGCCAGGAAATCCAGCTCGTCGGTACGCTGGACAGGCTGCAATATGCGTTAGGGGGATTCTATTTCGACGAGGATGCGCACGACAGCGCCTATCGCTATTCAGTCGCGCGATGGAACGCAGATGGGACCGATTATACGATATTGTCCACGCCGGTCGGCGGCACGCCGCCTGACCGGGCCAGCGTCAATCATGCAAAATCCTATGCCTTGTTTGGGCAGGTCACCTATACGCCGCCCATTTTCGACGACAGGCTGCATCTGACCGGCGGCCTTCGCTATACCAAAGACAAGAAGAACGGTGCGCTCACGATGCTGCGTGGCGTTTCCGTACCGAATTTCGGATATCGCTTTACTTCGTCGCGTGTCGATCCGAGCGTATCTTTGGGGCTGGACGTTGCCGATAATGTGCAGGCCTATGTCCGCTGGGGCGTGGCTTATCGTGCTGGCGGGGCCAATTCGCGCTCGTTGAACTTCACTCCTTTCGGCGAAGAGGAAGTGCGGAGTTGGGAAGCGGGCCTCAAGACGGAATTCTGGGGGCGCAGGGGGCGGTTCAACATCGCTGCTTTCACCATGGGCTATAGTGATGTCCAGATGGACTTTCTCAACCCGCTTTATCCGTCGAATATCGAAACCAGAAATGCCGATACGAAAATCCGGGTGAAGGGCATCGAAATCGACGTGGCGCTGCGGCCCGTCCGAGGACTGACGCTGGATGCCAGCTACAGTTATCTCGACACCAGTCCGTCCACGGCAACCAATCCGTTCACAGACAAGGCCACTATATCATATCTTACCTTCGCCCCCAGACATGCGGGATCGGGCTCGATCGACTATCGAATGGAGGAGACCGAAATCGGAACGCCTTATCTGCATTTTGACGGCAATTTTTCGAGCGGTTCTCATGCCCTGCCTGGACAGGCATTCAAGACAGATTCCTATTTCACCGCCAATGGCAGGGTGGGCCTGGATGATATACGGTTGGGTGGCAATAGCGGAACGCTGCGCGCCACATTGTGGATGAAGAACATTTTCAACGAAGAGCATGTCACCTTTAACGGGGATGTCGTGTTCGGCGTGACGGACATATACAACGCGCCGCGCACATATGGTCTGGAACTCAGCTACAGGTTTTGAGCATGAAGAAGCATGTGACTATTTCGCTGGCCGTCGCTCTTGCTTCGGGCCTTTTGTTCACGCCGCCGGTCAGTGCGAAGGCGCCGGCTTCCCGCCTTGCTTCGGCGGCGGCAGCGCAGCAGCAGTCGGGGGTGCCCTTTACCGAAGCGGCGGTTCGCCGGACCTCCGACGGTAATGTGATGATCGGCTGGTCGGGAGCCGAGGCGGGGCAGGTACAGGTCTATGCACTTGATTCGGCCCTAGACGACAGGGGCCGTCTGGTAGGAAGCGGAGGGGCGGCGGGCCATGTCTCGCTTGCCGCAGCGACAGTGGGGAACAGCCGGTTCTTCCGGCTCGTCCCCAGCCATGGCAGCGCGATCACCCTGTCGGACCGGCTCGCCCATATCGAAGGTGCCCCCAATCTGCGCGACATCGGCGGTTACCGGACGATGGACGGTCGCTGGGTGCGGATGGGCCGCATCTACCGTTCGGACAAGCTCAGCCGGTTGACGCCCGAAGCGGTGGCGCAATTCGCCGCACTCGACATCGGCACGGTCGGCGACCTGCGCTCCGCCAGCGAACGCGAGAAGGAGCCCGACCGTCTGCCGCAAGGGGTGCAATATCGCATATTCGACATCATGGGCGCGCAGGCCGCACCCGGCAATTTCATGAAGGCACTGATGGACGGCCAGGGCGCCACGATGATGCAGGGGATCAACCGGGAACTGGTCGGCTCCGCCACGGCGCAAAAGGAGTTTGCTGGCCTTTTGGGGGCCATGGCCGCCAGTGGCCGACCCTTTCTCTATCATTGCACGGCGGGCAAGGACCGGACGGGCTGGGCCAGCGCAGTGCTGCTGAGCATATTGGGCGTGCCGCGCGAAACCGTGATCTACGACTATATGATCAGCCGGGAGCGGCTGAAGTCCCTGCCGGCGGCCGCGATCGTGGGAGAAGCGGACAATCCGTTCAGCGCATTGCCCAAGGAGCTGACCGATCCTCTCATGACCGTGGAG
>JASGDV010000128.1:0-17355 GCA_049841255.1 Sphingobium sp.
GGTCGATCCGACCGCCGGCTGGCAAACGGTGGGACTGGGTCGCACTCATGCAACCTCCCCTTCCGCACCGGAAAGCGATGGCCGGGGTTCATGCATCTGGTAGATCACCAATATCTTGTGAGAAGTGGTATCGCGCAACATGTTGAACCAGCGTCCGCAACCATATCTGTGCAGCCAGCGCTCGGAATGAACACCGCGCGGATTGTCCCGCTCGTACAGATAACGCGACCATGTCTCGTCCGACACCGTTTCGGGCGGCCCGGGCCGCGCGATGTGGCTCTGGCCGCCGCAATGAAATTCCTGCTCATCGCGCGGACCACACCAGGGGCAATTGATCAACAGCATCGCTTAACCTTTCCTCAATGCGCAATGCCCGAGGCCGCAGCCTCGTCGATCAGGGCACCTGTCGTAAATCGATCCAGAGAGAAGGGCGCAGCCAGAGGATGCGGCGCACCCGTAGCAATATGATGGGCAAATACGGTTCCACCCGCCGGTATCGCCTTGAACCCGCCCGTTCCCCACCCGCAATTCATATACACACCCTCGACAGGCGTCGTGCCGATGATCGGGCTGGAATCGGGCGAGACATCGACGATGCCCGCCCATTGACGCAGGAAGCGCACGCGAGCGAGCGCCGGATATTGCTCCGCCACGGCCCCCAGCACATTGCGCGCGACCGGCATGTTGCCACGCTGGGCATAAGATGGATAATGGTCCAGCCCACCACCGATCACCAACCCGCCCTTGTCAGACTGGCTGATATATGTTCCGGTGGCTAATGACAGAATGACGGTATCGATCACCGGCTTGAGCGGTTCGGACACAAATGCCTGCAACGCATAGCTGGTGATCGGAATGCGAAATCCGGCAAGATCGGCCATCACCGATGTACTGCCTGCGGTCGCCAGACCAACCCGGTCGCAGGCAATCGCGCCTCGGTTCGTTTCCACACCGATAACACGTCCGTCATGGCCCCGGCGGAAACCAGTCACCTCGCAATTCTGAATAATATCGACGCCCAACGCATCGGCCCCGCGCGCAAAGCCCCAGGCCACGGCATCGTGCCGTGCCGTACCGGCCTTTTCCTGCACGAAGCCGCCGAACACCGGATATCGCGCGACCGGTGACATATCCAGAAAAGGCACGCGCCGCGCTATCTCGGCGGAACTCAACATTCTGGTAGCCACGCCATTGCTGTTCATAGCGCCGACCCAACGGGTGGCAGCCTCCATATCATGGCGACTATGCGCAAGCGTCATAATACCACGCTGGCTAAACATGATATTGTAGTTCAACTCACGATGAAGATTTTCGTAAAGATTGACTGAAAGATCATAGAGGGCGGCGCTTTGCGGGTAATAATAATTAGAGCGTACCACCGTGGTGTTGCGCCCGGTATTACCCCCTCCAATCCACCCTTTCTCCAGGACTGCGACGCGGCGAATGCCATAAGTGCTGGCCAGATAATAAGCCGTCGCAAGGCCATGGCCGCCGCCGCCCACGATGATTACATCGTAGCGGTCTTTCGGAGCAGGATCGCGCCAAGCCTTTTGCCAACCGCCATTACCCAACAACCCTTGCGTGAGCAGACGCAAGCCGGAATACCGATATTTCATTCCTACCCCATCAACCACGAATACAATTATGTATCGTAAACACCCTTGCCAGTTGCAAGCACTTTTTCCTCACGGACCCGATCGCGGAATGCCCGCACCTCTAAGAAGTGGGCGATTTTGAATGATATCCGAGACTGCACATACGCGGGGCGAAATCGAAGTGCCCTTCAAGAGCAACGACTCAATCGCTCTTGCAAAAACGATACATTTATGCATCGTTTATATCATGGATGACCTACGTGGCCCTGAGCGTCTGCAGAATGATTCGAAGGATCGAAAAGATATGAAATCGCATGTTCGGGTAGCTGTTATCGGTGGCGGCGTCATTGGATGCAGTATCCTTTACCATTTGACCAAGCTGGGCTGGAAAGATGTCGCGCTGATTGAGCGAAAGGAGTTGACCGCCGGGTCAAGTTGGCACGCTGCAGGGGGATTTCACGCGCTGAACAGCAATCCGGGCATTGCCAAGCTGCAATCCTACACCATCGAACTCTACAAGGAGATCGAAGCGCTGTCTGAACAGGATGTCGGCATGCACATGACCGGCGGTATCAACATCGCCGCCACGGATGAACGCTGGGAATTTCTGCGCGCAGACTATGCGCGCCACCGCGTGCTGGGCCTCCACACCGAACTGCTGACGCCGTCCGAAATCAAGGAACTGTGCCCCCTGGTCGATGTCAGCGACGTACGAGGCGCGCTTTACGATCGCCATGAAGGACATGTCGATCCGTCGGGTGCCACCTATGCCTATGCCAAGGCAGCCCGCGTAGCCGGGGCTGAAATTTATCGGCACACCCGGGTGATGGATCTCAAGCCGACCGGGCGTGGCACCTGGCGCGTCATCACTGACAAGGGCGAGATCGAAGCGGAACATGTCGTCAACGCAGCGGGTCTGTGGGCACGAGAAATGGGCACGATGGTCGGCGTCAATCTGCCGCTCATCCCGATGGAGCATCATTACCTCATCACCGAAGACATTCCGGAAATTGTCGCTGCAACCAAGGAATTGCCGCTGATCCTAGATCTCGACGCCGAAATCTACATGCGTCAGGAACGCAACGGGATGCTGGTGGGCGTCTATGAGAAGAACGCCACGCCCTGGGCGCTGAACGGCACGCCATGGGATTATGGCGAAACCGAATTGCTGCCCCCGGCGCTCGACCGGATCGCCGACGCGTTGGTCAAGGGGTATGAACGCTTCCCCGCCGTCGCCGAAGCCGGAATCAAGCGGATCATCAACGGCCCATTCACGTTCGCGCCCGATGGCAATCCGCTGGTTGGCCCCGTGCCCGGCGTCCCGAATTACTGGTCGGCTTGCGGCGTGATGGCCGGCTTTGCGCAGGGCGGCGGCGTTGGCCTGTCGCTGGCGCAGTGGATCATCAACGGCGAACCGGGCGAAGATATCTTCGCCATGGATGTCGCGCGCTTCGGTTCCTATGCCACTCCCGCCTACACGACCGAAAAGGCCAAGGAATTTTATTCCAACCGCTTCCTGCTCGCCTATCCGAACGAATATTGGCCAGCAGCGCGCGATACGCAGTCGGACGTTCTGTATGATGTCCTCAAAGCCCGCAACGCCGTGTTCGGTGTCAGTTATGGCCTCGAAATCCCGCTCTATTTTGCCGGTGAAGGCGAAGAGGCGGCAGAGACGCCGGGCCTCAAGCGATCCAATGCCTTCCCGGTCGTCGCGCGGGAAATCAAGGCGGTGCAGCAGGGGGTCGGCATTTTCGACGCGTCGTCCTTTGCCAAATATGAAGTGAGCGGACCAAATGCCGCAGCCGCGCTGGACCGCTTGCTGGCCAACAAGCTCCCGGCAATCGGTCGTGTGCGCCTTGCCCCGATGCTGTCGGATAGCGGCCGCCTGATGGGAGACCTCACCGTCATGCGCCTTGCCGAAGAACGCTTCATGATCTTCGGATCGGGCTATCTTCAGGCCTGGCATGGCCGCTGGTTCGATGAACATCTGGCGGGCGACGGTGTCACGATCCGTAACATCACATTGGACTATCAGGGTTTCCACCTCGTTGGTCCCAACGCCCGCAAACTGCTGGAGCGACTGACCGAACTGGACGTCAGCAACAAGGGGCTACCTTTCCTGGGCGTGCGCGAAGCCGATGTCGGCCTGGCGCCGGCAATGATTGCGCGCATCTCCCTGTCAGGCGAACTCAGCTACGAAATCTACGCGCCTGCCGCATTCGTGCGCAGCCTGTATCTGCTGGCGATGGAAAAGGGCGCCGATCTTGGCGTTGTCGACTTCGGCCTGCATGCCCTGGCAGCGATGCGGCTGGAAAAAAGCTATGGCATCTGGTCACGCGAATTCAGCCGCGACTATACGCCGGGCATGTCCGGGCTTGACCGCTTCATCGATTTCAACAAGGGCGACTTCATCGGACGCGATGCCGCGCTCAAGGAATCGCAGTCTGTCCCTTCGCAAGCGCTCGTGACCTTTGCCGTTGACGCCTTGGATGCCGATGCAGCCGGCTATGAGCCGGTCTGGCACAAGGGTGAATATGTCGGCTTCGTGACGTCGGGCGGCTATGGTCATCGCGTCGGCACCAGCATCGCCATGGCCTATATCGACCGCAGCCTGTTGAACGAGACGGAAGGTTTCGAAGTATCGATCCTGGGCGAAAAGCGGCCCGCCCGCCTCACCCATGAACCGCTATATGATCCCACCGGCGCGCGTGCGCGCGTATGATCGAAACAGGTCGGGTGATGTATGCCGGCGTCACCCGACAGGTCTTTGCTGAAAGTCTTCCAAGATGGGTTGGATGCCCCATGGCGCAGAAAAGCGGGGGACCGATTTTCCGACTGAAACGATGCGTCACCTTAGCGATATGGGTCATGCCGACGGGCCGGGGCGGCAAAGGCGGCAATCAACGCCCGCGCGACGGCCATGTTGTGCAGGGTCATGGAATAGACCTTCCCATAACAAATCGTTCCGAAGTCCGCTGAATGCGCCCTGCCATATCCAGCTCGCGCCGCCCAAATATCCGCTACAATCTCATGCTGCGCTTTGGACTCGATCAAAGGCCCGCGCCGCCGCCCAATAATGCCATGCGCCCCAGAAACCCGTGAAAGCGCTTGCTACCAGAACCCAGCGCAGCGATTGTCCGGGATCGGCCAGATAGGGTGCGAGCATATCCGACATCTCGCCCAGAAGCAGCGGCGCGATCGCGAGGTTGGCCACGTTCGCCACGAACAATATGAATGCGCAGGCCTGCGATCGCATGGTTGCGGGCACGAGATTCTGCGTGATCGCCAGCGTCGGCCCGATGTAGAGATAGGTCATCGGCACGAAGATCCATAGAGCGCAGAGTGAAACGGTTGCTGAGCCGGATTGAAAAGCGATGATCGACGGGATGGTCGGCAGGATGGTCGCCCACGCAACGAAGCGGGCCTGAAAAGCGGCGCCCTTGTAACGGGCCGCGTGCAGGATCCACGCCGTCGCCAACGTCACGCCGCCGCCGCCGATCGCATGCATCATGCCCAGATGTCCCCCGCTGACCGACAGGCTCATGTCATGGCTACGCAACAGAAACGCGGGGGTCCACCAGACCAGCCCCCAGCCCCAGAAGGTCACGACTGCGGTTCCCGCCAAAATGTGGATCAGCGCACGATTGTGGCGCACGTATGAGAGGGCCTCCATCACGCTGACCGGCTTTTCCGCCGTTGGGCCATCGTCCATCGCGCCGCGGGCCGGCTCCCGCACGGTGGCGGCCACCAGCAGGAACAGCGGCAATCCCATCGCCCCGAACACGATAAGGACCACACGCCAGCCATAGAGATCGTTGAGCAGTCCGCCCAACGACGCGCCAAGGGCCGCCCCGGCCGCTGCACCGATGGCATAAAGAGACATGGCGAAGCCACGGGATCCTGGTGCAAACTTGTCGCTCAGCAGGGATTGCGATGGCGGCGTGCCGCCCGCCTCTCCGATGCCCACGAAAATGCGCGCGAACAGAAGCTGGCCAAAGCCGCGCGTCAATCCGCAAATGCCTGTCAAGATCGACCATGCCGCCAGAGAAACCATGATCAACCGCTTCCGGCTGGTCCTGTCCGCCAGCAAGCCCAGCGGGATCCCGGCAGCCACATAAAAGATAGCAAGCACGGCACCGGTAAGCAGGGCGACCTGACCGTCCGATAGATGGAATTCCAACTTGATCGGCTCGATCAGCGTCGACATCACAAAACGGTCGGCAATATTGAGCGTGTAGACCAGCGTCAGCACCAGCAGAACGACCCAGCCGTCCGCCGAAATCTTGGGATCCACCCGGCTCCCAGCCGTCTTCGCCGGGGGATGCGCGTTTGTTTTCATTGCGCTCGATTCTGCTCTGACGCCATATCAGCCTGCCAGAAACCATTAACGGCAGCGACGGTCAATACACCAATGTACTCCCTTACGAGCGACGAACACGCAACCGATTTTGCTCCGTGCGGATTTTCGCGATCACGTTGCTCATTGACCGGTTAAAGAGCCGGCCCCGCCAGGATTTTGTAGTAAATTGGCAGCAATTGACGCCGACGCTCCACGCTTTGTTTTATTCCAAGGGCATAATAGCCAATCTGGTGATAATATGTAATTCGCGCCCGCACGAGCGCTTCATCTTCCTCATAACCAGCCTCCAGAAACAGGCGGCGCAGCGCATCAATACGCAAGGCATCGACGGTTTGGACAATGTCGGCAACTTTTTGAGAAGACGCAGCCCAATTGCGTATAGCCGTGTCATAGTCAGGCTTGAACACATCCTCGTCAATCCAGAGCTGCACGAGAGCCTGGTAGCGCTCGGCGGGCGTGCCAGGACCGCTGACAACGGAAATGAAAGGCACGGTATTGCTCGCCCGCCAGTCATCCAGCAGTTGTTCGAGCAGGTCGGCGCGACTCTTGAAGCGCCAGTAAAAACCGCCGCGCGTCACTCCGCTTGCCTTTGCCAGCCGATCAATCTTGACCGCATCGATCCCCTCGCGGATGAGGGTGTCACGGGCGATATTCAGCCAGTCCTGTGTCGAGAGATTACCATCCGCATCCTCAATGTTCTTAACGCGCGCCACTTGGCCTCCTGACGTAGTTTTAGTGGCCACATTGGACCGAGTAATCCTAACTGCATCCCTTCTTCGGAAAGGCGCGGCACACTTCAAGGGAAATCCGAAGACCATGCATAATCCGGCATCTGCTCGCACCATCAATGCAAGGCGGGATGCAGGAAGCTGAATGCCCCCTTCCATCGTCCGTCGCGCGACACCTGCGGAGCCTACAAAGGAATAGCAGTCGTATATTTCGTCATGGATAGAGCAAAATGCGAAGCTGCGCCCGCGACTGTTGCTTGCGCAAGGAGAACGTCCATAAGAAACAAATTATATTCCGCCACATCTGCTACCACAATACGCAGAAGATAATCCCACTCACCTGACATAGAGAAACTTTCAATAATTTCAGGGCGTTCATTCACAAAATCCTCAAAGGCCTTTCTATGTTCCGGGGCATGGGAGCGCATACGGATATTGCAAAGCACATTGACGCCCAGCCCGATCATTGCCGGATTGATCAGTCTAATGGATCTGGTCAGTATACCGGCCCGCTCCAGGGCCTTGATGCGTCTCCAGCAAGAGGCGGTCGACGCGCCGACCGTTTGCGCAAGTTCATTGTGGCTGATGCTCGCGTCAACCTGCAACACCCCCATGATTCGGCGATCCACCTCGTCACAATGATGTAGATTTTTCATATCTCGCGCTTCTTCGATCATATTACATCAAATCATACGCTCAAAAAGAGAAATTAGAAACGATTTTCCACGGAAAACCTGCAAGAATGCAGCCATGTCACATGCATATGCAGAACGCCCTGAAGGCGCCGCCGAGGACTGGACCATCCCGCAGGATTGGGACTCCTACACGCAGCAAGAACATGCGATGTGGGATAAGCTGTTCGAACGTCAGGCCAACATGCTGCCCGGGCGCGTTGTCCAGGAATTCATGGACGGCCTCGACGTCCTGCGTATGACCAGGCCGGGCATCCCCGATTTCGAGGAATTGTCGGAACGGCTGATGAAGCTCACAGGCTGGCAGGTGGTCGCCGTTCCGGGTCTGGTTCCCGACAGGCTGTTCTTCGAGCATCTGGCCAACCGCCGCTTCGTCGCAGGCCGTTTCATTCGGACGCCCGACCAACTCGATTATCTTCAGGAACCGGATATTTTCCACGACGTGTTCGGGCATGTACCGTTGCTCGCCAACCCGGTCTTCGCGGATTATATGCAGGCTTATGGCGAAGGCGGCCTGCGCGCAGATGGCCTGGGAGCGATCGACAATCTCGCGCGCCTGTACTGGTATACGGTTGAATTCGGCCTTATCCGCCAGAATGATGCGCTCAAATTATATGGCGCGGGCATCGTATCTTCTTATGGGGAATCGATCTTCGCGCTGGACGATCCGTCGCCCAACCGCCTCGGCTTCGATCTGAAGCGGCTCATGCGAACCAGGTATCGGATCGATGACTATCAGCAGTCCTATTTCGTCATTGATAGCTTCGAGGATCTGCTGAAGCAGACCATCGAGACGGATTTCGCTCCACTCTATCAGGAACTGAAGAAAGAGGGCGACCTGGAAGTTCCTACCGTCCTTCCTGAGGACAAGGTCTACAATATCGGCACGCAAGCCTACGCCAATTCGAAGGATATCTGATGACCGATACGGTAGTGGCGGGACGTCCCAGCGTGGCACATAACCCGTTTACCTCACTCACGCCTCAGGCGCCGGATGCGCTGCTCGGCCTTATCACCCTGTTCCGACAAGATGCACGTCCGACCAAGATCGATTTGGGCGTCGGCGTGTTTCGTACCGACGAAGGTGCGACGCCCGTGATGCGGTCGGTCAAGGCGGCAGAGGAAATTCTCCTTCGCGACCAGACGACCAAGGCCTATCTCGGGGCCGAGGGCGATGTCGCCTATTCAGAACTACTCGTACAAATCGTGTTTGGCCCGGACCATGCTGGTTCCGACCACATCACCGGCGTGCAGACGCCCGGCGGCACCGGTGCGTTGCGTCTGGGCGCGGAACTGCTGAAGCGCACAAAGCCCGATGCCACGGTCTGGATCGGCGCGCCGACATGGCCAAACCATGCCCCGATTTTTCAGGAAGCCGGCCTTCGCGTGTCGTCCCACCGCTTTTACGATGTGCCCAGTGCCAGCATCAACTTCGACGCCATGCTGGAAGATGTCGAGCAGGCGGTGGCAGGCGACATCCTGCTGCTGCACGGCTGCTGCCACAACCCCACGGGTGCGACGCTGACCCCGTCGCAATGGCACGTCATCGCTGACCTGTGCGAGCGCAAGGGCCTGATCCCGTTCATCGATTTGGCCTATCAGGGGCTTGGCGACGGGCTGGAACAAGATGCCGCAGCAACGCGGGAGATATTTTCCGCTCTTCCTTCGGCTCTGATTGCCTATAGTTGCGACAAGAATTTCGGCCTGTATCGCGAACGCGTCGGCGCTCTGTGGGTACAGTCGCCCACGCCCGCCTCCACTCTGCTGGTACGCGGCAACGTGCTGTCGCTCGCGCGCAGCCTGTGGTCGATGCCGCCGGACCATGGCGCCGCCATCGTTCGTACGATCCTTGAGGATGCCGCTTTGCGGGCGGACTGGGTCGCGGAACTGTCGTCCATGCGCGATCGGATCAACAGCCTGCGTTCCGCCGTGTCGGCATCGCATCCCGCGCTCGCCTTCATCGGCCAGCAACGCGGCATGTTTGCGATGCTGCCGATTTCGCCGGCGGCCGTCCAGGCGCTGCGCAACGACCATGCCATCTACATGGCAGGCAACGGCCGTATCAATATCGCCGGCCTCACGCTCGGCAACATCCCGACTTTCGTTGCCGGCCTGACGCCGCATCTTTGAATTTTCGAATAAGAGAGAGGATTATCCCATGACCGACAACGCTAACCCGCTGGGCCTCAATGGCTTTGAATTTGTCGAATTCACCTCCCCTGATCCCGAGGCGATGGCCGCTCAGTTCGAGCAGCTCGGCTTCGTCGCCAGCCATCGTCACCCGACCAAGAACATCACCCGTTATAAACAGGGCCGCATCAACCTGATGCTGAACCGTGACGATGCGGGCCGTGTGGCGGCGTTCCGGGGCGACCATGGCGCGTCCGCCAGCGCGATGGCTTTCCGCGTCGCAGACCCGGCGGCAGCCATGACCTGGGCGCTGGAACATGGCGCACAGCGCACCGAAGAAGATGATACCGTGATCCAGGGCATCGGCGGTTCCTATCTCTACTTCATTCAGGATGGTGTCGACCTCTATGCCGACTGGGCGGAAATTCCAGGCTGGCGTGAAGCGGAATCGGCCAATAATGTCGGCCTCGACCTGCTCGATCACCTGACCCACAATGTCCGCCGCGGCCAGATGCGCGTGTGGAGCGAATTTTATCGCACGCTCTTCAACTTCGAGGAGCAGAAATATTTCGATATCAAGGGCCAGGCGACCGGCCTGTTCAGCCAGGCGATGATCGCACCCGACAAGGCCATCCGTATCCCGCTGAACGAAAGCCAGGACGACAAGAGCCAGATCGAGGAATTCATCCGCCAGTATAATGGTGAAGGCATCCAGCATCTGGCGCTGACGACCGACAATATCTACGACACCGTCGAACGGTTGCGTGCCCGGGGCGTCCGTCTTCAGGACACGATCGAAACCTATTATGAACTGGTGGACAAGCGCGTCCCCGGCCATGGCGAGGATGTCGAGCGTCTTCGCAAGAACCGCATCCTGATCGACGGCAGCGTTCAGACCGACGAAGGCATCCTGCTTCAAATCTTCACCGAAAACATGTTCGGCCCGATCTTTTTTGAGATCATCCAGCGCAAGGGCAATGAAGGTTTCGGCAACGGAAACTTCCAGGCTTTGTTCGAAAGCATCGAGCTGGATCAGATCCGGCGCGGCGTCATCACCGTAGACGCATGAGGTCTGCCATGAATGCACTGGGCACTGGCGATCCCTTGCGCCAGGTGAAGGATGCATCCGAAGCCGGGGAGCCGACACTCCCTGGCTTCGGCAACCTCCACTCTACCGAAGCACTGGCTGGCGCGTTGCCAATTGGCCGCAATTCGCCCCAGCGTGTTCCCTACGGGCTGTTTGCTGAGCAATTTTCAGCGACGGCCTTCACCGCGCCGCGTCACGAAAACCATCGTAGCTGGCTTTACCGTATGCGCCCGACAGCCGGGCATCGCGCATTTCAGCCCTATGCCGGCAATGACCGGTTTCTGGGTGCGCCCTTCGAAGATGGCCTGCTGTCACCCAACCGCCTGCGCTGGAATCCGTTGCCGATGCCGACCGGGCAAGTTGATTTCGTTGACGGTCTGGTCACCTATGCTGGCAATGGCAATGTGGCGGCTGGTACAGGATGCGGCATCCATCTTTATGCTGCCAATGCCTCGATGGTCGAAAGAGCCTTCTTTTCGGCGGACGGCGAAATGCTGATTGTCCCGCAATCGGGCGCTCTGCGTGTCGTCACGGAAATGGGCATATTGACGGTCGCTCCTCTGCAGATCATCCTGATCCCGCGTGGCATCCGTTTCCGTGTCGAATTGATCGACGGGGCGGCGCGAGGCTATGTCTGCGAAAATTATGGCGCGCTGTTCCGCCTGCCCGATCTCGGCCCGATCGGCTCCAATGGGCTGGCCAACCCACGTGATTTCGAAGCACCGGTCGCCGCTTTCGAAGATAGTGAGCGCCCCTGTGAGGTCGTCCAGAAATTCATGGGCGTACTCTGGGCCACGACGCTGGACTACAGCCCGTTCGATGTCGTCGCCTGGCACGGCAATGTCGCGCCCTATCGCTATGACCTGCGGCGCTTCAACACCATCAATACGGTCAGCTTCGACCATCCCGATCCGTCGATCTTCACCGTCCTCACCAGTCCCAGCGATACGGCGGGCACTGCGAATATCGACTTTGTGATCTTTCCGCCGCGCTGGATGGTGGCCGAAGACACGTTCCGCCCGCCCTGGTTCCACCGCAACATCATGAGCGAGTTCATGGGTCTGGTGCATGGCGAATATGACGCCAAGGCCGGCGGGTTCGCGCCGGGCGGCGCATCGCTGCACAATTGCATGTCCAGCCATGGACCCGATGTCGAAAGCCATGATAAAGCCGTGCGCGCCGATCTGGCGCCCCATCGGATCGAAGGCACGATGGCCTTCATGTTCGAAAGCCGGTTGCCGATCTGCGCGACCCGCTGGGCGATGGAAACGCCGTTATTGCAATCCGACTATGACGAATGCTGGAGCGGGTTTCGCAAGGCCCAGCTTCCTGCCTCTTCGGGAGATATGAACTGATGACCTGGTGGGCCACTGACGCGACGCATGATCCAGCTCTCACGAGTTGGGTAGACAGCGCGAATGGACACGCGGATTTCCCGATCCAGAATCTGCCTTTCGGGCTATTCTCTCCGTCCGGCGGCGACGCGAGGATCGGCGTTGCGATTGGCGAATTCATTCTGGACCTGCGCGATTGCGCGCAATCGGGACTGTTCGCTGATGCATTTTCTGCCGCGTGCCAAGCGGATGCTCTCAATGCGCTGCTGGCGCTGCCATCGGCGCAAAGGCGGGAGTTGCGCTCCCGGATCAGCGTGTTGCTAGCTAATCCCGCGCATCGCGATGCCATCACCGGCAAGCTTTACGTGGCCGCCGATTGCACGCTCTACGTCCCGGCCCGCATTGGCGATTATACCGACTTCTATGTCGGAATTCATCACGCGAACAATGTCGGCCGCCAGTTCAGGCCCGACAACCCGTTGCTGCCCAATTATAAATATGTGCCGATCGGCTATCATGGCCGCGCTTCCTCGATCAGGGCGTCGGGCGTACCGCTGCGTCGTCCCGTCGGCCAGCGCAAGCCTCCTGAAGCCGAAGCGCCGCTATTCGGCCCGACGACACGGCTGGACCATGAACTGGAATTGGGCGTGTGGATCGGCAGGGGCAATGATCTGGGCACCCCCATTCCCATCACCCAGGCGGCGGACCACATCGCCGGCTTCTGCCTGCTCAACGACTGGTCGGCACGCGATTTCCAAGCCTGGGAGTATCAGCCGCTGGGGCCGTTCCTCTCCAAAAGCTTTCATTCGACCATTTCGCCCTGGGTCGTGACGATAGAAGCCATGGCCCCGTTTCGTACAGCCCAGCCCGCGCGCGCCGACGGTGATCCCGCGCCCCTGCCCTATCTGGCAGACCAGCAAGACCGGGCGCATGGCGCGCTCGCATTGACACTCGAAGTGCTGTTGCTCACTCCGGCGATGCGCGACGCCGGGGAAGCGCCCTTTCGCTTAAGCAAGGGGCCAGCCACGAACATGTACTGGAGCGTCAACCAGATCGTCACGCACCATGCTTCTAACGGCTGCAACCTGAACCCAGGCGATCTGCTGGGCACCGGAACCATCTCGGCGCCTGACCGAGACGGCTTCGGCAGCATGTTGGAGCTGACAACGGGCGGCAAGAACCCGATCACGCTGCCCAACGGTGAAATCCGATCCTTCATCGAGGATGGTGACGAAATCATCATGCGCGCAGTCGCTTCGGCACCAGGTGCGATTTCAATCGGCCTGGGAGAATGTCGAGCCGTGGTGCTGCCAGCAAAATGACTGAGCTTGTTCTGCACGGCTATTGGCGCTCTTCCGCTGCGTATCGTGTACGCATTGCGCTTAATCTCAAGGGCATCCCATATCGCCAGATCAGTCATGACTTGCGCAGTGGAGAGCAGCGCTTCGAAGCATATCTAGCCGTTTCTCCCCACGGCATGGTCCCTGCGTTGCAATATGGCGATCTGGTCCTGATCGAAAGTCCCGCCATTCTGGAATGGATCGAATCCAAATGGCCTGAGCCCTCGCTTTTGCCTGGTGGTCAGGACGAGGTAGCCATTATTCGATCGATGGCTGCGCTCATCGGATGCGATGTTCATCCTCTCAACAATCTGCGTGTGCTCAGCACTCTTCGAAGTGCCTTCGATGCTACCGACGAGCAGGTACAGGCTTGGATCCATCGCTGGATTGACGAAGGATTTTCGGCGCTCGAAAAGATAATTGCATTGAGAGGGGGCCGGTTTGCTTTTGGGGATGTCCCCACGCTCGCTGATTGCTACCTCGTCCCGCAAGTCTATAGTGCGCGACGGTTCTTTGCCGATCTCGGTTCATATCCACGCCTGGTGGCTGCCGCCGACGCTGCTGGCGAACTCCCTGCGATCTTGCAAGCTCACCCAAATTTTCAGCCAGATGCAGATCAGCGATGACGGTTAGCAAACGGGTTCATAAGACACCCGCCGGCGTCAGGCTTTGCACTCTCGACACGCTGGGAAATGGTAAAGCACGCAATTTCGTACTGCAGATGCGGAACGGACGCTTCCATGGATTCATTGTCTGGGAGGGGGATGGAATCGCAGGCTATGTAGATAGCTGCCCGCATAGCGGACTTCCGTTGGCACAGGAGCTCGACGCCTATTTGACCCCTGATGGCACGTTCATCGCGTGCAGCTGGCATGGCGCGCTGTTCAGGAAGCAAGACGGTCTTTGCGTCGCCGGTCCCTGCACCGGACAATCGTTAGCTTCCTGGCCGGTTAGGATCGACGACGGCTGGATCGTCACAATTTGAGAAATACTTTCAAAAAAGGAACGTTGGGATGAAGATCGTCATCACCGGCGGTACGGGTGCGTTAGGCGCCGCGGTGACCGCTGCTTTGAACCGTGACGGTAACAGGCTGGTCGCACTCGTCCGCTCACCACAATCCGATACGAGCGGAAACGTGGCCCAAGTTCTCGTCGCGAATCTCGCCGAACCAGAAGCGACCCGCACAGCTTTCAACACCGCCCAGGACATTCTGGATGGTATTGATGCGATCGTTCACCTGGCCGGCGGGTTTGAGTGGCTTCCGGTCGCGGACTCCAAGCTGGACGACTGGTGGTCGCTTTATGCAACGAATGTGGCGACAACCGTCAACATCATTCAGGCCGGGCTTACCAAGATGACCGATGGCGGGGCGATCCTGTGCGTAGGAGCCGCGTCGGCACAAAGCGCCAAAGCAGGCATGGCGCCCTATGCCGCCGCGAAATCGGGTGTTGCGCGCATTGTCGAGGCTCTCTCCGAAGAATTGCGACCTCGGCGCATCCGTGTGAACGGCGTCGCGCCCGCCATCATCGACACGCCGCGCAATCGCGCGGACATGCCAGACGCAGACCCCGCGGCATGGACGAGCCCGGAAGCAATCGCCGACGTCATTCGCTTTCTCATCTCCAGTGAAGCCCGCGCCATCAACGGCGCGATGATCCCGGTTACGAACAACGCATGAGGCTCCAATGATCACTCCCCTTTCCATTGAAGAACGCTCTCACGCCATCGCCGGTCTGGACAACTGGAGCTATGACGACGAACGGAAAGCGCTGTTCCGCCACATTGAATTCAAGAATTTTTCTGAAGCGATCGGATTCATGGTGAGGGTCGCGATCATCGCAGAGGTTGCTGACCATCACCCCGAATGGGCCAATGTCTATAACCGGTTGGACATATGGTTGACGACCCATGATGCAGGCGGTGTTTCGGCACGAGACTTGATACTGGCAAAGCAAATCGACGATATATTAATTTCTCGCGCTTGACAGTGGGGCCAGCGTCCGGACTGTTTGGAACTTCATAGTCGGTCATTCAAAAGATCATTTGGAAAATATTTTCTCTCCAAAACGATCTTGAAGATGTCTGATAACCGAGGCCGTGTATCGGTGTTGCCGCCATGTCGTCGGGCTATGATAAACGCCCACGGCTTTCCAATAATCGCCGGTCGTGCGTAAAGCTGAAAGGAAGACCCAGCGAGCGGCCTGCGCATTGAAGCAGGCATCGAACTTCAACCAATGGCGCACATGGGCCGGAGGCCTGCCGACCTGGGCTGCAATTCGGGTGACCCACCAGCTATTCACCTGCATCGGCCCGAGATCGTGGCTCCCGTTTGTGTTTGCGACCTCTGCGCCGATCCAGCCCCCCTCCTGGTCGCGCAGCCCCCAAAGGGTCTTTTCCAGCCAGGGTCGTCCGAGCGAGGCCTGGTGGATGCATGCTGCAATTACACGCTCGTCCTGCGCGCTTCCCGATTTCGCCCAGGCGAATTGTGGCAGTAGTGCCGCTACAAGCATGGCCAGCCACAAGAGTTTAGGTATGCACCGCATCATATCCGTCTCCTGCTGGGCCATGCTGGGGAGGCGTAATTGTTGCGGGCCTGTCAGATCTGGCATGGGGCCACCGGTCACAAGAGACAGGAGTGCGCGGCCGGAGACGATAGCAACCCGGTCGCTGCCGGCCGCCATCACGCGGCTTTGCGGGCCTGTGCGGCCGGTATGGATGAACAGGCCTCGTCGCCCTTTCGCGTGGCACAGTGCTTCGAAGGCTGCGACATGCTCGGGACGGATAGCGTCGGCATAGCGCTTCGCCTGGATCAGCCAGCTCTCGCCTTCGATCATGACCTGCCCATCGATCCCGCCATCGCCAGTGTAGCGGCGGTTTCGAACAACCCCATGCCCGCGCCGCTCGAAGCATTCGAGCAGCAGCTCCTCGAATGCCAGGGGATCCATGGCCCGCAGGCGGGCATAGAGAAGCTGGGGTGGCTGCAGACGATCTCTCCCGCTGAGTTGAAGCGCCATGGCCCTCGCCTGTCGACGACGCCAGCGATGGCGTATCGGCACCCGGGCGCGGTGGAGCAACAGAGCCAGCAAAGCGATGACAATAACAGAGAGGGCAAGCAGCATGGCGGCGACCTTATCGTTCGGGCCCATGGGCAGGTTCGGAATGAGGCTGGGGCGATCGCGTCTGCTCTGGCGCCTCGATGTGAGGGGCAGCGCGCTGCGCACGCGCGTGATCGAGGATGCCGCCCAGAAACCGGTCAAGTACCTGCGCGATACTTCGGGCGCCTTCGGCGAGATGTTCAGCTGTCCCTCGCGGCGGCGCATCCCGACGGTTGAGGTAACGTTCGAGCGCACGATCGCGACGATGCGTGCGCATCTGTTCTTGTTCGGTCTTGAGCGTTGCGAGGCGTCCTTCATGGCGCGTACCGAAGGCAACGACCTGATTTTGCTTCATACGCCCCAGCCCTTCGGCGGAAGAGGTCTTCTCCCCCGACTGGCGTTCCAGCTTGGCGATCAATTCCTTGACGTCATTGGTCCATAGCCGCACGCCGTACATCGCGCGGGTAATGGCGGTGTAGAAATTCTGGGCGTTGACCAGCGGCGACTCGACAGGCGCCAGAACGAAAACGCGCGGATAGGTCTTCGACTGGGAGGAATAGACGGTCTCGGCATAGCCATGATCCCAGGTTCGGTGTTCGGACAGATTGACTTGCTGGACACGCCCGCCGCGATCCCAGCGGATTGTGGCCATGTCTCCGTCCAGCTTCTCCACCGTGCCGCGCTCGGCGTTGCGCAGATCGAGATCGCGATTGACGAGACGCCATTGGATGCGGTCGCCTTGTGCCAGTTCCCGTTCTTCGGGATTGAACACATTGATATGCCGCGCCTTAGTGGTCTGCGGATCCCATTTGATGGTGCGTCCCTGCTCATCGACAAGACGGACGACCTGGCGGCCGTTGCCGTCCCGCCCTAGGGCCGATCGACATTCAGGATTCCCAAAGGGCGTAAGTGCTGATTCATAGGGTTCCGCGATTGAGCGGAGGCTATGGATGGGCGTGAAGCGATATGAGTTGAGCGAGGCGCAATGGACGA